>DASZDM010000277.1:0-11653 GCA_035942015.1 Acidimicrobiales bacterium | reverse complement strand
CCCCGCGTCTTGAGCAGGCGCTCCGGAGGCGACTCCGGTGATCACTGCACCACGGCTGCCGTCGCTCGGGTCCTCGATGGTGACGCCGAGGTGCCCGGGATCGGCGGCCTCAGCTCCGCTGCGCAGCCGGTCGATGACGGGGAGTGCCTGGTCGCTGGCGATGGCGAAGCGGATGTTCTCCGCAGCCCTGCCGGCCCCGCTGGAGGCGACGGCGGTGTTGACGCCGATGACCTCGCCGACGGTGTTGACCAATGGCCCCCCGGAGTTGCCCGAGCGTTCGCGATCATCGTTCCTCGTGCAGCAGGTCTCGCCCGTCACCCTGTAGGTTTCGTGTGAGTTCTCTGGAAGAATGCCGAGAGCCGTGGGAGCCGGCTCAACGGGCCCGCCGCGCATGCATCAGGCGGTTGGCCGAGCGACCTCCGGCACTGGAGCGAGCAGCGACGTTGTGTCGGATTCCCAGCACTCCAGGACGTGGCGGGCGAAGCGTTCCTCGACGGCGATGAGTGCCCGGGCGCCGAGGACGATGTCGGCGGCGAGGGCCGGTTCGGCGTCGGCCAGGCCGCCAGCCAGACGCTCGCAGGCCACTACCTCGTGGACAGCGTCGGCGGCGACGTGCACGTCATAGAAGCGCCGACCTCGGGGGCTCACGCCCAGGCGGGCCAGGGCAGCGGCATAGCGCCCCATGGGCACGACCGAGGTCATCTCGAAGGCGGCAAGGTGACCGACGAGCGCGCCGCGCAGCCGACGGTGCAGCCCGAACAGCGAGATGACGTTGGTGGTGGCGAGCGTGATGCCGGGCAGGAGGTCGAGGTAGGACCCATAGGTGCTGTCGAGACCGAGAGCATCCATCGTGTCGGCCCACAGCTCGGCGTGGGAGGCGCCGTCGACCCCGCCGCCGTACTCATCGAACTGGATTTCCACGATCGCCGCTTTGGCCCGCCCGGACAGACGGGGGATGCCCCAGCTGTGGGGATCGGCCTCCTTCAGCTGGTAGGCCGAGCGGTGGACGGCCAGCTCTCGCAGCTGGTCGATACCGGCCCGGACCTCGACGTAGCTCGACAGCGAGGGACCGCGGTGGTCGGCGATGGCCCGGCGCAGGCCTGCCTGGACGTCGCCGAACGGCCCGCTCACACCGGCAACCTCCCGTAGCCGCCGCTCGAAGGCGTCCTCGAGGCCATGGCGAAAGGCCAGGAGCGAGGGCTCCCATTCCCACGCCTCGGCGACCCCGGCCATTGAGCGGTAGTGCAGCTCGTAGCAGCAATACAACGCCAGCTGGCTGTCGTCACCGTCGAGTGCGTCGTCCTCGGCCGCCGGGGCGCCCGACATCGGGTGCGGAGGACGGACCAGGTGGTCGAGTAGATAGTCGGTGAGCGGACCCCGAGGGCACGGCAGCACCGCCGGCCCCGGGCCATGTCCGACTTGGCCATCCTGGTTGCTCACCGGTTCCGTCCTTCCCCGACCCATGGATCACCATGAGGCCGACGGTCCTCGAGGCGACGCCGGAGGTGGCGCATCGGTGTGGCCGCCCGACGCAGAACGGTACCGCGGTAGCGAATGCCGCCGATCGCCAGATGACTGGCCACCGCCAGCCACGACGTGACGGCGCGTTCGGCCAACCACAACGGTGCCCACAGCGCGGCGGTGGTCGCGAACACCTCTCGGCCTCCGCGGCGGCGCCGGCCGACCTCGGCGCCGGCCGTGGTGAGCAACGCCAGAGGCGCGACCACCCGGCCACGCGTGGCCGCGATCATGGGGACCAGGGCCAGGTACGCGGCCAGGCGCCAGGGCCGGGCCAGCTCGTCGTAGGCCTGGCGTACCCGTTGATTTAGAAATTGGCCGGTCGGCGGCGGGAGGCGCCGAACGAGGATGTCGAGCGCCACGTGCTCCCGGCCGCCGGCTGCCCTGATCGTGCGAACCAGCTCGAGGTTCTCGAACAACACATCGCCGGCGTACCCGCCGGCACGCAGGATCGCCGACCGGCGGACGACCAACGTCCCCGGCCAGTCGCCTCCCGACACCCGGTTGAGCAAGATCCGGCCGGTATCCCAGCGAGCGTGCCAAGGCTGCGGGTCGAACCAGTTCTGAGGCCGCAGCACCTCACAGTGGGAGAGACGCCTGGCTGCCTCGCCGAGCTGCTCAGGCGTCCATCGGACGTCGTCGTCGGCCACCACCACTGTCTCGTACGCTGCCTCCCTCAGCCCGGCCAGCACACCACCGACCTTGCCCATGGGCGTCGCACCGGCGGCATCGAGCACGATGTGGCGCAGACCCTGCACCGGACCCCACTCCTCGGCATGTCGCGCCGTCACTTCCGGCCCCGACCCGTCGACCACCAGCACCTCACCCACTTCAGCGAAGTCGGCGAGCGCCTCCAGGTAGCCGGTGAGGTCGAGGCGCGGCGAACTCGATCGGAGGGGCAGGACATAGCTCAGCATTGGCTGCTGGTGCCCGTCGAGGGCGAGATGCAGGACGACACCCTGTATCGGCTCTGCGCTCGAGAACCCGGATCAGCCCGCCGCGAGGCGGGCTCGAAGCTCGTCGTAGTACTCCGGATAGTCGCGTGCGACGGTGTCGAGTGAGAGGTCGGCCGGGAGGCTGGTGGCCGGCTCCCGGTCGAGAAGAAAGGCGACCGACTCCCTCACGATCCGGGCCGGGTCGATGTCGCCCAGCAGCAAGTCGTCCAGGAAGCCCTCTGCGACCCGGACGCGGCAACTGCTGACGACGTTGCCTTCCTCGACCTGGACGCCGAAGTGGAGGGGCTCCATCTCGGTGACGGCGATGGTTGTCATCGATCGTGGCCTGGGCCGGCATCGTTGGGCATGCCCCTTCCGTACCCCGATTCTTGTTTCTGTGCCCAAGTGGCGGCGAGCTCCGGACGATGCGGTGCCGGTCCAGGATGGTGCAGCCGTCGCCGCAGCGAGACGTAGCGGGCCAGGCGCCACGTCCACAGGCCGGCGCTCCCGTAGCGGGCACGCTTCGCCTCGGCGTCGAGGATGTACGTCGTGCGTGCCGCCTCCATGTGGGCCCACACCAGCGGCACGTTGCCCAGGCTGGCACCGCTCGCGGGATCAAGCTCCTCAGCGAGCAGTGCCGGCAAACCTGCACAGAGTTCGTCGACACGCGCCTGGGCCGCAGCGAGGCGACCGGTCTGGGCCAGGGCGGCGGCCGCCCACCATGACGTCGGGGTGAAGGTGCCCTCGCGACCGGTGAAACCGTCGTCCCCGCCGGGCTGGTAGCGATACAGGTACGGTCCCGCGCCGAGACCGGCGATCGTGGTATCGACCACGGTGAGCGCCCGTGGATCGTCCCGCGCCAGGAGCCCGAACAGCACGGCCATGAGCCCGGACGCGTCGAGCGTGGTGTCGTCGTCGTCGTAGGCCTGGGGCAGCGAGCCGTCAGGTCTGATGGAGGCGATCACCCGGTCACGCGCCGCCTTGCGAGCCCGCTTCCAGTGGCGCCGGCGGCTCAGCGGGCGCCAGCCCCGGGCAATCCACACGGCGCGGTCGAGGGCGATCCACCGCCCGATGTCCGCGCTGACCAGAGGTCGGGCTCGGCGGAGCTCCCAGATCCCGTTGGACACCACGTCATGGCCCTCGGCGACGTGGTCGGCCACCCGTGCGACGAGGTGCCAGGTCTCGTCGTCGAGGGAGCCTCCGGTCTGTAGGTAGACGGAGACCGCTTCGAGCAGCAGCCCGAGCGCATCGAGCTGGACCTGGTTGCCGGCGGCGTTGCCCACTCGCACCGGCGACGAGCCGGCCCATCCGCCGACCCCCTCCACCTCACGCTCCTCGGGGACGGGGCCACCTCGGATGTCACTCAGGGGATGCGTCGGAACGACGTCGCCGCCGGCCATGCGGTGGACGAAGGAGAGGTGACCCTTCGCCGCCTCGGCGTCCCCCAGAAGTGAGGCGACCGACACGGCCAGGGACGCGTCCCGGAGCCAGGTGAACCGGTAATCGAACTGGCGGTCACCTCCTGGCGCCTCTGGGAGCGATGTGGTGGGGGCAGCGACGATCGCACCGCTTGCCCGGTCGGTGCAGGCCTCGAGCACGGCCAGGGCCTCCCGTGCTCGCTCCGGGTGGTGGCGCGGCAGGCGGGCCTGGCCCAGCGTTGTCTTCTGCGCCGTCTCGGCTTGTCGGAGGGCGTGCACCAGGGGGGCGGGGTCGGCGTCGACACGCGGGCCGCACGACACGACGACTGCGGACCAATCGGCGTTTGCTTGCAGCCGGGTGGCGACCACTCCGTCCGGGGCGCTCCTGCTACGGCCACCGGACAGATGCACGTCGACGTGGGGTAGGTGCGCCGACGTGTCGGACCAGCACCCGGGCGGCCCGTCGAAGCCACCAACGGTGAGCTCGTGGACCACCTCGATCGCCTCGTCGATGCTGCGCACCAGGCGTACGAGGGCCGAACCCCCGCCGTTGATGGGCAACAAGCCATCCCACACCTCGATGCGGGTCCGGCCGAGGGCGAGGGTCGTCCGGCTGGCGGGACCGGCGGGCTCGGCGGCCGCCCGAACGAGGCGTGTGCCGCGCCAGGTGGCGCGGGCGCCACCGGGGTCCAGCAGCGACCACAGGACCGGAGGGGAGTCGAGCGAGGGGGCGCACCACCAGTCCACCTCGGCGTCGGGTGTGAGTAGAAGGGTGCTTCGCCCGTCACCGAGCACCCGATGCGATCCGATGGCGGGAGGCAGCCCCACCGTGGTGCGGGGCCATGGGCCGAGCTGGCGAGCGTCACCGCCAGCCTGCGCCGCGCCGTCAGCGGCGTCCAGAGCGGAGCTCCGTGAGGGCGGTCCGTGCCTCGGGCACGACCTGGGGCACCATGGCCAGGTATGCAGCGGTGGCCACGAAGCACCAGCCGCAGAGCTTCCGGTGCTTCGTCGCCTGCTCGGCGGTGAGGTACAGCCCACCGACGGCGTCCAAGCCCACCTTGGCTGCCATGGCCAGAGGGACCCACGGCCGCTCCTTGGCCCGTCGGCCATCCCCCATGCCGATCAGGACCAGGGTGATGGCCGAACTGGCGATGCCGAGGGCGGCATCAGGCGTCTGGAGCTGTTGGTAGGCCTCCCCCGAGGCGTCCACCGAGTCGGCGTCGAGGAGAGGGATCGGCGGCTCGGGGAGGTGGCGGATGAGACCGGTCTGGTAGGCGGCAACCCCGACGAAGGCGGCGATCGACCCGAGGGAGAGCCCGGCGAGCCGCCGGCGCCGGTCTAGCAGCGCCCCGGCCCCCCGGCGGAGATCGTCGCTCACCGCCTCGGCGTCCTCGGAGGTCGAGCGACCGATCCCGCCGCTCCGGCCGCCGACGGCCGAAGCGGGCGGACCAGCCGGTCGTCGTCGGATCCTTGTTGGCCTGTGTGAGGCGTTCACGCGTCCACCTTCCGGTCGGGCTCACTCGGTATGGAACTGCTTCCACTGGCGCCATGCCCAGTCGCGGCAAGGGCTGAAACGGCGGCGAAGTAACGGCCGGTGTTACATGGCCGCCACCGGCTGCGGTTCCCCCGGTGCGGCCGTCAGTGCCGCCAGCATGTGGGCGAACTCCTGGTGGCTCGGGGCCACGGCGGGCTCCGCATCGGGAACCGACTCGAGTACGTCGAGGAAGCGCTCGAGCGACGTTCCGCTTGCCGCCGGCAGATGTGAGGAGAAGATGCGCGTCGGCTGAAGGCGACGCACGCCGTCGAGCACCTGGCCGAACTGCTGGCGGTCGACCACATGGGTCCACGGTGAGTCCGCCGCCGCCCATGCCCGCATGCCCCCGGCCAGCGCGTCCTGGGGCACTTCGGCGGCGTCCTGGCTCGGCTCGGGCAGGATCGCCCCGAACGAATCCACCGAGAACAGCGCACCGGTCGCCTCATCGAGGAGGCCGGTCGACATCGGGTTGTCGTACAGCGGTGGGGCCACCGCCCGCAGCGTGCGGTCCCCGACCGGCAGGCGGTCACCCACCCGGATGGCGTGCACCCGCTCGAGCGGCACCGGCCACCACGACGACATCCGAAGGGCACAGAACGCGTGGGTCACGAGGCGGGCTGAGGGCGCCATGTCCAATACCCGCCGGAGACTGCCGGTGTGGTCCGCGTCGTCATGGGTCAGCCAGATCCAGCGCAGTGTCCTGGGGTCGAGGATCGACGACAGGGCGTCGACGAACTCGTCACCGTCCGGCCCGATCCCGGCATCGACCAGGACCGGCTCCTCGGCGAGCAGCACGTAGGCGTTGACGGGGAGCACGCCGAGTCCCGGCAGCGCCTGGCTGTTGGGCAGGACGTGGACATCGGGTGCAGCCTGGTAGGGAATCTCCATCACCGGCCTCCCGCGTCGATGTATCGGATCTGGGTCATGGTCGAACACCTCCTGGTCGTGGACTGTTCCACTCCAAGGGCGTTCAATCGGGGTGCACATCGTTCACTCAGGACTGAACGATCCAGCGAACGTCGCCGTCCCGGGGCTCGTAGGCGCAGTAGAGGCCGGTGCGGAGCCGCCGATCGAGCACCGTCCCGGCCTCGGGCAGGGCCTCGGCCACCTTGGCGGTCGCGGCCCGCAGCGCCCTGGTGACGTTGAGGCGTGCCCGCTCGGACGCCGAGGAGGCCCGCCGGCTCCGCCCGCCCAACCCGAAGGCCTGGGCCAGGTGGCCCACCAGTTGATCGAGCTCGGCTTGGAGGAGCTCGGCCTGGTCGTCACCGCCTGTCTCCAGGGCGTCGTCGATCTCACCCCGCAACGCCTCGATACGGTGGCGGTAGGCGGTCCGGGCTCGGGCGTCCACCAGCTCACCGGCGTCCCCCAGGTGGCGACGGTCAAGGCCCCGATCGGGGTCCACGCCTTCCACCCGGTCCACCAGGTCGAGGGCGTGGCGCTCGGTCCCGGGGTTGCGTAGGAGCTCGGCCAGGTAGCGCAGGCCCTTGGTGTCGCTGAGCCGGGCTCGGGTGCCGGCGTGGGTCAGGATCCAGCACCGATCCTCGGCGTGGAGGATCGCCGTGGGCGTTGCCGTGCGGCCGCCCGTCGTCGGAGCGGTCGGACGGAACCGGTCGAGCAGGGCGACGTCGCCGGCCGGTAGGGCGACGTCCAGCTCGGCCAACGCGGCCGCCGCCCGGTGGGCCTCGACGCTGGCCGCGGCCCGGTTGCCGACGTGGTCGTGGAGCCGAACCAGGTCGAGCAGGAGCGTGGCTCGGAGCAACGGCATCCCGGTGCTCGGTAGACGGTCGAGCGCCGCCTCCATCGTCTCGATGCCGGCGGCAACATCTCCGGTGGCGGCAAGGACACGGGCCCGCACCGCGGTGATCCGAGCCTGGAGGCCGGGGATGTCGAGTCGGTCAGCGCGGGCAATCAGATCGTCGCAGGCGGCGATGGCCGCATCGAGGCTCCCGACACCGAGCTCCGTGTCCACCAGCACGGCGAGGAGCTCGGCGGCCCGCAAGCGGTCGTCACCGATGGCCCGCAGTCCCCGGGTCGCCGTGGCCCGGGCCAGATCGTGATCGCCTCGGGCCAGATGGAGGCGGGCCGCCGGCAGCAGGGCCTGGAGGTGCCCGTCCTTGCCCAACAGCAGCAACTCCGCTTCGGCCAGGCGGCCCTGGCGGATGCGGAGCTCGGCCAGGGCGATGACGGGATGCCAGCTCGGCATGTGCATGCCTGCCTCGAACTCGTCGATGGCCCGGGTCAGCAGCGTCTCGGCCTCCCCCCACCGGCCCAACTCGCACAGCGCTGTGGCGTAGACCCCGTCGCAGTGGTTGCTGAGGATCAGGGGGGCGCCCGGAGTCGGGCCGATCACGCCGTGGCGACGGAGGGCGTCAGCCCACGAACCGGCCCGGTCGAAGTCGGCGGCGAAGTAGCACGCCGTCAACAACGAGCACACCGATTTGCCGGCGGCCTCCACGTCGTCAGCCGGCCCGCACGCGAGGGCCATGGCCTCGTCCAGCAGTGCCATCCCCTCGGTCACCCGCCCGGCCTGGACATGGGCGAGGCCGGCGTCGGCCAGAGCCTTGGTCTCGAGGTTCACGTCGCCGAACCGGCGGGCCCGGTCCAGGGCCAACTCCGCCCGCTCGAGCAGCACCGCAGGGTCGTCGACGTCGCAGCCGAGCGCCGCCACCGCCACCCAGCCCTGTTCGATGCACGGCGGCTCATTCTCGACTAGACGTGTCGCCCGCAGGAACCAGGCTCGGGCCGCCGTCTGGTTGCCCATGGCGTGGGCGAACAGGTCGCCCAGTCGGACGCACGCCAGCGCGGCTCGGCACCGATCGCCCGTCGAGGTGAACTTCCGGATGGCGTCGGAGAGGTGGGCCACAGCGGCATCGACATCCGAGGCCTTCATGGCCCCGTCGGCCAGCTCCATTTGCCGAACGGCGTCATAGCCGGCCGTCGCCACCGGACAATGTTCGCGCAGCCTGGGGGGGGCGAGCATTTGAGGTCGCGGCCGTGGCAAGGTTTCCGTCGTGATGGAGGCGTGACGGACCAGGGATCGCAGGAGGACGAGGTCGCGGAGCGTCTCGTGCTCGACGAGCACGGTCAAGCCTGCCTGGACGGTACCTGGGTGTTCTTTCCCGAGGCGCGTCAGCTCGCCGACGTCGAGGGCTGCGCCGGCGAGCCCATCTCGGTGCCCGGACTGTGGGAGGCCCAGGGCCGCATCGAGCTCGACGGGATGGCCTGGTACCGGCGGCGCTTCACGCTCGACGACGCCGGCGGCTGGTGGAGCTTGCGTTTCGGCGCGGTGATGGACCTGGCCGTGGTGTGGCTCAACGGCCGGCGGATCGGCAGCCACGACAACGCGTTCACCCCCTTCACGGTGGATCCAACCGGTGTGCTGCAGACGGGGTGCAACGAGCTCATAGTGCGGGTGATCGACCCGGCGCTCGACGACCCCGAGCACTTGCGCCTGGCCCACGGCAAGCAGGGGTGGGCGAACAACGTCTTCCCGAGCCGGCCCAGTCTCTACATGACCTACGGCGGAATCTGGCAGTCGGTGGTGCTGCGCCGTCACGGACCCGTGACCCTCGACAGCGTCTTCATCAACGGCGACTCCGGCGACCTGTGCATCAGCGTCACTCTCGTCAACCGCAGTGATGCCCGGCAGCGGGCCGAGCTGGCGGCGCGGGTGGTGGGCCGCCTCGATAGCTCGGAACTGGTCATCGAGCCCGGTCACCGCACCGTGGTCGCCCTGACCTTCGGCGAGACCCGGGCCCTGCGCTGGGCCCCGGGCTCGCCGCACCTGCACACGGCGGTTGTCGACGTCGTCGTCGACGGTGATCTCAGCGACACCCGTGCCGTGCGCTTCGGGCTTCGGACCATCCGTGTCGACGGCACGCGGCTCATGTTGAATGATGAGCCGTACCGCATGAAGAGCGTGTTGGTCCAGGGCTTCACTGCGGGCCGGCTCTACGCCGAGGGCACCAGGGCCGACATCGAGGCTGAGGTGCGAGCTGCCCAGGCCATGGGATTCAACACCCTCCGACTGCACATCAAGGGCTTCGACCCCACCTACCTCGACGTCTGCGACGAGCTCGGCATGCTGTTGCACTGCGACATTCCCATCGCCGAGCCGATCGCCCACGAGGAGCTGGGTGCCGACGGGGAGTCGCTGGTGGGCTCGCGAGGCGTGCAGGCGGTGCGAGAGCAGATAGAGCGCGACCGCAACCATCCGAGCGTGGTGCTGTGGTCCGTCATGAACGAGGTGGGCCTCTACCGGCCCGAAATCCGTTCCTGGGACGGCTACGAGCGGTTCGCCCGCGCCCTGGTGGCTGCTGCCCGGGCAAGTGACCCCACCCGCCCGGTCATCGAGAACGACTGGGTGGAGCCTGACCCCGACCACGTCTTCGCCGGCGATGTGCTCACCGCCCACTGGTACGGGCGCCTCCACGAGGACTACCTCGACACGATCGAGAAGTCCTGCCTCCGGTGGCGCAGCCTCGACCGCCCGTTGCTCGTGACCGAGTTCGGGGACTGGGGGCTCCCGGGCATGCCCGAGCTATCCGATCCGCCGTTCTGGGACACCCGGGCCATCTACGCCACTGGCCTGGCTGCGACTCGGTGGCCGGCTTCCGTGGCGCGATTCATCAGTGAGACGCAGCGCTATCAGGGCCTGTCGGACCGCCTCCAGGCCGAGGTCTTCCGTCGGCACGACCACATCGGCGGCTACTGCGTCACCGAGCTGACCGATGTCCCGCACGAGTTGAACGGGCTCCTCGACCTGCACCGAAGGCCCAAGCCCATGGCGGTGGCGGAGATGGCCAGGGTGAACCAGGTCGTGCTCCCCATCCTGGAGCTCGACAGCCTGGTGGTGGCGGCCGGGTCCATGGTGTCCGCTCCGCTGACAGTGGCCAACGACGGCGAGGCCCTGTCGGACGTGGAGATCGAAGCCGGCTTTGCGGAGTCGGCCTGGTCGATGCGGTGGTCTGCTCTGGAGGGCTATCGCGCTGCGCCCGTCGGGCAGGTGGTGGTGCGGGCGCCGACCGTGCCCGGGTCCCAGGATCTCGTGCTGCGCCTGCACTCGGGTGGTGACCTCGTGTCCGAGAACCGCTACCCCATGCACGTGGTGCCCGTGCCCTCGGCCGAGGGCATCGTGGTTCGGCTCCCGCAACCGTCGCCCGCCACCAGCGCAGTGCTCGAAGCGGTGGGTGCGGTGGTCGGCGACGCGGGACCCCTCGTGGTGGGTGAGCAGGAACTGGGGCGTGAGGCCGCCCTGTCGGTACGGGCGTTCCTGGAAGGAGGCGGCAACGTGGTGGTGCTGGCCCAGGGCGTCGCCCAGTCGGCGCACTATCCCGTGCCGGTGACGCTGCAGGCGGTCGAGACCGTGTGGGGCTCGTCGGTCTTCCACTTCACCACCGACAACGGAGCGATTCCCTCGCTGTCCCGACGCAACGTGCTGGTGGCCGAAGATTCGACCGTGCAGGCCCGCAGTATCGTCCTCGACATCGGCGGGGCACCCTTTCCCGACACCCCGGTGGTGATCGCCTACAAGCCTGTGCCCGATGCGTTGACGGGCACGGTGGTGGGCAGCCATGAGGTGGGTGCCGGGCGTCTGATCTTCTGCCAGTACCGCCTCTGTGGTCCGGCGGCCAGAGGTGACGCCGCCGCGCTGGCCCTCCTGGCCGACCTCGTTCGCTGGGCGTCCACGCCGAGGCCGCTCGTCGACGTGGAGGAGGACGCCCTGGCCGACGGGCGACGGGTGGCCCGCTACAGCCATCACTGGGCGGTAGCTCGTTGACCGAGCGCCGCCGTGACCCGCTCAGCGGTGAGTGGACCATCTTCGCCACCCACCGTCAGGACCGGACCTTCCTCCCACCTTCGCATCAGTGTCCGCTGTGCCCCACCAAGGACCCAAGCGCACCGACCGAGGTGCCGTGGCCGTCCTTCGACGTCGCCGTGTTCGACAACCGCTTCCCGTCGATGGTGGCCTCTCCGCCGCCACCGGACGTGGCCGGCTCGGGCGTCCACGAGGTCATGCCGGCTGCCGGAGCGACGGAGGTCGTCGTCTACTCCGACGACCACTACGCCAGCTTGGCGTCGCTCGGCCGGTCCCGCATCCGCCTCCTCGTCGACGTGTGGGCCGAGCGCTACGCGTCGCTGGGGCAGCGCCCCGAGGTGGCGTATGTCTTCATCTTCGAGAACCGGGGGGAGGTGGTGGGTGTCACCCTGCACCATCCCCACGGCCAGATCTACGGCTATCCCGAGAT
>DASZDM010000276.1:0-2240 GCA_035942015.1 Acidimicrobiales bacterium | reverse complement strand
CGTGGCGTTGCCGATCAGGAGATCGGTGGCCGCGGCCGCCTTCACCCCGCGCACGGCGTCGGGATCGAAGACCCGCTCGATCCGCGTCCGCTCCGTGATGGGCGCCTCGAGCGTTGTCGAGTAGACGATCTTGTCGGCGTCTTGCCACACCGCGGCGAAGTCTGCCATCACCGGTGACTCGGCGGCCAGGGAGGGGTCCGTCTCCCACACCGCCATCGACTCGTAGAGCCGGCGGCCGTAGAGGAACGAGCCGATCGGACGGAGGAGGTCGTTGAAGAACTGGTGGAGCTCTTCATCCGGCTCGGACCAACCGAAGCCGCCGTCGGCGTCCTCGATGTAGCCGTCGAGAGAGCAGTTGACGACGTAGATGAGCCTGCCGCTAACGACTGGGAACCGACGTCCGCCTTGGCCGCCCTCAGAGGCGCCACCGAGGCCTCGAGGGCAGCGACCAGGAACGGCAGTGCCATCACGAGGCCGGCGACGCACCTGCGGATGATCGCCACCGGCACCCACGCATGATGCCGGGTCGCCGGCGGTCGAGGCCAGCGCGACTGGTTGATTGGTGCGGCTCGCCGAGGACCGGCGGCGAGCTCAGCAGCCTGCCGGTGGCGCTGCAGACCAGGCACATTGGTTGGCTTGGAGCACGTCACCGGTCCCAGAACAGCGAGAGGGCGATGCCGTCCGGGTCCTTGAAGTTGAGGATGGCACCGGGCGGCACGTCGAAGGGACCGTCGTAGGCAACGCCGTGCTCGGACAGCCTCGCCGCCCAAGCCTCCATGTCGGCTCGGTGCGCCACGGTAAAGGCGAGATGGTCGAGGCCGTTCCGCCGAGGATCGAAGGCAGGCCGTTCGGCGCCGGCGTGCTCCACGACGCCGAACACCGCGCCCGCGCCGGGGATGCGCATGATCACGGCCCGGCGGGTCTCACCTTCCTCGGAGAACACCTCCTCCATGCCCAGGACGTCGTGGTACCAGCGAGCGCTGCGCTCGACGTCGGTAACGGTGAGGGCAGCGTGGTGGAGTCCAACGAGATCAGCCATGCCAACCAGCATGCATCGTCGTACGCTGCCGAGCATGCTGCTCGACGGGGTGAACCACGTGGCCATCCTGACCAACGACACTGAGCGTCTGGTCGCTTTCTACCAGGAGGTCTTCGATGCGACCGTCAGCGGGCAGATGCCAGCGGGCGAGGACGCGCTTCTCACCTTCGTCGACATCGGCCCGTATGCCGAGCTCAACGTGTTCGAGGTACGGGACAACAGCGAGGCGCAGCGGCAGACGCCGATGTTCGGCCGGGGTCGCATCGACCACCTCGGGCTCCAGGCCGCCTCGCTGGACGCCTTCGACACCATCCGTGGTCGTCTCATCGAGCGTGGGGCCACCGACGGGTTCGTGACCGACTTCGGCAGGATCCTGAGCTTGTTCTTCCGCGACCCCGACGGCCTGGAGGGTGAGGTATGTGTGCCCAACCCGCACGCGAAGCCCGGGGTCTTCAATCCGCCGGGGACGCCCGCTGCGGGTTACTCGATGTCCGGCCGAGGAGACGGCTGAGGAGGCCTTCCGCGTCAAGCACCTGGTGGCATGGCGACGGTCTAGCTGGCTCTCATGGCGACGAATCCCATTCCCGAGAGGATGCAACGTCACCCATCGGAAATGGGGCGGCGGACGTCTGCTGTCACCTGTACAGGTGCCCGAGCTCCGGAACCAAGGTCAACACAAACGGACGATCGGTGTGGGACAACGCGTCAGGTGGGAGATCGGGGCCAAGCACTCGGCGCCGCGACTAGCGGCACGTATGCGCGTCCGCAAGCTGGCCCCCGGCAGCATGGTGATGTCAGGGGCCCTTGACTACTGTACGGTGGCCTTGACACAGCACAAGGAGGTTCCCTATGGCAAGGAGCAGTGCACCCGTGAGCGTGGGCGTCAGCGTCAGCGTGTCGGGGGACATCAAGGAGAACCCGCTGGGCGTCATCAAGGGACTAACGAACGCGCTGCGGTCCGTAGAAGTGAAGCTGAGTGAATCGGTGCACGAAGCTCGCCGGCAAAGGTTTACGTGGGAGGAGGTCGGTGACGCTCTTGGCGGATCCCGGCAGGCAGCGGGGGAACGGTTCTCCACGGACTGATCCGGCGGCGCCGAGCTCCAGGGGAATCAGATAGCAGTCAGGCGCTTAGCCGGCCCGGAAGCGGTGCGGCTGTTCGAACCTTGTCTCACCACCTGCCCGTCTCAGAACAAGCGCGACG
>DASZDM010000275.1:0-15132 GCA_035942015.1 Acidimicrobiales bacterium | reverse complement strand
GATTGTGTCAGCCTGCTTGGCCGGGTCGAAGGTGATGGCGGTGTAGAAGTAGGCGAAGAAGATGCTCATCAGCCCGAAGATGGAGATGTACCAGAAGTTGTCCGGGGCAAGCAGGTTCTCGCTGATCCAGGTTCGGATGCTGTCCCAGACCGCACCGGTGGGCAGCACGTTGGTAAGCAGCACCGGCAGGTAGAGCACCGAGCTGGCGAAGATCACCGGGATGACACCCGACTGGTTGACCTTGAGAGGGATGTAGCTGCTCTGGCCGCCATATTGACGCCGGCCCACCACCCGCTTGGCGAACTGCACGGGGATGCGGCGCTGCCCCTGCTCGACGAAGACGATGGCCACCAGGGCCACCAGGGCCAGGAGCACCACCAGGGCGAAGACCACGTTGCCGCCCTCGGCCTTCACCAGGGCACCTCCGGAGGGGATGGCGCTGACCACCGAGGCGAAGATGATCAGCGACATGCCGTTGCCCACGCCCCGCTGGGTGATGAGCTCGCCCATCCACATGATGAGGGCGGTGCCGGCGGTGAGGGACAGCACCACGAGCAGGACCCGGGGCACGGTGAACTCAGGGATCAAGTCGATGGCGGTGTCCCCGAAGAGACCACCACCGCCGTTGTGGAACAAGAAGGCGAGTCCGGTGGATTGCAATAGGGCCAGCGCAACGGTCAGGTACCGGGTCCATTGGGTGATCTTCTTCTGGCCCACCGCCCCCTGCTGCTGCCACTGCTCGAGCTTGGGGATCACCACGGCCAGCACCTGCATGATGATGGAGGCGGTGATGTAGGGCATGATGCCCAGCCCGAAGACGGCCATGCGAGTGAGGGCGCCTCCGGAGAAGAAGCTCAGGAAGCCGAGCACCCCGCCCTGGGTCGACTGCTCCTCGAGCTGCTGGACGGCGCCGAAGTCGACGCCGGGCGTGGGCACGTGCGACCCCAGGCGGTACAGGGCGATGATCAGCAGCGTGAACAGGATCTTGTTGCGCAGATCCTCGACCTTGAACATGTTCTTCAGGCTGGACAGCACAAGCAGACTCCTGGGGAGGCGAGAACGGGCCGGAACGCCCGTCGGGGACGCTACCGGTTGGTGAGGGCGTTGCCCCGTGCAGGGGGGCGGCGGTCGCCGTAAGGGGGGGCCAGGATCTCGACGGTGCCACCGGCGGCGGTGATGGCCGCCTCGGCCGACGACGAGAAGGCGTGGGCCGAGACCCGGACCGCCCGGGTGAGCTCTCCGCGACCCAGCACCTTCACCAGGCCCTTCTTGTGCACCAGTCCCTTGGCCCGCAGGGTGTCCGGCGTGATCTCGTCGCCATCGAACGTCTCGAGGGCGTCGAGGTTGACGACCACGTAGGCCACCCGGAACGGGTTGGTGAAGCCTTTGAGTTTGGGCACCCGGCGCTGCAGCGGCATCTGGCCACCCTCGAAGCCGACGGGCACACGGCTGCGTGCCCGCTGACCCTTGCTCCCCCGCCCTGCCGTCTTGCCGCCGTGGCCACCGATGCCGCGACCGACCCGACGCCGTCGGGTGTTGGAGCCGGGGGCGGGGCGTAGCTCGTGGACCTTCATGTCGACGCTCCTTGCACCGTGCCGTGTTGCTCGGGGCCCGGGCCCTCAGGGGCCGGGCGGACCTGGATCAGATGGGGGACGCGGGCGATCATGCCCCGGATCTCGGGACGGTCGGGCAGGACGTTGGTGCGGCCGATGCGGCCGAGACCCAGCGCCCGTAGCGTGCCGCGGTGCTTCGGCTTGGTCCCGATACCGGACCGGATTTGGGTGACCAGCAGCGACTGCTCGGCCATCACGCCACCTCACGCGGTGGCGGCCTGTTGCCGCGGTTGGATTCCTGGTAGGCGTTCAACAGCCCGGCCGGGGTGACCTCCTCGGGTGAGAGACCCCGGCGGCGGGCAATCACGTCAGGACGCTGCAGCGCCTGGAGGCCGGCGATCGTGGCCCGGGCCACGTTGATGTGGTTGGAGGAGCCCAGCGACTTGCACAACACGTCGTGCACGCCGGCTTCCTCCAGGATCACCCGGGCAGCGCCGCCGGCGATGACGCCGGTTCCGGGAGCCGCCGGCTTGAGCATCACCCGGGCAGCGCCGAACTCACCCATGACGGGGTGAATGATCGTGGAGCCGGCCAGGGCGACGTCGAAGACGTTCTTCTTGGCGTCCTCGGTCCCCTTCTGGATGGACAGGGGCACCTCTCGGGCCTTGCCGTAGCCGAGGCCGACCCGGCCCGCGCCGTCGCCCACCACCACCAGCGCGGCGAACTGGAACCGCCGTCCTCCCTTGACCACCTTGGACACCCGGCGCGGTCGGGTGATGAGCCGGCCATCGCGCAAGCCTGCGTCAGACATGTTGGTCCCTCCTCGTTGCATCGATGCTCACAGCTTCAGGCCTGCCTCTCGGGCCGCGTCGGCGACCGCCGCCACCCGCCCATGGTAGAGATAGCCACCGCGGTCGAACACGACCTGCTCGATACCGGCCGCCCTCGCCCGCTCGGCTACCAGCCGACCGACGGCCGTAGCTGCGTCCCGGTTGCCGCCGGTGCCGGCGCTGCGCAGGCCCGCCTCGAGTGTGGAGGCGGCCGCCAGGGTGCGCCCCGAGACGTCGTCGACCACCTGGGCGACCATATGGCGATTGGACCGGAACACGGCCAGGCGGGGACGATCGGGAACGCCCCGAACCTTCTTGCGCACCCGCCGGTGACGCCGGGCACGCGCCAGATGCTTCTGCTTCACCGACGAGCTCATCGACCACTCCTCTTCGTCTTCATCACTTCGCGGCCTTGCCGGACTTGCGGATGACGTGCTCCCCGGCGTAGCGCACGCCTTTGCCCTTGTAGGGCTCCGGCTTGCGCAGCGCCCGAATGTCCGCCGCCACCTGACCGACCCGTTGCTTGTCGTTGCCCTCGACCACGACCCGAGTGGGAACGGGCACGGTGAAGCTGATGCCCTCCGGTGCGTCCACCGACACGGGATGGCTGAAGCCCAGGGCCAGATCGAGGCGCTGGGGCCCGGTCGCCGTCGCCCGGTATCCCACCCCGACGATCTCCAGCTCCTTGCTGTAGCCGGTGGTGACGCCGGTCACCATGTTGGCCACCAGTGAGCGGGTGAGGCCGTGGCGTGACCGGCTGGCGCGGTCGTCGTCAGGCCGCTCGACGACGAGCGACCCCTCGTCCTGGCGAATGGTGATGGGCTCGGGCAGGTCATGGGCGAGCGTCCCTCGCGGGCCCTTGACCGTGACGGTACGCCCGGCGATGGATACCTCGACGCCGCTGGGCACCGGGATGGGGGAACGACCGACCCTGCTCATGGTTGCTGTTGGCTCCTCACCAGACGTAACACAGGATCTCGCCGCCGACTCGACGCTGGCGCGCCTCACGGTCGGTCATGAGCCCCTGACTGGTCGACAACACGGCCACCCCCAGACCACCGAGCACCCGGGGAAGCCGATCGGACGGACGGTAGATGCGCAACCCCGGCTTCGACACCCGTTTGATCCCGGAGATGGTCCGCTCACGTTCCGGGGAGTACTTCATGTCGACAGTGAGCACCCGCCCCGGTCGTCCGGGGTCGTCGGCCACGGCGAAACCGGCGATGTAGCCCTCGCGCTGCAGCACCTCGGCCAGGGCGACCTTCACCTTGGACGATGGCATACGCACCTGGTCGTGGTAGGCGACGTTGCCGTTTCGCAACCGGGTGAGCATGTCGGCGACCGGATCAGTCATGGTCATGGTCGCGTCACCAACTCGCCTTGGTCACGCCCGGGACCTCGCCGGCGTGCACCATCTCCCGCAGGCAGATGCGGCACAGCCCGAACTTGCGAAACACGGCACGCGGCCGCCCACAGCGACGGCAACGGGTATAGGCCCGCACCTTGTACTTCGGCGTACGCTTCTGCTTCTCGATCAGTGCCTTCTTCGCCATGGATGGCTAACTCCTGGGGGTCTCTCGGCGGAACGGAAAGTTGAAGGCATCGAGCAGGGCCCGGCCTTCGGCGTCGGTGCGGGCCGTCGTCACGATCACGATGTCCATGCCACGCACGGCATCGACGTTGTCGTAGTCGATCTCCGGAAAGATGAGCTGCTCGGTGATGCCGAAGGTGTAGTTGCCCCGCCCGTCGAAGCTGTTGGGGGGAAGACCACGAAAGTCGCGGATGCGGGGAATGGCCAATGCCACCAGGCGGTCGAAGAACTCCCACATGCGGTCACCGCGAAGGGTGACCTTGCAGCCGATGGGGTTCTCCTCCCGGAGCTTGAACGCGGCAATGGATTTCCGGGCCCGGGTCACGATCGGCTTCTGACCGGCGATCTGGGTGAGATCGCGCACGGCGCCGTCGAGCAGCGACGGCTGGGCCACGGCCCCGCCCACGCCCATGTTGAGCACGATCTTGTCGAATCGGGGCACCTGCATGACGTTGGCCAGGCCGAGCTGTTCGGCGAGGGCGGAGCGCACCTCCTCGTCGTAGCGCCGGCGCAGCCGGGGACGCTGCGCCGCGGCGGGACGTGCATCGGTCACGGTCATTGGAGCTCCGCCCCCGTCCTCCGGCAAATCCGGATCTTCTGGCCGTCGTCGTCGAAGCGGTATCCGACCCGGGTGGGCTTGCCGTCGCCAGGGCTGACGATGGCCACGTTCGAGACATGGAGCGGCATGTCCTTGTCGATGATCCCGCCCTGCATGGTCATCCGGGTGGGGCGCTGGTGCTTCTTGGCCACGTTGACACCCTCGACGATCACCTTGTCCTCCTTGGGGATGGCCCGCATGACCACCCCCTCCTTGCCCCGGTCCTTTCCTGAGAGCACGACCACCCGGTCACCCTTTTTGATCTTCATCACAACACCTCTGGTGCGAGAGAAACGATGCGCATGAACTTCTTGTCCCGCAGCTCCCGGCCCACGGGGCCGAAGATACGGGTGCCCCGTGGCTGACGGGCGTCGTTGATCAGCACGGCGGCGTTCTCGTCGAAGCGGATGTACGAACCGTCGGGACGGCGCTTCTCCTTCTTCACCCGCACCACCACGCAGCGCACGACGTCGCCCCGCTTGACGGCGGCCCCGGGGATGGCATCTTTGACCGTGGCCACGAAGACGTCTCCGATGGATGCATAGCGTCGCCGGGAGCCGCCGAGCACCTTGATGCACAGCACCTCCTTGGCCCCGCTGTTGTCGGCCACCCGGAGGCGTGATTCCTGCTGAATCATCGTTGCCTACCTCGCCCGATCGAGGATCTCGAGGAGCCGCCACCGCTTGCGCTTCGACAGGGGGCGGGTCTCCTGCACCCGCACCCGGTCCCCGACGCGGGCGTCGTTGGCCTCGTCGTGGGCCATGAGCCGGCCGGTACGTTGCATGGTCTTGTCGTAGCGGGAGTGGCGCACCCGGTCGACGACGCGCACGACGATCGTCTTGTCCATCGACGTCGACGCCACCACGCCCTCGCGGATCTTGCGGGTGTTGGCTCGGGCGGCGGGCCCGGGCACCTCGGTGGTATCAGCCACGGTTTCTGCCCTTCTGGTCGGCTTCGGTCCCCTGGGCGGCCAGGGCCTCGGCGGCGGCGATCTCCCGCTCGCGCAGCAGGGTGTTCAGGCGGGCCACATCCCTACGGACCTGGCCCAGACGGGCGTGGTTGTCGAGCTGGCCGGTGACGTGCTGAAAGCGCAGGTTGAACAGCTCGGATTTGGCTTCCGCGAGGCGCTCGAGGAGGTCCTCGTCAGCCAGGTTGCGCAGCTCGGTGGTGGTGGTGGACGCCATCTCAGATCACCTCGGCGTCGGAGCGGCGGATGAACCGGGCTCGGATGGGCAGCTTCTGGATGGCCCGCTCGAGGGCGCCTCGGGCCAACTCCTCGTTGACCCCGGCCAGCTCGAAAAGCACCCGACCGGGCTTCACCACGGCCACCCAGTGTTCAGGGTTGCCTTTGCCCGAACCCATACGGGTCTCAGCCGGCTTCTGGGTCAAGGGTCGATCCGGGAACACCGTGATCCACACCTTGCCCCCGCGCTTGACGTGGCGGGTCATGGCGATACGGGCCGCTTCGATCTGACGAGCGGTGATCCATCCCGGCTCGAGAGCCTGGATGCCGTACTCGCCGAAGTTGATCATGGTGCCGCCCGTCGCCGCACCCGTCCTGCGCCCACGATGCTGCTTGCGATGCGCCACCTTCTTGGGCATGAGCATGGCTAGTCACTCTCCCCGGGGCGGAAGTGGGGAGTCTCGTGGTGCTCTCGGGTGAGACGCTCGATCTCCTCCTCCTCGGCCAGCAGGCGCTCGAGCTCAGGGTCGGCCTCTTTGATGATGGGCTCGGCTTCGCGCTGCTCGGCACCCTCGGCGGGACCGACCTCGCCATCAGCCTTTCGCCGGCCGCCACCGGCCGACACGACCTTGCGGGGCCGGGGGGCGCCGGAGGTCTCACCCACGGCCATGGCCGCCTCGCGGGTGGCCTTGTCGTCGCCGGAGGTCTTGTAGGGCAGGATGTCGCCCTTGTAGATCCACACCTTCACTCCGATGCGGCCGTAGGTGGTCCGCGCCTCCCGGAACCCATAGTCGATATCGGCCCGCAGGGTGTGGAGGGGAACCCGACCCTCCCGGTACCACTCGGTGCGGCTCATTTCAGCCCCGTTCAGACGGCCGGAGCATTGGACCCGGATGCCGGGGACGCCCGCCTTCTGCGCGTTCTGCACGGCCCGCTTCATGGCCCGGCGGAAGTTGACACGCCCGGCCAGCTGGTCGGCCACGCCCTGGGCAATGAGGGCGGCGTCGAGCTCGGGCTGCTTGATCTCCTGGATGTTGAGCTGCACGCGGTTGTTGCCGGTGATCTTGGTGAGGCCGGCCCGGAGACGGTCGGCTTCGCTCCCCCGGCGCCCGATGACGATGCCCGGGCGGGCCGTGTGCACGTCGATGCGGAGGCGGTCACGGGTGCGCTCGATCTCGACCCGGCTGATGGCGGCGTGAGGGAGCTGCGTCGTCAGATAGTCGCGAACCTGCCAGTCCTCGATCAGGTAGTCGCGGTACTCCCGATCGGAGAACCAGCGCGACTTCCAGTCCGTGGTGATGCCGAGCCGGAACCCGTACGGATTGACCTTGTGGCCCATATCAGGCCCTCTCCTCGTCTGCCGCCTCTGGCGGAGTGTCTGCTGTTGGTTCCTCGGCCGCAGTGGCTTCCGTCGCCGTCTCTTCCGGTTCTGCGAACAGGCCCATGTCTTCTTCCTCCGTTGCGTCGGGCTTCGGCTCTGGTTCGGAAGCCTGCCCTGGAGTGGGATCTTCGGTTTGTTCCGGTTCTCGTTGTGTTGCGGGTGTTGCCTCTGCGGCGGGCTTGGGCTTGCTTCTCCTGCGGCGGGTGCGGCCGCCGGTTGTCTCTGCTGCCGCCTCCTGGCCGGCCCGGCGGGCGGTGCGGCTGGTGGGTCGGGCGGCATCCCGGGTGCGACGACGCTCGAGCTGCTCCTCACTCAAACGGCTGACCACGAGCGTGATGTGACAGGTCCGCTTGCGGATGCGGGTCGCCCGACCCCGGGCCCGAGGGCGGAAGCGGCGGATGGTACGGCCTTCGTCGGCGTAACAGGCCGACACGTAGAGGTCCTCGGCGATCTGGTCGTCGTTGTGCTCGGCGTTGGCGATGGCCGAGCGCAACAACTTGGCGACCACCTGGGCGGCGTCCCGCTCGCAGAACCGGAGGATGTCCTGCGCCTCGGTCACCTCGACCCCACGAATGAGATCCAACACGGCGCGTGCCTTGGTGGCCGACATGCGCACGAATCGAACCCGGGCCATCGTCCCCGGCTTCGCGCCGGGCCTGGCGTTGTACGTCGCCGTCATGTCAGCGCCGTCCACCGCGCTCTTGACCGGCGTGGAACCGGAAGGTCCGGGTGGGTGCGAACTCCCCCAACTTGTGGCCCACCATCGATTCGGTGATGTAGACGGGCACGTGCTTGCGCCCATCGTGCACGGCGATGGTGTGGCCCACCATGTCGGGGATGATGGTGGAGCGTCGGGACCAGGTCTTGATGACCCGCTTCTCCCGCTGGCTGTTCAGGGCGTCGACCTTCTTGAGCAGGTGGTCGTCGACGAACGGGCCCTTCTTCAAGCTGCGCGGCATGTCGCTTCCCCCTAGCGCCGGGCGCCGCGGGTGCGGCGGCGACGGACGATCATCTGGTCGGACTTCTTGTTGCGAGAGCGGGTGCGCCCCTCGGGCTTGCCCCACGGCGAGACCGGATGGCGTCCGCCCGAGGTCTTGCCCTCGCCACCACCGAGGGGGTGGTCGACCGGGTTCATGGCCACGCCGCGGGTCTGGGGACGGACACCCTTCCAGCGGTTGCGGCCCGCCTTGCCGATGGACACCAGCTCGGCCTCGGCGTTGCCGACCTCCCCGATGGTGGCCCGGCAATCGATCGGCACCCGACGCATCTCGGTACTGGGAAGCCGGAGGGTGACGAAGTCGCCCTCCTTGGCCACCAACTGCACGCTGGCACCGGCGCTGCGGGCCATCTTGGCCCCGGCTCCGGGCTTGAGCTCGATGTTGTGGATGGTCGTTCCCACCGGGATGTAGCGCATGGGCAGGGCGTTGCCGGGCCGGATGTCGGACCCCTGACCGCTGCGCAGGACATCGCCGACGCCCACCCGGGCAGGGGCGAGGATGTAGCGCTTCTCACCGTCGACGTAATGGAGCAGGGCGATGCGGGCATTGCGGTTCGGGTCGTACTCGATGGCGGCCACCTTGGCCGGTACGCCGTCCTTGGTCCGCTTGAAGTCGATGATTCGGTACTGCTGCTTGTGGCCGCCACCGCGATGGCGGGCGGTCTTGCGGCCGTAGTTGTTGCGTCCTCCGGTGCCCGACCGGGGGGCGACCAGCGAGCGCTCGGGACGGTCCTTGGTGATCTCGGAGAAGTCGGCCACGGTCTGGAACCGACGACCGGCGCTGGTGGGGTTGCGCTTGCGCAAGGGCACGTCGTCTCCTAGCTCTCGAACAGGTCGATGCTGTCGCCCTCGACCAAGGTGACGACCGCTCGCTTGGTGTCGGCACGGCGGCCGAAGGTGGCGGACCGGCGGTTTTGCTTTCGCTTGCCCTTGCGGTTGAGCGTGTTGACCTTGGCCACCTTGACCCCGAAGAGCTCCTCGACGGCCAGGCGCACCTGGATCTTGTTGGCGTCCCGATGGATCTCGAAGGTGTAGGCGCCGGTGTCAAGCAGGGCGTAGGACTTCTCGCTGACCACCGGTCGGAGGATCACGTCATGGGCATCCATCAACGGACCTCCCCGGTGGTGGGCAGCGTCGCCCGGGTGAAGACGACCCAGTCGCTGCACAACACGTCGTAGGCGTTGAGCTCTCCGACGGGTTGGGCATGGACCGTCGGGAGATTGCGAAAGCTCTTGAACGCATGGTCGTCCCCGGCGTCGAGCACCACCAGCACGCGGCCCGAGACACCGAGGGCCTGCAGGGCCGCCTGGGCCGCCTTGGTGCTCGGAGCGTCGAAGCCCCACGAGCTCACCACGACTATGCGGCCGTCGCTCGCCCGGTCGGACAGTGCGGAGACCAGGGCGCCGCGCACCATCTTCTTGGGGGTGCGCTGGCGGTAGGACCGGGGCTTGGGGCCGAGGGCGACGCCACCACCACGCCACTGGGGAGACCGGATGGAGCCCTGTCGGGCTCGTCCCGTACCCTTCTGGCGCCACGGCTTGGCTCCGCCTCCCCGAGCCTCGCTGCGCGTCTGGGTGGACTGCGTCCCCGAGCGGGCGGCAGCCAGCTGCGCGGTGACCACCTGGTGCATGAGGGCCACGTTGGGGGTGGCCCCGAAGAAGACACCGTCGAGCTCCACCTCGCCGGCCGGCTGACCGGCGCCGTCGCGGAGCGCCACCCGCAGGGATGTCGCCGCCGTCGTGTCGGCCTCCGTGTCGGTCTGTGTGTCGGTCATCACGCTCCGCCCTTGATGGCGTTGCGGAGCAGGACGAGGCCACCCCGGGGGCCGGGTACCGACCCCTTTACCAGGACGAGCTCGCGTTCGACGTCGGCCGACACCACCTCGAGATTGAGGGTGGTCACCTTGGCCGCGCCCATGCGGCCGGCCATGCGGGTGCCCTTGAAGACTCGGGCGGGCGTGGCGCAGGCCCCGATGGCACCAGGTGCCCGATGGACCCGGTGGGCCCCGTGGGAGGCGGGAAGCCCTTTGAAGTTGTGGCGCTTCATGGCACCGGCGGTGCCCTTGCCCTTGCTGACGGCCGTGACGTCGATTCGATCACCGGCCGACAGGAGGTCGGCGCCGAGCTCCTGGCCGAGCTCGTAGCCGTCGGTGTCGTCCATGCGGAGCTCGACCAGGCGGACGCCCGGCTCGACAGCCGCCTTGTCGAAATGACCGGCCTCGGGCTTGGTGACGGAACGGACCTTCTTGTTGCCGTAGGTGACCTGCAGGGCGCTGTACCCGTCGGTATCGGGCCGCTTGATCTGCACCACCCGGCACGGGGTGACCTTCAGTACGGTTACGGGCACGACGCGGTTCTGGTCGTCCCAGACCTGGGTCATGCCCACCTTTTCACCCACCAGTGCCTTGTCGGCCATGCGTAGTTCCATCTCTCGTTGTTAACGCGAACGCTCCGCACGGGGTATCCCCCGGCGGAGCGCCGTTTGGGTTGTGCCACGGGGTATCCGGTAGCGGGTGCTTCCCCGCAGGCGGACCGGCGCGGACGTCGATTTCTGAGCAACGCTCAGGCCGCAGCCGGAGGCGTAGGAGTGCGAGCATAGCGCCACTGCCCGCGAGCGACCACTTGGCCACGATCTCCCTACCCTCGAGCTGGTGCGACCGACGCGGATGCTGGCCCGGGGGCTTGCCCGTCGTTGTCCGGTGTGCGGGCAGGGCGGGCTGTTCACCTCTTGGTTCAGCCTTGCCGAGCGCTGCCCCCGGTGCGGCCTGCGGTTCGAGCGTATCGAAGGCCACTGGCTCGGTGCCGTCGGCCTCAACACCATCGTGTCGTTCAGCGTGCTGTTCGTGGTGGTGGTCGCTGCACTGGTGGCCTCCCACCCCGAGTACGACCCAGTTCCCCTGGCCGTGGCGGCAACGTCGGCGGCGGTCATCGTCCCCCTGGCCTTCTACCCGTCATCGAAGACGGCTTGGACGGCCATCGACCTGGCCATGCGTCCTCTCGAGCCGGGCGAGGCCGACACCACGACCAGGAGCGGCGGGGTACCTGGACAGGACAGTGCCGGACAACCATGACACGAATCACCGTGGTGCAGGGCGACCTGACCGACCAGCGCGTCGACGCCGTGGTCAACGCCGCCAATTCCTCACTGCTCGGCGGAGGGGGCGTCGACGGTGCCATCCACCGCCGGGGCGGTCCCGAGATCCTGCAGGAGTGCCGGCAGCTACGGGTGACGCGCGTTCCCGACGGTTTGCCGACGGGTCAGGCGGTGGCCACCAGTGCCGGGCGTCTACCGGCCCGCTGGGTCATCCACACGGTGGGCCCCGTCTACGCTCGGGTGGCCGACCCGGCGGCGTTGTTGGCATCGTGCCACCGGGAATCGCTCCGGGTGGCCGACGACCTCGGTGCCCGTGTGGTGGCCTTCCCGGCCATCTCCTGCGGCGTCTACGGCTACCCCCCCGAGGAGGCGGCTGCGGTGGCAATGGCAACCGTACGGGCCTCTGCGACCGACGTGGAAGAGGTGCGCTTCGTCCTCTACGACGACCACACCTACGCCGCCTTCCAGACGGCGCTGGCCGACGGCTAGCACACCCCGCACAAGATCACCGAAGGCAGCGGCGGCGAGCGTTGAGCGAGCCGGCGGGTGGCGCCGACGGAAGGGGCCCGCCCGGCGGAGCGAAGACGGAAGGGGCCCGCCCGGCGGAGCGAAGTCCGAGTGGGAAGGAATCCCGTCGGTGACAGGACCCGCCGGCGGAGGAAGGAGGGAGCCGGCGGGATCCCCTACGCCTGCTGAATCTTGAGCTCGATGTCGACCCCCGCCGGCAGGTCGAGACGCTGGAGAGAGTCCACCGTCTTGGCCGAGGGCTCGAGGATGTCGAGCAGGCGCTTGTGGATGCGCATCTCGAAGTGCTCCCGGGAGTCCTTGTCCTTGTGCGGTGAGCGGATGACCGTGTAGCGGTGCTTCTCCGTGGGCAGCGGCACGGGACCGCGAATGGTGGCCTGCGTCCGGACCGCGGTCTCGACGATCTTCTTGGTCGACTGGTCGATGACCTCGTGGTCGTAGGCCTTCAACCGGATGCGGATTTTCTGCGCCATCAGTGGCCCTTCCTGGAGAGCGCCACTACTTGAGGATCTTCGTGACGCGCCCGGCGCCCACGGTCCGGCCACCCTCGCGGATGGCGAAGCGCAGGCCCTCGTCCATGGCGATGGGGTTGATCAGCTCGACGTTGATGGCGATGTTGTCGCCCGGCATGATCATCTCGGTGCCCTCGGGCAGCGTGATCTGGCCGGTGATGTCCGTCGTCCGGAAGTAGAACTGGGGCCGGTAGTTGTTGAAGAAGGGCTTGTGGCGTCCGCCCTCCTCCTTGGTCAACACGTAGACCTGGCCCTCGAACTGGGTGTGGGGCGTGATGGAACCGGGCTTGCACAGCACCTGGCCCCGCTCCACGTCTTCCTTTTTGGTTCCCCGCAGCAGGGCACCGATGTTGTCGCCGGCCTGGCCCTGGTCGAGCAGCTTTCGGAACATCTCCACGCCGGTGCAGGTGGTCGTCTGAGTCGGACGGATGCCCACGATCTCCACCGTGTCGCCGGTGTGGACCACCCCCTGTTCGACCTTGCCGGTCACCACCGTGCCGCGACCGGTGATGG
Organism: Acidimicrobiales bacterium; assembly: GCA_035942015.1. GTDB lineage: Bacteria > Actinomycetota > Acidimicrobiia > Acidimicrobiales > CADCSY01 > JADDRA01. The sequence continues at coordinate 2,356 of DASZDM010000275.1, read as the reverse complement.
AGAAGACGTCCTCGATCGGCATGAGGAACGGCTTGTCGAGGTCGCGAGCCGGCTCGGGAACGAAGCTGTCCACCGCCTCCATGAGCTCGAGGACCTGGGCCTTGGCCGCCTCGTCGCCCTCGAGCGCCTTGAGGGCGGAGACCCGCACCACCGGGGTGTCGTCGCCAGGGAACTCGTACTCGCTGAGCAGCTCCCGTACCTCGAGCTCGACGAGGTCGAGCAGCTCTTCGTCGTCGACCATGTCAGCCTTGTTGAGCGCGACCACGATCGACGGCACGCCCACCTGACGGGCGAGAAGGACGTGCTCACGCGTCTGGGGCATGGGCCCGTCGGCGGCGGAGACGACCAGGATGGCACCGTCGACCTGGGCGGCGCCGGTGATCATGTTCTTGATGTAGTCGGCGTGTCCCGGCATGTCGACGTGGGCGTAGTGGCGGTTGGCCGTCTCGTACTCGATGTGGGAGATGGTGATGGTGATGCCCCGAGCCTTCTCCTCGGGCGCCTTGTCGATCTCCTCGAAGCTCATGACCTGAACGCTGGGGTTGGCCTCAGCCAACACTTTGGTGATCGCCGCCGTCAGCGTGGTCTTGCCATGGTCGATGTGGCCCATCGTGCCCACGTTGAGGTGCGGCTTGTTCCGCTCGAACTTCGCCTTGGCCATAGCTTCAACTGTCCTTTCGAGGGGTTGCGTTGATCATCGACATACGGTGGAGATCCGGCTACTCGCCGCGGACCCGGGCAACGATCTCCTCGGCAATTGCCTTGGGGACCTGCTGGTAGGAATGGAACTGCATCGTGTAGGTGGCCCGGCCCTGGGTGCGCGAACGCAGGTCGGTAGCGTATCCGAACATGTCGGACAGGGGTACCTGGGCCTTGATCACCATGCTGTTGCCCCGCTGCTCGCTGGCCTCGACCTTGCCCCGGCGAGCGTTCAGATCGCCGAACACGTCGCCCATGTAGTCCTCCGGGGTGACGACCTCGACGGCCATGATGGGTTCGAGCAGCGCCGGCTTGGCCTTGCGGGCGGCCTCCTTGAAGACCATGGAGCCGGCGATCTTGAACGCCATCTCCGAAGCGTCGACGTCGTGGCTGGAACCGTCCGTCAGCACGGCCCGGACGTCGACCACCGGGTAGCCCGCCAGTACGCCTGAGGCCAGCGACTGCTGGATGCCCTGGTCGACCGAGGGGATGAACTCCTTGGGGATGCGGGCGCCGGTGATCTTGTCGACGAACTCGTACCCCCCGCCGGGGCCGGTGGGCTCCAGGTCGATGACCACGTGGGCGAACTGACCGGAACCACCGGTCTGCTTGACGTGGCGGTAGACGACCTTCTTGGCGGTGTCGGTGATGGTCTCGCGGTAAGCCACCTGGGGCTTGCCCACGGTGGCGTCGACCTTGAACTCCCGGAGCATGCGGTCGACGATGACCTCGAGGTGCAACTCCCCCTGGCCCGAGATCACCGTCTGGCCGGTGTCCTCGTCGGTGCGCACCTGGAACGTGGGGTCCTCCTCGGAGAGCGCCTGCAGGGCCTTGGACAGCTTGTCCTGGTCGGACTTGGTCTTGGGCTCGACGGCCACGTGGATGACCGGCTCGGGAAAGTCGATGGCCTCGAGCACGATGGGCTGGTCGGGATCACACAGCGTGTCGCCGGTGGTCGTGCCCTTGAGGCCGATGGCGGCCACGATATCGCCGGCGAAGATGGCCTCGAGGTCGGCCCGGGTGTTGGCGTGCATCTGCAGCAGCCGCCCCACCCGCTCCTTGCGGTCCTTGGTGGAGTTGTAGACATAGGACCCGGCCTCCAAGGTGCCGGAATAGACGCGGAAGTAGGTGAGCTTGCCCACGTGGGGGTCGCTCATGATCTTGAAGGCCAGCGCGGCGAAAGGGGCGGCGTCGTCGGCCGGGCGCTCCAACTCCTCGATGCCCTTGGGATCGAGACCCTTGATGGCGGCCAAGTTCGGGGGCGCGGGGAGGAAGTCCACCACGGCGTCGAGCATGGGCTGCACACCCTTGTTCTTGAACGCCGAGCCGCACAGCACGGGGACGCAGGAGCTGGCGATGGTGCCCCGGCGCAGTGCCTGGCGCAGGTCGTCGGCCGTGATCTCCTCGTCGGCGGCGTACTTCTCCAGGATGACGTCGTCGAACTCCGAGAGGACGTCGAGCAGCTTGGCCCGCCACGCCTCGGCCTCGGCCACCAGCTCGTCGGGCACGTCGGTGACCGACCACTCCTCGCCCTTCTCGCCGTCGGCGTCAGCCCACACCAGGCCCTTCATGTTGATGAGGTCGACCACACCCCGGAAGTGGCCCTCGGCCCCGATCGGGATCTGGACGACGGCGACCTTGGCCTGGAGGCGGTCTT
>DASZDM010000274.1:0-19818 GCA_035942015.1 Acidimicrobiales bacterium | reverse complement strand
CGCTACTACTGCGCCCCCTTCCGAGCGGCTGACGCAGTGCGGGCGATCTCCCCCGACGTCGTCCACGCGCACCAGGACGACTGGCCCCTGGCGCTCGATCCGAGGTGGAAGGTTCCCATTGTCCGGACCTACCACGGTCGCAAGATGGCCGAAGCCAGGACCAGCCGCCGGTTGCGACGGGTTAACCACTACGCCTTGGCCGGTCTCGAATCGGTGACCCGGCGACAGTACCCGGTGGCGGTCGGAGTAGGGCCCGACAGCGTCGGTGCCTTCGGGTGCGATCACCTCATACCACCCGTCTTCCTGGTGGGGGAGCCATCTCCGCCGGCAACCAAAGCACCCGAACCCCTCGCCGTGTTCGTCGGAGCCTTCGACACCCGCAAGCGGGGCCGTGTCGCGCTGAGGGCGGCTATCCACGCTCGCCAGGTGCTTCCTGATATGCGCTTCGCCGTGGTGGGTCCCGCCGGTGATCGGTCGAGGTATCCGCGCTGGGTGGACTTTCTCGCCACTCCCGACGACGACCAGGTTCAAGCCCTCATCGGCGAGGCTTGGGTCCTGCTGGCACCATCGGTCTACGAGGGTTTCGGCATCCCTGCTTGGGAGGCCATGGTGGCCCGGACGGCGGTGATCGCCACCACAAACCCCGGCATCGACTTTCTTTCTGCCGGTGGCGCCTGCTGCACCATTGTGGAGCCCCTCCAGATGGGACCCGCCCTGGTCCGGCTCGTGCAATCGGAGCCGGATCGCACCGACCAGGTCCGCCGGGGTTTCGCTCGCGCCTGCGAGGTGGCAGTCCTCGGCCGACCCGAACGCTACGTGTCGCTCTTCCACAGCGTCGCCATCTGATGATAACGACCAGCCTGCGCCGGCAAGCGCCTTACCTCGTCCCGGTCGCCATCTTGACCGTGGCCGTCGGCCTTGGCGTGGTGCTCCCGACCGTCACCGCGATGCTTCCCTGGCGAGACATCGTGCTCTTCCTCGTCGGGGCGGTGGTGGTTTGGGCCGCTTGGGCCCGACCGTCGCTCTCGATCGTCCTGGTCGTCGGGACCTTCGTCTTCTCGGCTGGGGTCAGGAGGCTGCTGCCGGCTGTCGATCCAAACGTCGACCCCGCCGCCATCCTCCCGTTCATCGTTGCCCTTCCTCTCGCCGTTCATGGGATTTGCGTGAGGAAGCCGGTGGCTGTCGCCCTGCTGGTGCTCTGGATCACCGTTCGAGCCGCCTTCTCCTTCGCCGTTCCCTTGGCCGGCCTGGCCGGGTGGCTGGATCTGACGGTGCCCCTCCTTGCCGCCTTCGGAATCGCCCGCATCCCTTCGGGCCTTTCCACCTTCGTCCGAGCGACTGTTGTCTGCGGCTCTATCGCCGCCATCTACGGCATCGTGCAGTACTTCGTCCCGTTTCCCTGGGACGTGGAATGGTTAATGCGGGCCAACCTCGACAGCGCCGGACAGCCGGGCAGCACCAACTTCCGCCCTTTCAGCACCCTTCCCGCCCCCGGGACGGCAGCCCTGCTTAGCGCCGTCGTGATCCTGATCGTGGTTTTTCGAGGGGAGCTGGTGTGGCGCTCGCCGGTGCTTCGGGCAGTTGCATTGACCTCCTCTAGCACCTTCCTCCTCCTAACCCAGGTTCGGAGCGTGTGGCTGGCGTTGATCGCCAGCCTGGTGGTCGGGTCGCTGGCCGCAGGAGGGCGGCCGGCTCGGCAGATCCTCCCACTCGGCGCCTTCGTCGTGGCTGTCGTCCTCATCCTGCCGCCAGGGGAGGTAGTGGTGGAACGGCTGAACACGCTCTCCAATCTTCCGAACGACGACAGCTATCGCCACCGTGTCGACGCCTTCGCCAAGACTGGCACCATCGTCTCTCCCCTCGGGCTCGGAGTGGGCGAGCTTTCGTCGGCCAGGCGAGTGGGAGGCGGTAACCCCATCGACAACGGCTACTTGGTCATTCTGGGCGAGCTCGGCTTGGTCGGCGCCGTCCTAATGATGGCGGTGCTCGCCTGGTTGGTGCGCCGGTCCTGTCCCCCGGAGTACGCCTTCGCGACGATGCTGCTGGTGAGCAGCGCCACCGCATTGGCCTTCGGGAACTTCCCCGGCCTGATGCTCTGGACGCTGTCCGGTGTGGGCCGTCCTGAGGCGGACGAGCGAACGCGTGCCGACACCGGTGCGATCGACCACCCCGCCGCTCAGCTGGCCACAGGTAGCTGAGCCGACCAGTCAGCCCGTGCCGGCGCCCGGCTGAGGGATGCCTCAGGCGTCGGCGGCCTCGAGAGGGGCCAGGCGCCAACGTCGGGCCAGAGAGAGCAGCCACGAGCGCACCGTCTGCGGGTCGAGCCAGGCCAGGTAGTAGAGCAACATCGCAAGACTGAAGAAGCCCACCCGGATCGTCACCTCGATGGCCAGATGGAGGAGTACGCCCGCCGTCAGCACCCACGGCCGAGCCCGCCGGTTCCACACCAGAACAGCCATGGCGAACTCGACCGCCAATGCCGAGTAGGTGGCCACGTTGGAGACCGCCACCGACGTGGTCATCCACGCCGGGAGCTCCAGTCGAACCAGTTCGCCGATGCGCACCGAGTAGGAGAACGCCGTGCCGTCGTTCCATGTTGTTCCCCGGGCCTTGATCCATACGGTGAACAGGTAGATCAGGCTCAACTGGACCTGGATGAGGCGAAGCGCCCAGGGTGCCCGCTCTGGGAACTGCCAGAAGTTGTCCCGCGCCCGTCGCCACCGATCGAGGGAGAGGGCACAACCGGCGGGGGCGAACATGAAGTAAAAGCTGAACACCCGCAGTGCATGATCCCCACCCTGGAAGACCGCTGGGTTGCGCCGATACAAGGAAACGATACCAACGAAGGCAACCACCGCGGCCAGGCGGGTGCGGTAGCCGAGGACCAGGCCGACCGCTGAGGCGACGAGAAGCCAGTAGACGACTGCAGTGAATGCGTCGGATCCGACGGCGTCGAGCAGCGACCAGGCCCACGAGATGTCGTGGCCTGCGGGGAGGATCCCGGAGGTCGAGAAGAAGGGCGAGAGGTCGGGGCCGAGCATCGCGGCCCAGGCGAGCAGCAGCGCTCCGTAGGCCACTCGGACCACCGCCAGCGTCGAGGTTGGTTCGGGGGCGAGCCAGAAGTCGTCCCAGCTGGCAAGGAGTCGCTTCACCGCTGGATCGTGTCTCGTAGGTCCAGGGTGTACAACGTCGATTCCTCCCAGTGAGGCCGCGGCCCGTCGCTTCCTGGCGGCAGGTTGCGACGGCTGCGGCTGATGAGCTCTACCCGAACGGGACGCCGATCGCCCTCGCTGTGGGTCTCGGCCAACCACCGGGCGAAAGGCTCTCGCAGCGACCGCCACCCATCGCTGCGGAGGCGATCGGCGAAGACCGCCCAATGATACGTACGGTACTCACCCACCACTTTGCCTCCACGGGGCGGCTGCCACCGCAACGAGGTCCCGTCGAGGTACTCGATACGAGCCACCAGCTCCGAGGTGTTGTCCGTCGGGTCAGGGGCGAACAGATTCCAGGTTTGGGTGAGCCCAGTGGCGTTGATATAGCGCTCGACGACCGGGAGGACTCCGGTCCTGATCCCAGAGCCCGGGAAGTTCCAGACCACAACGGCAGTGACGGTCAGGGCCAGGAACGAACGTAGCAGCCATCGGCCCCCAGCACTCACCTCTAGACGCTCCTGGGGTGAGAGCTCACCTGTGGAGGTCGGGGTTGCGGACGCTCCCGCCCTCTCCCATTCGTCTGGCTGCCCCTTCTCGCGCACCACTACCGCAGAGGCTAGACAGGAGCGACATACTGAACGTGTCGCCGCCGCCCCGAGACCGTGCCCCTCCCGCCGGTTCAGAGCCGAGGAGCGTCTCTACGATGGCCGATGGGCAGCTGCGAGTGGTGTACCTCGGCCACTGCGCCCAGCTCTCGGGGGCAGAGCTAGCCCTTCTACGACTGCTCCCTGCCCTCCGAGGGGTCGAACCCCACGTCGTCTTGGCCGAGGATGGGCCGCTCGTCGCCAGGCTCCGGGATGCCGGCATCTCCACGGTCGTCCTTCCCATGGGCAGCGCCGCCCGACATCTGTCCCGACATCGGGTCCGTATGGGACGCCTTCCCGTGGCCAGCGTCCTCGGGTCGGCCCTGCACGTGCTCCGACTCACCTACGAGCTACGCCGCCTCGGGCCCGACCTCGTGCACACAAACACCCTGAAGGCAGCCCTCTACGGGGGATTGGCGGCAAGGGCTGCGCGGGTACCGGTGGTCTGGCACATGCACGATCGCGTGGCCGAAGACTACCTTCCCCGCTCCGCCGTCAAGCTGGTACGGGCCTTGGCCCGGCGGCTGCCCGACGGGGTGATCGCCAACTCCAGGGCCACCCTTGACAGCCTGCGGGTGGTGAGCGTCCCCACCGCAGTGATCCCCGGCATCGTGTACCCGCACCAGTCCACGGCGGCGACGAGCACGCCCGGCGGTGGCCTCCGGGTGGGCATGGTCGGCCGACTGGCGCCCTGGAAGGGCCAGCACGTGTTCCTCACGGCTTTCGCCCGTAGCTTCCCCGCTGGCGGCGCCGCGCGTGCAATCCTGGTAGGAGCCCCGCTCTTCGGCGAAGAGGGCTACGCGGCAGATCTGCGTCGCCAGGCAACGGAGCTCGGCATCGCCGGCCGGCTCGAGATGACGGGCTTCCGCGACGACGTGGCCTCCGAGCTGGCCCGTCTCGATGTCTTGGTGCACGCCTCGGTGATCCCGGAGCCCTTCGGTCAGGTGGTCGTCGAAGGGATGGCCGCAGGTCTTCCCGTGGTGGCGGCGGACGCCGGAGGACCGGCCGAGATCATCACCGACGAGGTGGACGGCCTGCTCGTGCCCCCTGGCGACAGCGCTGCTCTGGCCGACGTCCTGCGCCGGCTGAGCGCTGACCCCAGCCTTCGAGCCAGGCTCGGGGCAGCGGCCCGAGAGCGCGCTCGCGCCTATGAGCCGGGGGGGATCGCCGAACGGATGGAGGCCTTCTACCGTCAGGTGCTTGCATGACAGCGCCTGCACCCCGGCACGGTGGTCGCGCGCACCGGATACGCGCAACGACGACCCTCTTTGGGTCGTCGTTGCCTAACTCCTTCTGGATTCGGGTGCGCTAAGGGATGCGGTGCGCGGGGACAGTCGACGACCCGAGAGATCTGGTTCGGTCTTAGCTGTTGCCGCCGTCGTCACCGGCAACGGTGGCGAGGTTGGTGTTAAGGGTCAACTCTTCGACGGAGCCGATTTCGCTCAGCGTTGGCGCCTCGTAGTCGCGCATGCGCATGTCCTTTCTTGGGGGATAGGGTCCACTTTGAACCAAGCGGCAAGGTAGTGCCCCACCCGACGGTTGTCAACTAAGGTTGTACCCAGTCCTGTCGGTGCCAACCTCAGCTCCGGCCAGCCATGCCTGCTGCAAGAGGGGCATGCTCGCCGGGGCCGGGAAGGGCTTCGCCCACTCGGCCCGGAGCCGGCCGACGTCGACGAGGGCCGGGTCGGTCCCACTGCCGTCCCAGGCGGCGGCGAAGCGCTGGCTGGCCCCTCGCCACATGCACGGGCCAAAGACAGCCTTGGTCGACCGGGAGACGACCTCGGAGGGGAGCAGATCGGCGAAAAGGGACTCCATCACAACCGTCCGATCGCCGCAGCCAGCCCGTCCCCCTTGGCGAGCGAGGGCGGCGAGGAAGCGGCGGTCCAGGAGGGGGTTGGCCACTGTAGCGCCGCAGTCGCGTCCCAGGACGTCGAGGGTCGAGACTTCGAGGGCGAGGCCGCGCAGCTTCGTCAGCCACTCCACCCGGTGGTCCCATCGCACGGGTTCCGCCGCGTAGTGGGAGAACCACCGGGCATTCACCACCCGCCGGGCAACGGGTGTGAGCCAGGTGCACGGCAGGGGATGACGGCGCGCCGCCAACCGGCGCACTAGCGGTGGGCCGGCGATCAGGGTGAGGCGTCCCAAATCACTCATCCTCGGACGCACGGCACGTCGGCGCACAGGTTCGAGGCGGGCCCAACGCCAACCGGCGAAGAGATTGTCCCCGTCGACACCCGTCATGAAAACTCCCCCGGCCGCCAGCGCCATCAGCGGCTGGTAGCTGTGGAAGTACGGGGGCCAGAGGACCCCGTGGCGGCGCAGCACCGGCTGAGCGACGGGGCCGAGGTAGTCGTGCTCGTCGCCCACCTCCATGCGGACCCAGTCGTCGAGGGCCAGGTGGCGCATCACGAGCTCTTGCCACGCCGACTCCTCCGCCTTGGGTACTTCCCGGTATCGAAGCGTGGCGGGGACGGGCAGAGGAAGGTCGTCCCGGCGGGCCACGTGCACGGCGAGCGCCAGCATGGCCGAGGAGTCGCGTCCCCCGGAGAAGCCGATCACGCACCGCCCGCCAACCAGACAGCGGCGGATGGCCTCCTCCAAGGCGACGCGTGCCGACAGGGTCGCTTCGACCGGGGCGAGAGGCGGAGCATGGGGCTGCGTGCCCAAGGGCACGCCCGACGCCAGCTCCAGACCGCTGAGCCGAGGCGGCGTCGGAGCGGTGTGGCTGGCCTCCGCCGCTCCGAACCCGAGCGCGCGCTTCATCAAAACTGGGTGAGGGTCCCTTGGCGCCGGGCGAAGTCGACGGCATGCCCGAAGAGCCACAGGGCCAACGGCAGTGACACGACGGCGAAGCCGACCAGGAGTCCGAGACGCCCGCCGGCCACCTCTCCCTGCAGCAGTCCGGCCCGCAGCACGTCGATGCCCCAGGTGAAGGGCAGCAGGTTGGCCAGCACCTGGAGTGGACCGGGTAGGACGTCTACCGGAAAGTAGACGCCGGCCAGAAGGGCGATGACGGTGGTGACCATACCCAACAGGGCGGTGACCTGCTTGAAAACCACTGCGCAGGACGCCACCACCACGCCCACGGCGGCGAAGGTGGCAACCAGCGCGGGCAGTCCGACGAGGACGCTCACCGCGGTGCCGAGGCTGAGGTGGAGTCGGAGGCCGAACAGCACGGCGACGAGCACCGTGGCCCCTGCACCGACGGTCGCCCGCAGGAGGTCGAAGGCGGCGCTCCCGACGACCACTACCGAGGGCGACACCGGCGATGACAGCAGCGCTTCGAAGGTTCCGGTGGTCTGTTCCGTGCGTAACCGGGAAGAGAAGGAGCTAAGGGCGCTCTGCGCCATCCCCAGCACGGCGAAGCCGACGGCGGCGAAGGCGAAGTAGCCCTGGCTGAAGCTCCCATCTGATGGGAGGCTTCCTTGGTCAACGAGACGACCGAGGAAGTACAACATCCCGAGGGCGATCGGGACGGCGCAGATCTCGAGGAGGAACTGGAGCCGGTAGGAACGGGCAATCCTCCAGTCCCGGCGGATGAAGGCGGCCAGCCACCTCCTGGCCGGCGCCCGGGCCGCCGTTGCCGTGGCCCCGAGGGGAACGGCGGTCATCGGTCTCCGGCTGCGCCGGATGCGGCGCCGACGGCCGTCACCAGCAGATCCTCGAGGCCGGCGGCATCGGACGGGTCGTCGGTGGTAACCACCACCGAGCCACCGACCATCACCACGACCCGAGAGGCCACCGCAGCGGCCTCGTGGAGATCGTGGGTGGCAAAGAGCACCGCCCGCCCCTCGTCGGCTTGGCGACGCACCTCTCCACGGAACGAGGAGGCTGCCACCGGATCGAGCGTTCGGGTGGGTTCGTCGAAGAGCAGCACGGGCGGCTCACAGAGCAGCGCTCGGGCGAGCGACAGTCGGGCCCGCATACCCGAGGAGTAGCGGTCGAAGCGCCGGTCGGCGGCATCGGTGAGGGCGACGTCCTCCAAGAGCTCTGCGGCCCGGGCCCGGGCGGCCGACCGGTTCAGACCGTGGAGGGCAGCGAAGAACTGCAGGTTGTCACGCCCGCTCAAACGCCAGTACCACGACCGCTCCTCGCCGAGGACCAGGCCCAGGCACCGGCGGGCGGCCCAGGGATCGTCGACCACGTCGTGGCCGGCCACCTCGGCCCGGCCCCCATCGGGCAGGACGGTCGTTCCGAGGATGCGCAGCAAGGTGCTCTTGCCGGCGCCATTGGGGCCTAGCAGGGCGACGATGCCCCCCCATGGCACTTCGAGGTCGATCCCGCGCAGGGCAACTAGGCCTTTGAAGCTCTTCTCGAGCCCGGCGACTCGGACACCGCGGTGTGGTTTGGGGTCGTCGGCCGGTAACGTCTCGGCGCTTGGACGCACGCTCGACCTCTCCAACACCCCTCCTGCCGTTGCGTCCGGAATCGGAGACGGTAGCACTGGGAGCCTACGGGCTCACCTTCACCGGTCCGGTCGCCGCCTTGGCGAAGAACCTCCTTGTGCCCGCCCCGGAGGGGTGGCCGGAGGTGGAGCTGTGCTGGGCGCCGCCGTTGCCCGACCCCCCTGCCGTCGGCTTCTTCGGTCCGGACGAGGCGGTCGTGCCCCTCGTGAGCGGCGGGCACGCAGTTCTGGACCGCGCCAGGCGCATCGCCCGGTTCTGCAAGGTCGATCCTCCCGACGGCCACCAGGTTGCCCACCCTTGCCTGAGCACGGCCAGCAGCTACTTCGCCCGCTGGGACGGCCGACTGTCGTTCCACGCCAGCGCGGTCGTCGCCGACGGCGCCGCCTGGGGGGTCCTCGGGTCAAAGGAGGCCGGCAAGAGCACCACGGTGGCCTGCTTGGCCCGGGTCGGCTACGGCGTGTTGTCCGATGATCTCCTGGTGCTCGACGGCAGGATGGCGCTCGCCGGGCCGAGGATCATCGACCTGCGCCTCCGTGCGGCGGAGTATCTCGGTCTTGAGCGGCTCGTGGTGGTGCGCAAAGGGGAGCGTCATCGCCTCGTCCTCCCCGACGTGCTTGCTCAGGTCCCCTTCGCCGGCTTCCTCGTCCTGGCGGTGGGCGAGGAGGTGTCAATCGAGCGAGCGCCATTGGCCGACCGGCTGGAGATCCTCCGCCGCCACGTCACCCTAAGGCGGCTCGGGGTTCCGGCATCGGTCCTGCTCGAGCTGGTCGGCATGCCCATGTGGCGGGTGCACCGGTCGCGGGATTGGGCTCACCTCCCGCTGCTCCTTGACCGCCTCAGATCAACCATCGCTGCCTGAGCCATCCGCCGTGGCGGCGGATCCTTGGGAGGCAGCTCCCCGAATGAGGCCAGCTGGGGTGGCCGGGGGCGGGCGACGGCAGATCTCGCTGAAGCCGCGCCACGAGCGGACGGATTCGCCATCCAGCCAGGCATGGGCCTGGAAGCCCGCGCTGGGGGCGGTGACTCCGATGATAAGGTCGCGCGGTCTCCCATGGGCGGCGTCCCAGGCCTGGAGCACGGCCGAGCGGACAAGGCAGGTCTGCCGGCGGATCCTGAGCAGGGCCGCGACCCAGCGCCGGTCTCTCAGGGGAAGTGCGGGAGGAAGGATCACCGACAAGTCGTCGAGGCCCCGATCGGCGAGGTCACGGCGCACCTGGCGAGCGGTCCTCTCCGCCCACCAGATGGCCCGGACAGTGCTGAGACCCACGCCACTCACCGCTCGAGGAGGTCCCGTCTGGCCAGCATGGAGACGAAGGCCTCCACGTCGGCCCAGGCCCGAGCCTCGTCCACGGTGAACTCCGCGAGCAGGAGCGCGACGAGCTCGTTCTGGTCGGTTCCCCTGACGAGCGCGGGCCAAAGCGCTGCGCCGGCGGCGTTGATCGCCAGGTAAGTCGAGCTGATCCGATCGAGCGCCACCACCTCGCCCTCGACCTCTCGCCAGTCCACTGCGTCCGGCCGCAGACGCAGCGGGCCGCCCGCCGGGCGATCTTCGTCGTTCTCCTGCGGAGGGAGGGACTCGGTCACCTTACAATGGTACCGGCGCTCGGTCACCGCTTGACGTGGGCGCCCGTTCGGATGTTGCGGATCCCGTCCCGATCCTGAACCTGAGGAGGAAGTCGTTAGCCTGCGGCAATGGACGACGAGGGAGCCAGCCCCGCCTTGCTGGCGACGATCAGGGGCCTGATCGTCGACCAGGCAGCGGGGGAGGTGATAGCTGCCTTCCACAACCATGGCGTGCGAGCCATCCTCCTGAAAGGCGCCTCGTTCGCCCGCTGGTTGTACGACGACGGGGCGGCCCGGCCCTACGTCGATGTCGATCTGCTCGTGCCCCCCGATCAACTGGCCGCCGCGGGCGAGGTGCTTGGCGCCTTGGGCTACGAACTACGCTGCGCCGGAGCAGCGGTGGGTGAGCAGGCGGACCACGCCACAAACTGGGATCGTCCCGGGTCGCCGACCGTCGATCTCCACAACACCCTGTCGGGTCGCGTCGGCGCTGCGCCAGCCCGATGCTGGGAGGTGGTGGCGGCACAGGCCCAGCCGGCGAAGGTCGGTGGGAGTCGGGCCGAAGTGCTGGCACCCGCTGCGCTGGCTCTGCATGTCGTGCTCCACGCCGAAGCGGCCAAGCAGAAGACACTCGACGATCTCAGTCGAGCCCTTTGTCGCCTAGATCTCGCTGATTGGCAGGCCGCTCTCGATCTGGCGACCGCCCTGGATGCCCTACCCGCCTTCGGCGTCGGGCTGCGCCTCCTTCCCGAAGGTCAGGTCATGGCTACCACCCTTGGCGTCCCCACGGAGACCACGGTCGAGCTGGTCCTTCAAACATCGTCGACCGGCAGCCTGGCCTACCCCTTCGATCGGGTTGCTCGCACCCCCGGGTTTTGGGCAAAGGCAGCCATCGTCTTGAGGGAGGTCCTGCCAACGCCTTCGTTTGTCCGGATCTGGTCTCCAAGAGCTGCGAGAGGTCCTGGATGGTTGGTGGCTGCTTACCTCCACCGGCTCGTGTGGGTGCCGTTTCACGCACCCAAGGGTCTGCGAGCTTGGCTACGGGCTCGGCGGGTCGTCGCCGAGTCCCGCAAGGTCTGAACGACAGCATCGACGTAGGTGTTTAACCCCACCCTCGTCCTCGTCGCCCTGGCGGTCGCCGTCGTGTGCGGATGGCTCTCGCTGCGGGCTGACCGCCTGGCGGCAGAGCCCGAACAGGAGGACCGACGCCGCCGGCGGCGTCGCATTCCGATCACCGGCACCGTCCTGGCCGTAGCCACCGTGGCCGGAGCCCTGGGGTTCGGCACCGAGCGGCTCGAAGGGCGGTCGTTCGGGCTGCTCGCCATCGCCGCCATCCTCGGGGCGGTGGGTCTCGCCCACCAACACCAGCCGTTGCGACCCTCCCTGCGCATCGCCGCCGAGGCTGCCGCCGCCCTGGCTGCCGTCGTCCTCGGTCTTCGCACCGGTCTGACGGGGACGGCCGTCACCAACGTCGTCGTGGTGGTGCTCTTCCTGGTGGTCATGGTCGAGTCGATGCGCCTGCTCGACGTCGGTCCCCGGGCCGCAGCCGTCGTGGTGGCACCCGCCGCTGCCGCCCTCGGCGTGATGGCCTACGGGACCGGCCAGGACAGCGTCGCCAACCTGGCCATGGCCCAGGCCGGTGGTCTCGCCGGTCTGCTGGTGGTGGGCACAGGCAGGACCTTCGTGCTCGGGGAACCCGGAACCCTCTTCGGCGGCTTCCTGCTCGGGGCCCTGGTGGTCGACGTCACCCCGGCGACCGGGGCCCCGCTCAGTTTGCTGGTGGTGCTGCCTGTCCTCACCGTGCCCCTGCTCAACGCCACCGTGGTGGTGATCGATCGCGTCCGCCGCCGCCGGCCTCTCACCGCCCGCCGACCCGACGGCTTACCGCACCGGTTGCGGACCATCCCCCTGCCGTGGGGGGCGGTGCTGAGCATCCTCGGCGGGACGTCGGCCCTGCTCGGGGTGCTGGCCGTGCTGGCCGATCGCCAGGTCGTTCCTGTCGCCACGCCCTTGGCCGGCGGGGCCGTGGCCGGAATCGTCCTCCTGGTGACGGCGAGCAACGGCAAGGTCCACCGCAACAAGGCACCCGGGCTGCCCACCGTCGTCCGCCGCAGCGTCCTGGCTTCCGCCGCCCTCGTCGTTGCCCTAGCCGTGCCCGCCGGCCTCGCCCTGTTCAGTGTGCGGGGACTCGTCGTCGACGGAGCGGCGGCCGCCGAGCGGGGGCTCGAGGCGGCCCGGCGGGGTGAGGTCGACGCCGCCGGCTCGGCGTTCGACCAGGCCGAGACGGCGTTCATCTCTGCCACCGACCGTCTCGATCACCCCTTGGCCACGCTCGGTCTCGCCGTTCCCCTGCTGGGCCCCAACCTCGCGGCCGTTCGTACCCTCAGCGGGGTGGGCGCCGAGCTGGCCGGCACGGGTGTCGCTGTGACCACCGCCGCCCCGCAGAACCTCACCGTCTCCTCGGGCACGGTGCCGATCGACGAGATCCGCCGACTCGCCCCCGACCTGGCCGAGGCCGCCACCGACCTGGACAGGGCCCGCACCGTGGCCGCCGGCGTCGAGCGGGCCTTCCTGCTGCCGGCGCTGCGGGACGAGCTGGTCGGCTTCGACGCTCGCCTCGATCAGGCGGCGGCCGAGGCCGAGTCGGCGGCGCAGGCCGCGGCCGTGGTGCCGGCCATCCTGGGGGGCGACGGAACCCGGCGTTACTTCCTCGCCATCCAGAACAACGCTGAGCTCCGGGCCACCGGCGGCTTCCTCGGCAACTACGGCGAGTTGGTGGCCGAAAACGGAAGCTTGCGCCTCGACCGCATCGGCCGTCACCAGGAGCTCAACGAGGCCGGCCCGGCGGTGAAGGTGCTCGAGGCGCCCGACGACTACCTGGAGCGCTACACCCCCTTCCAGGTGGCCAGCACGTGGGAGAGCGTCAATCTGTCGCCCGATTTTCCCACCGTCGCCTCGGTCATGTCGGGGCTCTACCCGCAGTCGGGCGGGCAGCCGGTGGATGGAGTGATCGCCGTCGACCCCGTCGGTCTGTCGGCGTTGCTGGCGCTCACCGGGCCGGTGGTCGTGGAGAGCTGGCCCGAGGCCATCACCGCCCAGAACGTGGTCGACATCACCCTCAACCAGGCGTACGTGGCGTTTGAGGACGACGTCGACGAACGCATCGACTTTCTCGCCACCGTGGCCGCCGCCAGTGTCGACGCCTTGCGCACAACCGACCTCGGCAGCCCTGCTCGCATCGCCGGAGTTCTGGGCCCGGCGGCGCACGCCGGCCACCTCAGCCTGTGGTTCACCCGACCGGAGGAACAGGCCCTGGTGGACGAGTTGGGCATCGCCGGGCGGGTCGATCCAGTCGAGAGTGATTCCCTCCTGGTGGTCAACCAGAATGTCGCTGCCAACAAGGTCGACTACTACCTCCGGCGGGCCACGAGCTACGACGTCGTGCTCCGGCCCGAGGGAGACAGTGTGACCGTGGCCGGCCGGCTGCGGGTCGACATGGAGAACCAGGCACCGGCCACCGGGCTACCCCGCTACGTCATCGGGCCCTTCGACGAGCGCTTCGAGGCCGGCGAGAACCGTACCTTCGTCTCCGTCTACACCCCGCTGGCGTTGGCCGGCGCCACCTGGGACGGCATCCCGGTGGATCTGGCGGCCGCCGAGGAGTTGGGGCGGCAGGTGTATTCTTCGTTCCTCAGCGTCCCGGCCCGGAGCACCCGCACGCTGGAGCTGCAGCTGCAAGGAACGGTCGACGCCCTCCCAGGCGGGTGGTACGAGCTCGACCTGCTCCACCAGCCACTGCTTGCGTCGGAGCCGATCACCGCCACGTTCGAGGTGCCCGAGGGCTGGCGCATCGTCGAAGCGGAGGGGGCGGAGCTCG
Source organism: Acidimicrobiales bacterium (assembly GCA_035942015.1). Classification (GTDB taxonomy): domain Bacteria; phylum Actinomycetota; class Acidimicrobiia; order Acidimicrobiales; family CADCSY01; genus JADDRA01. The sequence goes on along the minus strand of DASZDM010000274.1, from coordinate 6,173 downwards.
ACGGCGAACGTCGCGCCGTCGCCACGGTCGTCTCCCACCACGACGAGGTGGTGCGGCTCCGCCTGGAGCCGCAGCGCTAGCCTCGTGCCGTTCTGGGGACGCTGGTGGTGCAGGTTGTCGACATTCCCCCTTGGTTCGGGCATACTCGCAGCCAGGAACGGCCCAGCCGACGGCTATGAGTGGAGGTTTGATGTATCGAAAGCTCATGGTCGTCGTGGCGATGCTGGCTGTATTGACGCCAGGCACCGCGCTGGCTGTCCAGTACCCACCCGAACCCCCGACCACCACCACCTGTCCCGGGTGCCCGCCGCCCACAACGACCACCACGTGTCCCGGGTGCCCGACGCCCACGACGACGACCACGTGTCCCGGCTGCCCGACGCCCACGACGTGTCCTGGGTGCCCGACGCCGACAACTTGTCCGGGCTGCCCGACCCCCACTACGTGTCCCGGCTGCCCGACGCCGACAACTTGTCCCGGCTGCCCGCCTGGAACGACCCCCACCACCTCGTGCCAGTCCAGGCCGACCACCACAAGCCCGGGCGGAGACCCCTCGACCACCACGGTTCCGGGCGGGTCGACGTCTACGACGCCGTGCTCCCCGGATGGCGTTGACGACGACGACGCCGGGAACGGCCCAGCCGGCCGCTCCGACGGCAGGCTGCCGAGGACCGGCGCCGACACCATCGAGCTGCTGGTGCGGATGGGGGTGATCCTGCTGGTGGCGGGGTTCGTGCTCTACCTGGCCGAGCGCAACCGTAGGGCCGCCCGGGGCGAGGAAGACCCCGGAGTGGGCACGGCCTAAGAGGTTGCGCCGATAGGCGGAACGTCCTCCCCGTGCCCCGCCATCGGCACGGCTACGACTTTCTCAGTCCGCCCCGTCGTCCCTGGCCTGGCCGACCGGTCGTCTCACGGGCCGCATCTCGCATCTCTTCGGCGGCAGCACCATTGGTGGCGCCGCCGTTGCGGCTGCCGTTTCCAGTCGCGGCGACACCATCAACCGCCTGGTAGTAGCCGTAGCCGTAGCCGTAGCCGTAGAGCCCCTCCTGCTCGACACCGTTGAGCACGGCGCCCACCAGCGGCGCGTCGACCTGCTGGAGCAGTTCCACCGCCCTGCGGTATTCCTTCCGAGTCGTCCGGCCGGCGGTCCCCACCAAGATGGTGGCGTCGACCATGCGCGAGAGGTCGACCATGCGCGAGAGCACGATACTGTCGGTGGCCGGCAGCACGGGCGGGCTGTCGACCAATACCACCTCGAACTCGGAGCGCAGCGCCGACAACACCTCGGCGGTGCGCCGCGACGCCAGGAGCTCCGAAGGGTTGGGAGGTGTCGGGCCCGAGGCCATCAGCGCCAGCGGCCTTGCCCCGGCACCGGCTGCAATGCGGCCGACAGGGGGCACTTGCCCAGTAACACCGACGTGAAGCCGGTGTCGTTCGTCAGACCGAAGAACTCGTGGACGCGGGGACGACGCAGGTCACAAGAGACCATGATGACCCGCTGGCCCTATTGGGGAGCGCCACGCCGAGGTTTGCGTCGAGGCCGATGAACTGCACCGAGGTCCGCAGTGACCGGTAGGCCTCCGCCGCCGGCGACGTGGGATCGGTGATCGACACCACCTGCGGGGTGGTTCGATCCTTCCAGCCGGCCACCACCGGGATGAGGGCCAGGGCGTTGAGGCCGCCGGTGGCCCGCTTCAGGTCGTCATTGTTCTTGACGGTGTCGTCGAGGTACGCCGCAAGAAGGCCACGCCCACCCCGAGCATTGAGCCCACCACCGCTGCCAGCATCCCGTTGCGGAGCGGAGTCGGCCTCACCGGCACGGAGGGCTCGGTCGCCCGAGACACCAGCTGGGCACCGCCGGTCTGGGTGAGGTTGCTGGCGAGTTGCAGACGGCCGAGCTGCTCGGCGTAGCTGCTGCGTCGTGCCTCCAGCGAGGCACGTTGGGAGGCGAGGTCGTCTTCGAGGCGGGCCCGCTCCTTCTGGAGCCGTATTCGATCCGAGGAAGCCTCGGCGGCAGCGATGCGTGCGTCGATGTCGGCCAGGGGCTGGTCGAGCACGGCGATCTGCGCGTCGATGTCGTCCGCCCGTAGCTGGACCTCCTAGCTGGCGGTCAGGAGGTCGTCGATGAGCTGCTCGCGCCTGGTGTCGATGTAGATCTCGGCATAGCGGTTGGCGATGAGTGCCGCTTCCGCCGGGGCGGTGCTCTCGACGGCGATGGTCAGGACCTGGGTGTCGCCCACCGCGGCGATGTCGACCGCGGGCCCGAACCCGAGCTCCTCGGCTACGGCCTCGCGGACAGACCCCGACTTCATCACCTCGATCTCCGTTTCCATCCGGGGGGCGGCCACCACGCCCTGGGGCGAAGAGCTCCTCCGATGAGCGGGCCTGGAGCAGCACCTGGGAGGTCGCCCGGTACACTGCGGTTCCCAGCAGCGAGACGCCGACGGAGCTGACCACGACGACCAAGGTGATCAGCAGAATGGTCAGCTTCCGTCGCTGGAGCACAGCCAGGTAGTCGCGCAGCTCGAGCTGGCCCGAGTCGCTTTGGGGGATCACCGGCCAGAGCGTACCGGGGTCAGCGGAGTCGATCCGGCTCAGCCTGCCCCAGACGCCGACCGACGTCCTAACATGGGCCGATGGGCTGGTGTCATGAGTTCGGCATCGAGATCGAGGTCGGTTGTGGTCACCCCATGGTGGCGGGCAGTACAGCCTGCTCTTGTGCCCAGTGCGGCACACGTTGCAGTGGCCGGTTCGAGGGTGGTTGCGAGGCGGTGTGGAGCCGAGCCCCCCGGCCCGACGCCCCCGGTCGTCCAGCCAACTACACCGCCAAAGCCATGTTCGAGCCGACTGTCGAAGGCGCAGGGCTCAGGAACGTTGCCGCCAACGGCCAAGCCAGCGTGGCCGAGCGGACGCCGGTCGTTGTTTCCCGCCCGGCACCTCGCTCCGATGGCGACGTCAGGGACCGCCTGGCCCGCATGGAGACCGCCATCACCGGACTGGCCGACCTCTTGGCTCGCCAGTCCGAGCGTCAGGCGACGATGGAGCGGCATCTGGCCGACCTCGGGAAGGTGCTGGGTCACCTGGGGGTCGAGACCGAGGAGCGCCTGGGGATGCTCGAGGGAGTGCTTGATGGTCTGACCGCGCCTCCCGGGCAGCCGGTGACGCCCGTACCCCGGGGCCCCGGAGACGTTTCGAGCGACAGGCCTCCCCGCGCCGAGTCTCCCGTCTCACTCGTGGTCCCGCTCCGTCCGGTCTCCGACGAGGCCGAATGGCGGTACGAGGTGGCCGATCTCCTCGACGACGAGTACCGGGGCCGCTGATCCCCATAGGCGCCGCGGGCTCCCACCCCCGCCCAGGTCGCCGAACGGTTCGATCTCGTGGCAAAGGCCGGGGGAGTCACGTGCGCTAGCCTGGCCCGGTCGTGGACCAGTACCTCCCCATCGTCGTGATGTTCGTCCTGGCGGTCGGCTTCGTCGTCCTCAGCCTCGCCACCTCGAAGCTCTTTGCCCCGTCGCGGCCCACGCAGGCCAAGGAAGCGCCCTACGAGTGCGGCATCGTGCCCACCCGGGAGCCGGCCCGTCGTTTCCCGGTCCGCTTCTATCTGGTGGCCATGATCTTCATCGTCTTCGACATCGAGATCATCTTCTTGTTCCCCTGGGCCGTGGTGCATCGAGAACTCGGCCTGTTCGGCCTCTGGGCGATCGTGGCCTTCATCGTGCCCTTCTTCTTGTCCTTTCTCTGGGAGATCGCCGAGGGCGGCCTCGACTGGGGCCCTCGGGCCCAACGTCGCTCCCTCGGAGCGCTCGGAGCATCCGACCTGGCCGGCGTGTCGTCGGTGCGGGTGGTCGGCCTCGAGGGGCGTGAGCCGGTGACCGTGGGAGTAGCGGCGGGAGCCGGGGAGGAGCGATGAAGAGCGACGCTCAGGGGCTGGGCGGCCTCCAGCACAACTTCTTGACCTCCAACCTCGAGTCGGTGGTGAAGTGGGCCCGTCGCAACAGCATGTGGCCGGCCACCTTCGGCCTGGCCTGCTGCGCCATCGAGATGATGGCCACCGGCGGTCCCCATTTCGACATGAGCCGCTTCGGCATGGAGGTCTTCCGGGCATCACCCCGCCAGGCCGATCTCATGATCGTCGCCGGTCGGGTCAGCCAGAAGATGGCGCCGGTCCTGCGCCAGGTCTACGACCAGATGATGGAGCCGAAGTGGGTGATCTCCATGGGGGTGTGCGCCTCCAGCGGCGGGATGTTCAACAACTACGCCATCGTCCAGGGGGTCGATCAGGTCGTGCCGGTCGATGTCTACGCCCCCGGCTGTCCTCCCAACCCCCAGACGCTGCTGCACTCGATTCTGACGCTGCACGAGTTGGTCCGCACCGGCGAGATCACCCAGCGCCGAGCGGGCGGGAACGGCGCTGGCGTGCACGTCGACGAACAGCGGGGCGGCGATCAGCGCATCACCGTCGTGCGGCCCCCGGTGCACGTCGGAACTCCCCGGTAGCCGAGACATGGCCGAGACCGATACCTACCACGGTGCGCCGTCCAGCTTCACCCTCGGCCAGGTCGTGCTCCACCCCGCCCGGGATGGCTACCGCAATCTGATCGCCGACCTGCGCCGGGACGGCTTCACCGTGTGTCTCGACGTGACCGCCGTCGACTACCTCACCCACCCCGGCCGCTCGGCCCTGCCGCTCGGCGTCGTCGCCGAGCGATTCGAGGTTGTGGCGATCTTGTTGTCGTTCGAGCGTCGGGAGCGGGTGCGGGTGCGGGTCCAGGTGCCCGAAGGCGACCCTGTGGTGGCGTCGCTCTACGAGCTGCACCCAGGCTCGGAGGCCATGGAACGGGAGGTCTTCGACATGTTCGGCATCGTCTTCGACGGCCACCCCGATCTGACCCGGATCCTCATGCCCGAGGACTGGGAGGGCCATCCTCTGCGCAAGGACTACGCCGTGGGGCGGATCCCGGTGCAGTTCAAGGACGCTCCGGGCCCCCGCTGATGAGCACGACCGAACGCCTCTACCCGGGAGCAGCCACGTCCGAGGGGGCCCAGGAGCTGTCCGATCGGGGCGCGTCGACGGCGGGCGAGCTGTTGCGGGAATCGGGTTCGGTGCTGCGCTTGTCCGAGGCGGCGGCGGCCGAGCTGGCCGACCGCGCCAGTCCCGAGGACGAGACCATGATCATCAACATGGGGCCCCAGCACCCCAGTACCCACGGCGTGTTGCGACTGATGCTGGAGCTCGAGGGTGAGACGGTGCTGCGCACCAAGCCCATCGTGGGATACCTGCACACCGGGATGGAGAAGACCGGCGAGGACCTCACCTACCTCCAGGGGCCGACCAACGTCACCCGCATGGACTACGCCGCGCCCCTGTTCAACGAGCTGGTGTTCTCGCTCGCCACCGAGGCGCTGCTCGGCGTGGAGATCCCTCCCCGGGCCACTTGGATCCGCATGCTCATGTGCGAGCTGAACCGGATGGCCTCGCACTTCCTGTTCATGGCCACCAACGGCATGGACCTGGGCGCCATCTCCATGATGCTGTACGGGTGGCGCGAGCGCGATCTGGTGCTGGAGTTCTTCGAGAAGACCACCGGGCTGCGGATGAACCACAACTACATCCGCCCCGGTGGGGTGGCTGCCGACCTCCCGGACGGCTGGCGGGACGACCTGCTCCGGCTCCTCGATGCGCTCCCCCCTCGACTGGCGGAATACGACAACCTCATGACCGGCCAGCCCATCTGGCAGGGGCGGACCCAGGGCGTGGGGGTCATCACCCCCGAGGAGGCGCTGGCCCTGGGCGCCACCGGCCCCATCCTGCGCTCCACCGGCACCCCGTGGGATCTGCGTAAGGACATGCCGTACCTGGCCTACGACCAGGTCGACTTCGACGTGGTGGTGGGCAGCTACGGCGACGTCTTCGACCGCTACGCCATCCGCCTCAACGAGATACGGGAATCGATGGGCATCGTCCGCCAGATCGTCGACGCCATGCCCGGCGGCGACTACCGGGTGCAGGACAAGAAGGTCACGCCCCCTCCTCGAGCCCGCATCGACGAGTCGATGGAGGCGCTGATCCATCACTTCAAGATCTTCACCGAGGGCTTCCGCGTGCCCGAGGGCGAGGTCTACGTGGCGGTGGAGTCCCCCCGGGGGGAGCTGGGCTGCTACCTGGTCTCCGA
>DASZDM010000273.1:0-6053 GCA_035942015.1 Acidimicrobiales bacterium | reverse complement strand
CCTGAGCGGGGTCGGGCAGCCCCGCCACCGATGCCATCTGTCCCACGGTAAGGGTCTCGTGGTGCACCAGGTGCTCCGCCACCGCCACCAGCCGGGCGCCGTTCTCCTGGAGGATCGAGCGGGCCGCTTGCTCGGCCTGGGAGAGAAGCTTCGCCACCGCCGGCTCCGATCGGCTCTCTGTACGTGACCGGGTGACAGCGTCGTCGTCACGACCGGCCAACTCGAAGCGCCCGGTCATGGCCCAGCGCTCTACCATCTTGCGGGCCAGCTTGGCGGCGTCGTCCAGGTCGTCCTCGGCCCGGGTGCTGGGTTCGCCGAAGGTGGCGACCTCGGCCGCCCGACCGCCCAGCAGCACGATGAGCTGCGCCATCAGCTCTCGCTTGGTCAACGTGGCACGGTCTTCGCCGAACGACCACGCCGACTTGGCCGACGACGTCGCCCGGGGCACGATCGACACCCGCGGGGGGATCTTGACGTTCTTCAGCAGCAGGGAGAGCAGGGCGTGTCCCGCCTCGTGGTAGGCGATGAGGCGCTTCTCGTCCTCGTCGATCAGCCGGGAGCTGCGTGCCCCACCCGACGCCCGGGCCACTGCCTCCTCGACCTCGTCGGCGCTGATCTTGGTGCGGTGGCGGCGGGCGGCGAGCAAGGACGCCTCGTTGATGATGTTGGCCAACTCGGCACCGCTGAGACCTGTCGTCTGGCTGGCGATCTCCCCCCAGTCGACCTGTCGGGACATCGGCCGCTTCCCCGCGTAGAGGCGGAGGATGGCCAGGCGCCCGGCGAAGTCGGGGGCGTCGATGTGGATGCGACGATCGAAGCGCCCGGGCCGCACGAGGGCAGGATCGAGCAGCTCGGGCCGGTTGGTGGCGCCGAGGATGAGCACGCCGGACGACGAGGCGAAGCCGTCGAGCTCGACCAGGAGCTGATTGAGGGTGTGGTCGAACTCCCGCTCGCCGTTTCCCCCTCCGCTGCGCTTGAGACCGACGGCGTCGAGCTCGTCGATGAAGACGATGGCGGGTGCGTTCTGGGCCTTGGCCTGTTCGAACAGCGAGCGGATCCGGGCGGCACCCAGACCGACGTACTGCTCCACGAAGCTCGAGGCGGACACGAAGTAGAACGGCACACCGGCCTCGCCGGCGAGCGCTCGAGCCAGCAGCGTCTTGCCGTTGCCGGGATGTCCGCACAGCAGGATGCCCTTGGGCAACTCGGCGCCGAGCGCCCGGAAGCGCTCGGGGTCGGCGAGGTACTCCTTGACCTCACGTAGCTCCTCCAGGGCCTCGTCGAGGCCCGCGACGTCGGCGAAGGTGACCGGTGGGCCGTCGAGCTCGGAGGCTTCGGTGAAGACGGCGGCCGTCGATGCCGGCGCCTCCGCCTGGACGGCTGCCGGAGTCTTGTCCCGCGCCCGGTTCTTGGTGAACCGCGAGGACGGGGACGAGGTCGTGGGACGCTTGCCCACCCGCGCTGCGGTGGCCTGGTCGGTCAGGACCTTGGTGGCATCGGCAGCCACACTGGGCGGCACACCACCGGCCTCGGCGTTGAGGGCCTTACGGCTGGCGTGGCGGGTCAGGTACAGGGCAAGCCCCAAAACCGCGCCGATAGCACACACTGCGGCGAGGAACGCCGGGTGCAGCAGAATATTCGTCGTTTCCATTTCGGAGAGCACCTCGAGTCGACCGACCTGCACTCCAGCCCGCTCGGACCGTAGTGCCATGGACACGCAGAGTTCAAACCACAAGCTCAGTCGGTCAGGCGCAGGCGCAGGAGATCCAGGGCGGAGATCGCCGCCAGCTGTCGGATCACGGTGCGGTCACCGGCCAGACGGAGGTGCTCCACTTCGGTCCCCTCGCCGAGGGCCAGGCCGACGAAGACTGTTCCCACCGGCTGACCGTCCTGCTCCGAAGGGCCGGCGACGCCGGTGACCGAAAGGCCGACGTCGGCCTCGAGGGCCCGGCGGGCGCCTTCGGCCATGGACGTCGCCGCCTCCTCGCTGACGACGGGCCCCTCGGGTACTCCGAGGAGATCGAACTTCACCTTGCTGGCGTAGGACACGATGCTGCCCTGGAACCAACTCGAGGATCCCGGAACCTCGGTACAGCGCGAAGCGATCAATCCGCCCGTCATCGACTCGGCCATGCCGAGCGTGAGCCCACCCGCTTGGAGGTAGCCACCTACCACGGCCTCCATCGGTGTGCCGTCGACTGCGAAGACACTGCGCCCGAGGACCGCCCGCACCGCCACCTCCTCGGCCTGGAGCACTGCAGCAGCCTCTTCGGCGGTGCCCGCCTTGGCGGTGATGCGCACCTTGACGCCCTCCATGCCGCTGGCGAGGAAGGCGATGGTGGGGTTCCCCGTCTCGTCCAGCGCCTTCAGGCGGGGCGCCAGGCGCTCGGCCAGGGCCGACTCAGGCTGTCCCCACGTGTGCAGGACCCGGCTGACGATGGCGGCCCGGCCGCCTCGGCGGGCCTGGAGGTCGGGGATGACCGCCCGCTCCACCATCTCAGTCATCTCGTGGGGGACGCCTGGTACGGCGTAGACGACCTGGTTGCCGACCGGGCAGATCAGCCCCGGTGCCGTCCCCCGACGTTGCTCGATGACCGACGCCCCGACGGGGACCTCGGCCTGGCGACGGTTGCTCGGGGACATCGTCCGCCCTCGCTGGTCGAACAACTCCTCGATGCGCGCCGACACCGCCTCGTCGGGGACGAGTTCCACACCCATGAGCGCGGCCAGGGCGTCCCGCGTGACGTCGTCGGGCGTGGGGCCGAGGCCACCGCACACCACCACGGCGTCGGCCCGCCCAAGGGCGGTCCGCACGGCCCCCACGATGCGCTCGACGTTGTCGCCCACCCGGCTCTGGTAGTGGGCGTCGAGCCCGGCGAGGGCGAGCTGGCGGCCGATCCATGCCGAGTTCGTGTCGACGACGTCACCGAGCAAAAGCTCGGTGCCGACGGCGACGACCTCAACCCACACCGTTGTCCTTCTTGCCGGCGACACCAGCGGGAGCGCGTCGGGCGGCAGCGCCGTCGACGAGGTACTGCACCCCGGTGCTCAGGGTGAGCACCACCGCAGCCCACAGCGCGACCTTGGCCAGCCCTGGTGCCCGTCGGGCGACTGGGGGGAACAAGGCGAGGCCCACGGCCACCTCTTGGACGACCGTTTTGGCCTTGGCCGACTGCCGGGCCGGAATCGAGACGCCACGCCGGCCCACCCAGCTCCGGTACACGCTCATGGCCACCTCGCGCATCGCGATCAGGCTCACCGGGAACCAGGCGAACACGCCCCGTCCGGCGAGAGCCACCATGGCGCCGAGGACCAGGAGCTTGTCGGCCAGCGGGTCGAGAAATGCGCCGGAGCGGGTGGTGCCGTGACGACGGGCCAGATATCCGTCGAGCCCGTCGCTGGAGGCCAGGGCGATCCACAACGCCAGCACCAGATAGGACGCGCCCGAGCCGGCCACCGCCACCAGCAGCACCGGGGTGATCGCCACCCTGGCCATGGTGACCCCATTGGCCGGGGTCACCAACGCCGATGGCCCGAATGGTTTCACCTCGGCGCGGCGCCGGCGGCGACGAGGTCGGGGCCGGCGGCGGCGATGATGGTGACCGCCGCCATGGCCCCCACGGCCAGATCGGTCGAGAGGTGGATGACCCCGTCGATCTCCGGTGCCTCCCGGTAGCTACGGCCCACGCCCGGCCGATCGACCAGGACGTGCACCTGCCGACCGACCAACTCGTCCCGCCGCCGGGCGGTGATGGCGTCCTGGTGCTCACTGCACTCGGCCAGGCGTTCGGCGACCAGGGCCTGGTCGACCCGGCCGTCGAGGCCGGCAGCGTAGGTGCCCTCCTCCGGTGACCACGGAAAGAATCCGCACCAGTCGAGTTGGGCCTCGTCGAGGAACGCGAGCAGTGCGTCGTGGTCGTCCTCGGTCTCACCGGGATAGCCGACGATGAAGTTGGAACGAAAGGCGGCGTCGGGAGCCCGACGGCGGATGTCGTCCATGCGGGCGAGGAAGCGTTCGCCGTCGCCCCAGCGCCTCATGCGCCGGAGGAGGGGTCGGGAGACGTGTTGGAGCGAGAGATCGAAGTAGGCCACGCCCGTGGCACACATGGCGTCGATCAGGCCGTCGGTGAGGTCGGAGGGGTAGAGGTACAACAGCCTGACCCAGTCCACCTGTTCGGCGACAGCCTCGACCAGGGGGACGATGCTGCGCGCACCGTGGCCCTGATCCCGGCCGTAGGCGGCGAGGTCCTGGGCCACGAGGACGACCTCCCGTACACCATGGCCGAGTGCCTCGACCTCGGCGAGGATCGACTCCGGGCTACGGCTGCGCTGGGGTCCACGGAACGAGGGGATGGCGCAGAACCCGCAGGCCCGGTCGCACCCCTCGGCCACCTTGACGTAGGCCCACGGGCCCCGGGTCGGCGGCCGGGGCAGGTTCAACAGGTCGAACGACGGGACCTCCGCCGGACCACGACCCAGGTGCACCGGGACCCCGAAGCCGACCACGGTGTCGGCCTCGGGAAGCGCCCCGGCCAGCTCCTCGCCGTAGCGCTCGGCCAGGCAACCGGTGACCACCAACTCGGCACCCGGGCGGCGGGCGCCACTGAGCATCAGCACCGTCTCGATCGACTCGGCCCTGGCCTCTTCCACGAACGCACAGGTGTTGACCACGACGAGGTCGGCGTCGTCGGAGGACGTGGCCAGTTCCAGCCCGTCAGCCACCAGCGTGCCGGTCAGCTTGTCGGAGTCGACCTGGTTCTTCGGACAGCCGAGGGTCTCGACCCAGAAGCTCCTCGCCATCGGCGCCACCCTACCGGCGACTGGGGATGCCCTCTCTGGTCTGCCCGCGTGGAGGACGTCGGAGGAAATGTCGGACCGCGGCGTCGAGGGCCTCCGGCGACTCCCGCATCTGACCCGGCACCATGGTCGGTTCCATGTCTGAATCCTCGGGCCACCTTACCGCCGGCCCCTGTCCCGGTAACGTGGTCGGGTGCAGCCCGAGGCCGTCCTCTTCGGCGTGGGGTATCCGGTGGCCATCGGTGTGATCGCTCGCTTCGTGCCTGTCGTACGCGAGCGCCGGTGGCATTGGCTGGCCGCCCACCACGCCGGCGTCGTCGCCATCGTGGCCGGCTGGGCCCTGCGCGGTGAAGCGCCCGCAGCCGCCTTCAACGCCTCCTGGCTCGCCGCCTCATCGCTGTGGTACGCCTTGGGAGGAAAGGACGGACCGGCGGGCTGAGCCCGACGTCAGGGCGAGGTGCCGTCGTCTTCGATCGAGCCGTCGAGCTCTTCGGCGGTCATCAACACGTCACGGGCCTTGGAACCGGTCGAGGGGCCCACCACACCGCGCTGCTCGAGGAGATCCATCAGGCGGCCGGCGCGGGCGAAGCCGACCCGCAGCTTGCGCTGCAGCATGGACGTGGAGCCGAGCTGTGAGCGCACAATCAGCTCCATGGCCGCCCGGCACAGCTCGTCGTCGTCGTCATTGGCGCCCGACCTGCCGTCGGCACCGCCGCTCAGGAGGGGATCATCCTCGCCCTCCACCCCGGAGGTGTAGACGACCTTGGGTGCCTGGCGGCGCCAGTGGGCCACCACCTTGTGGACCTCATCCTCGCCCACCCACGAACCCTGGATACGCCGAGGAGTCGACGACGCCGCACCCAGCAACAGCATGTCGCCACGACCCACCAGGCGCTCGGCCCCTCCCTGGTCGAGGATCACCCGGCTGTCGGCCAGGCTGGACACGGCGAAGGCCAGCCGGGCGGGGATGTTGGCCTTGATGACCCCGGTGATGACGTTGACCGACGGCCGCTGGGTGGCGATGACCAAGTGGATCCCCACGGCCCTGGCCTTCTGGGCGATGCGACAGATCGACTCTTCCACGTCGCGGGCGGCCACCATCATCAGGTCGTTGAGCTCGTCGACCACCAGCAGGATGAACGGCAGGCGGCTGTAGGTGACGTCGGACCCCGGATCCGGCTGCAGGTCGCCGCGGTCGAAGGCGGCGTTGTAGCCCCCGATGTCGCGCACGCCGACTTCGGCCAGCAGGTCGTACC
>DASZDM010000272.1:0-12654 GCA_035942015.1 Acidimicrobiales bacterium | reverse complement strand
TGCAGCGGCGACCTGGGCGATGCTGACGAACGAGGGTGTGGCCTGGAGCATCCGCCTCGCCCGCTCGAAGCGGACGATCCGTGCTGCCAGTTTCGGGCCGAGCCCGAACTCGTCGGCAAACAGACGGGCCAGGTGCTGGCGCCTCCACCCGACCCTGTCCGCGACCATGGTGATCGGGGCACTCCCGCCAGAGCGCACGATAGTCAGCCATGCCTGGCGCAGTTGGGGTACGACCTCCGTGTCGGGCTGTGCCAGCCGGGTCAGGACTTCGTCGCAGGCCGCGAAGCGGTCGCCCCATCCAGCGAGGCCCTGCAGCCGTTCCCACAGGTCGCGACCGACCACGCCGGCGACGTCCGAGAGCTCCACCGACGTGTTCCACAGTGGCCCCGCTGGCATCCCAAGCAACGCACGGCACCCCGGCGGCGTCAACTCGATGGCCACGCCCTCTTGATTGCCGTCATGGGAGATGAGCGCGGCGCTTGCCTGCAGCCCGCTCACCACGCAGTGGTAGCTGGTGGGCGCCCGCGTGGAGTCAGCCTGAGACACGACGTTGACGGCGGGGCCGATGCTGACGATGAACGTCAGATGGCGAGAAGGCAATCCGCGATGTAGGCCCGGAGCGAAGCCCGTGAGCCGATAGCCGACGTAGCCGTCAATGAACGGGCGGAGGCACGGCGAGGGCCTCCCGGTGACCCATTGGGTGCACTCCTCCATCCCGCCAAGGGTACGTCTTGCGCGCCCTTGCTCCGGACGTCGGTGACGGCGCTCACCTGGAAGTAGGAGCCGCCGAGGCGACACCAGTCGGCAGTGGGATGGTGCGTGCTGACGACTAGGACCGCGGTCACTGAGCGGGCCAGCGAGCCGCCATCTCCGCAGTACACGGTGGCTCCGGGCTCTCATGAACATTGAGGTTCATAGAGGGCGCCGGGGGGTGCCCGTACTTCTCGATGGCGCCCGGAGGTCGTACTCCGACCCTGATCTTGTCCGGTGCCACCCGTTCGGCGTGCTCCACGTCGCCGGCGGGACGGACACTTTGAGGCTCGATGGTACGCGATTCGCCTTCTGGGTCTTGCTCGAGCACGGACCAGGCGAAACGGTCGATGCCGACGCTGCGTGCGTAGCGCTCCAGGACGGCGGAGTCCATCGGGCCGGCCAGGGCACAGGGCAGCCCGCCCAGAGGCTCGTCTGGATGGAAGACCGACGGGGCCTGTGTCCACTCCTCACCGGGATCAGGGGCCGTGTGGATGAGCACTTCCACTGTTCCCCGGAACTGCGACGGGTCGAGCCAGAACTCACCGTCTCCGCGCTCAACCCCCTCGGGCGAGAGCTGGTGCTGAGGGAACTCGATGGTGCCGACCAGGGCCGGGTGGCTCTTAATGGTGATGACCTCGGCCTTCACTCCTGCCTCCCTCAACTCATCCTGCAGGCGCCGGCCTTCGTCGAAGTCTGTGGCCACCTTCACATGGATGCGACCGTCGTCGAGCACCGTCACGGCGAAGGCAGACGACCCTGACCCCTTCGGCGAGACGATGGCGGGCCCCAGCACAAGTGTGCCGGCGACGATGACGGCGATCGGCACCAGCAGCGCCCACCGCCGAAGAGGGGCGCTGGCTGGCTGGGCGGAGCCCTTGCGGGGGGGTGTAGACGATGGGAGCGCTGTACTTCCCTCTCGAACGATGTCTTGCAGCTCGACGAGGAGCCGACTCTCGAAGCCCTTGAGATCTTCCGTTTCGTGCATTACAGCCCTCCTCATGGGCAGCATCCGGCATCGGGTTGAACAGTGGTTCCGGGAGGGGGCAAGAAGGTGCTCTCGCAGTCTCCCAAAGCGCTGCGGAGCTTCTTGCGAGCCCGATTGAGCCTCATCCGCGCCGTCGAGGGCCGGATCCCGAGGGCGGTGGCCGCCTCAATCGGCGCGAGCTGATCGAGGCTCGTCAACTCCACGATCTGGCGATCCCTTCGGCTCAACGCCATCAGCGCGTCCCGTAGTCGAGGAGCCAGACGGGCAGCGTCGATTCGACCTGCCAGCCGCTCGTGATCGTCTTCGTCGAGCAGCGTCCGGCCCTTGAGACGCTCCATCGCTACCGCTTCCCGCTGGCGGCGCCGACATGTTCGCGCCTGCTCGTGGGCGGCGATCCCCAAGAGCCAGGGCACTGCGCGACCACGCTCGGGATCGAAGCGAGACGTGGAGCCTATGGCGGCCAAGAACACCGCCGATACGAGGTCAGCCACGTCTTCTGGTTTGGCGCAGCGACGGACGGCGAAGGCCATCACCTTGGCGATGTGCCGACGGTAGAACTCCTCGAAGGCATCGGGATCCTGAGCCATCACCAGGAGAAGCTGCTCGTCGGACCGTTCGTGGACCACGGGGACCTCCTCCTGCTCTGACCCCTTGCTTTGGTATTGCCCGCATCCTCGTTCGCGTCACGTCCGCTCGATCACCTGCCAGCCGTAGTGGGTGATGGAGAACCTTGAGCTTGCGGTTGCGCGACCGAGTGAGCAGGAACGGCGGAAGATTGAACGGTAAGCCCAAGCGAGTCACCCGCTTCCCAGCGATGATGGGAGATGCTGGGCTTGGCCGCACGACTTGATGCCCGCTGTGGTGAGGGGGTCGATCGGCGTGGCGATGCGAGCGCAATCACGAGATCGAGGTGCCGATCGGCGAGCTGGCGGCGAGCACATGAGTGCCAGTGACATTTCCCAGCGGCGTGGGTGCCAACGACTAGGTCAGCCGAACCACAGCTGCCTCCGAGGCTACGAGCTGGCCCGAGAAAGCTTCTCGCACTCCGCACACCGCTCGCCGGGAAGCGTCGCGCTCGGCCACACCCGCCGCAACACCCAGACGTCCAAGTTGCAGAGGGAACGCCCACGAGATGTCGCATTCCACGGTGGACCCGCATCAGGGTCGCCGACCTCTACGGCATGGTACTCCCCGACGCCCTCCCAGATCTCCTTGGAAGCACCGCCACCCCCCGGTACAGGCTTCCGGCTCTCGAGGATTCGGTCCTTGGTGCCAGCGAGGAACGCCACAATGCAACCGTAACTTGCAAACCTGTCATCGACCCAGCTTGTCCTCGCTGACTCGCGATAACCACATTATCGCGAGTTACGAATCGCTCGCCGTGGTCCCTGTATCGAACCCCATCACTTCGGGTCAGAAGATCCCGGTCACCGCCGCGATGATGCCGGTCGCGACGCCTGCCCCAACGCTGGCCGCAGCGATGCGGTTCCCCCAAACCCTCGAGGAGTGCTCTCGCTCACGCTGTGCCTCTTGGCGCCTACGTTCGAACACGCTCAAGTGGTACTTGGCGAGACCCTTGAGCACGGCCTGATCGACACCGAACACGCCGATCCGCGCCGCGATGTCGACATCGCCCTCGACCCATGCGTGGAGCACGTCCTCCTCGAGCTTCGAGAAGAGCGGTCGAAGCGCCTGGATCTTCTCGGCCTCCTCTGGCGTGCGCGCAGACGCAGACGCGATGTCGTAGATCAGCCTTGTGTGCTTGTAGCCGGTCCAGACGTGCTCCTCGAGGCTCTGCTTGAACACGAGCATCGAGTGCGCCGCCTGCATCCGGACCGTGTGGAGAACCAAGGCAGGCGGCGCTCCTTGCTGGAGGTCGTCGAGCAGCGCGGAGGCGAGCGTTCCCATGACGAGGGCCCACCACTCGACCGTGTCCCTGTCCCCCTGCAATAGGTTGATGGCCTTCTCCGAGTCCGACTCGTCCTCAAGGTCGAGATGCGCCAGACGCTGGCTCCCTTCGAGAATCGCGTCGCCATTGGCTCTGAGTCTGTCGAGGTAGGCTTCAACGTCCTCAGAGGTAGTCGGCAGCTCACCCGCCATGAGATGTGCTACGAACCGATTGAGGCCGGGTCGGAAGAACCGACCGGTCGACTTCGCGGGGTCGAGGGACATCGTCAGCCATCCAGCCGGAATCGTGAACGTGTCACCCTTCCGGACCTTGATGCCCTTTCCACCCTCGCCGGGTTCGGCCACGAAGACCGACTTGCCGCAGTCAGCGCACGGCCGCGCCACATGCGGTACCGGGAGCGGCAACAGGCTCACGCCACACTGGTCACAGAACTTGGGGTCGGACACGCGCTCAGTCTCGCAGCCTGTCCTGGGCGCTCAACCCCGTTTGATGCGCTGCTCGGCACTGTGAGCGATTCCGAAAAGCGCACGCGGGCGTGAACGCTTGAAGTCGTTAGCGGCCGACGTGAGCAAGAACGTCGTGGCCGGGGCGATCGTCGCTGCTGGGCAGTGGGGCCTGACCTAACGGTTAGCACTGAGACGTCGTTGCCGTTCACGCCTTGTCGCCAGACCAGATCAGCGACGATCTCCCGAGCGGGTACCAACGCGCCCGGTGTCCTCCTGAGGGCATTGTCACCTTGGGTGTGCCTGACCTCGCCAGCGCGCGCGAGTTCTACGGGCGCGGGGTATTCGGTGGGACAGCAGCCTCATAGAGCATCTCGCAGAGAAAGGGTGCATCGCCCATCGTCGCCATCCGAAGCACGGAGACAGGATGCCGCAGAGAACGCTTTAAGACACAACATGCCTCCGGCACGACCGCGACCGATCGACGCTTCGCGAGTGGCCCGGAGTGGGCCAAGGAGCGAGGGCCGCGTATCCGCGGCGTCGACCTGCGGCGGTAAGTCAAGCGATGCTGCCAGTGGTCAGGACAGGTGCGTTCGGTAGAGCTCTGCCATCGACTGCGGCGGGGCCGTGGCCGAGGTGTAGATGAGAGTCTGGCCGCCCGTATTGGCGATTGCGTGCGGGGTCTCCGGGGGGACCAGTACCAAGTCGCCCTCCCGTACCTCGGCTTGCTGGTCGCCGACGGTCATCGTGCCTGTTCCTCGCACGATCACATAGACCTGCTCGGAGAGAGGATGAACATGCGAACGCTGGCCAGCGCCCGCCGGCACTTCGACCCAGGTGACCACGAGTCGCTCGGAGCTGAAATCGCCGGCATCGAGCAACACGTGAGAACGCAGACCGTTCCGCTCGTACACCGTCGCTTCGGAGAGTCGTCGGATGTGCACGACGAGACCCTATCGGCAGGGGCGAAACACTTTGCCTGTAGCGGGACAAGCGTCCGGAAGGGGATGTTCGGCACCATTGGGCGGTAATAGGGCTCGCTCCATAATCCGGTGCCTGGCCCCGACCGGCCCGCTCCGATCGGCGCTTCGTGAACTCCCATGAGACCCGCACGGCACACGGATATTGCCGGATAGCTCGCTGCCTTGACTCGGGCGCCAGCGTCCGGCAGGGAAGGCGCTTGGCGCACCGAACTGGAATTACGAAGCGTCGACGCCGGGACCTCGCGGTGCCCAGTCACCCATGTCAATCTGACGCCTCAGGAGATAGCCGTACCGGAAAGATCTGCTGATCGAACATCCCCACAGCAGAACTCGAACATCCCTACAGACTGAGTTCCATGCCGTGGTCCCGGCTGATTCCCCTTTCGAGAGTCGGAGTCCGAGGCTCCAGGTCCCGGCCGGCTTGGTGGACGAGCTCCAGCCAGGACGACGGCTCGTCCGGCATGGTTTCGCCCGGTCCGGCGACCTCGACGGCCATGGCCACCAGGGCGACGCCGTGACCGAGCTGTCCGGCCAGGTCGTCCCAATCGGGAGCGCGTTGCCAGCGTTCGCCGGGACGAGGGCCGATGGCGGCCGCGACGCCAGCGGAGGCCTCGTGCCCCAGCGCCTCAGGATGGCGGTCCCGGTAGGACTCGACCCGGTAGGCGAGGCCGCACCAGGCCTGGCCCCCGGCGGAGTTCGCCGGGGGCTCGCCGAGCACCGCCACCAGGTGGGCCGGAGCGACCGGCTCGGCCGCAATGGCCGAAACCCGTGCCGCGCGGCTGTCGTCAAGGGCGGCGTCGATCTCTGCCAGCACCTGGGTCAACTCTGCGCGCTGGGGGGCGACGGCGTCCGTGGCTCTGGCTCGCTTTTGCTGAGCAGCCAGCTCGGCGTCCAGCCGCCCCCGGGCGTCGCGCTCGCCCTCCGCTGCCGCCGCCACCGCATCGTCGGCCCGCTCCGCCGCCCGCAGGCATTGTGCGAGCGCCTGCTTGTCACGACGGCCCCAGTGGCGCTGGGAGGCGATGTCGAAGTCCCGGCGTGCCTCGGCAGCGGCGAAGCGAGCCTGGCGTAGGTCCTGCTCGGCGCCCGCCAGCTCCTGCTTCGCCCTGGTGACGGAATGCGTGCGGTCGGGCGGCAGGGCGGCTTCCAGGTGGTGCAGGTCATCGGCGTAGGTGGTCCGAGCGGCGCGTAGACGCTCGACGCCGAAGGCCAGCGGGTCGTCCTGGCGCACCGCGCCCAGGGTGGCGGCGTTCCAGTGGCGGGCCAGCTCGGCGTCGATGGCGCCGACCCGCTCCGCCCGCCAGGCGTGCTGGACGGCAAAGCGGGCGCGGTCCCGCTCGCCGGCCTCTAGGTCGGCGAGATGGCGCTCAGCTGCTCGGCGCCGGGCGTCGGCCTGCTCCGCCTCGGCCTGGGTCCGGCCCACCCAGGCCTCCACCTGGGCCCGGTCCTGGCGGGAGGAGCGGCGCAGGCCGGCCAGGGGCCCGAAGCCCCCCAGGCGGTCCTCGGCCCGCTCCAGGTTGGCCATCGCCGAGGCGTGCAGGTTCGCCGCCCGCTCGGCCACGTCTCGGGCGGCGTACAGCGACAGGCGGCGATCGGGCGGGGCGCCCTCCAGCACCTCCAGATGCTCGGCCCGCTCGGCGCTGAGCTCTGCGTCGAGGACCCAGGGGTCGTCATGGGCGGCGAAGGTGGTCACCGGCTCCCGGCTCAGCCCGGCGAGCACCACCTCGGAGGCGCTGCGGTCGTCGGCGACGACCCCGCCGTAGTCCACCACGGCCAGGGCTCGGGTGTTCCAGGTGTGGGTGGGGGCCCTGCCCCGGCTCTGGCCGGTGTAGCCCACCAGGGCGTCGAGGGAGGCGCCGGCCAGCAGGTGCACCGCCTCCCAGGTGCCGCCCTGGGCGCCCTCGATGGTTCGAGCCCAGCCATGGGAGAGGTTGGGGCTGCCATCGGCCCGGCGGCCGGCTACGAACGCAGCGGGCAACACCACCTCGCCGGCCTCGTCGAAGGCCACCCGCAGGTTGGCGCCGTCGATGGCCACCACCGTGCCCACCGAGCCGTTGTGCAGGCCGGGTTGCCCCGGCTTGGCATGCAACAGCACCCGGTCACCGGCGGCGTAGGAGCGCTGGGTGCTTCCCCATCCCGGTCCGACCACCGCCGGACCCGAAATGTGCCCGGTATCGATCAGGCGCGAGCGGATGCGGTCGGCCAGGTCCTCACAGTCGGCGTGGGACACCGCCAGGGCCACCACGGCCTCGGGGCCGTGGGCCTCGACGTCGGCCACCACCGCCTCGGCGATGGCCTCCCGGGTGGCGAGGGGGGTGAGCTCCTCGTGCTCCCAGCCCGCCTCGGTGCGCATCACCTGACTGGCCCCAGCGTGGCCGGCCCGCAACTCGGCCAGGGCCCGTTGGTCCTCGACGTGGCGCTGGCGGCGGTTGACCACCAGGGCGGGCGCCACGATGGCCCCCTCGGCGCCCAGGCGGGACACCTCGGCGGCCAGGCCCCCTGCGCCCACGGCCTGGGACTGGCGGGGATCACCCAGGCACCACAGCTGGGCCCCGGAGGTGGCGACCACCGCTTCGAGCACGGCGGCGGCGTCCCGAGTGGCCACCTGGGACACCTCGTCGAGCACCACCACGGTGCCCGGCGCCAGGCGTCGAGCCTCGAGCTCGATGCGCAGGCGGGCGAGCGTCATTGCCTCCAGGCCCACCGAGCGAAGTCCGGCCACCGCCTGGTTGGTGGTGGCCACCCCCAGCACCGGTCGGCCGGCGGAGGTGCACGCCGACGCGGCGGCGTACACGGCGGTGGTCTTGCCGAAGCCGGCGGGGGCGAGAAGCGACCGCAGGGCGGCCCCACCGCCGCACAGGGCCAGCACCGCCTCGGCTTGGTCGGTGCCGAGATGGCCCTCGGCGCACAGCGCCGCTTCCACCATCTCGGTGGGAATCGGAGCGGCCGGGGTGTCGACCAAGCGGGCCAGGCGCTCCAGCACGGCGTTCTCCAGCTGGCGATGGGCCACCGTGGACCACTCGGGCGGACGGCGCCGGGCCGAAGTCTCGGGCACCAGGCGCACCACGTGCTCGGAGGCCAGGAAGTCCTCGGCCAGGCCGAGGATCTGCTCGGTGGTCAGCCGGCCGGCAGAGGCGGCGCAGATGCGCTCCACCACCTTGGCCTCGCTGAAGCGGGCATCGTTGGCGCACAGGCCGGTGTCGGGGTCGAGCAGCCCGGCCACCACCCCGTCGGACTTCAGCTCCACCGACGTCGTCCCGCGGCCCACCACCGCTGCCTCCACCACCGCCTCACTCTCCAGGCCGACGGCTCGGCCCTCGGCCTCCCAGCGCTCGGCCAAGAGGGTGGGGGTGAGGGAGTGGTCCTTTCGGGGACGAGTGGCGAGGGAGGCGTCGTCGTCGGCCCGCATGCGCTCGGCCGCGCTTTGGTAGGTGGCGCCGCTTCGTTCCAGCTCGGCTTCGATGGCCACGGTGCGCTTGGAGAAGGCCCGCAGCTGGTCGGCCCTGAAGCCCACCGGCTCACGGCACCCATTGCGCTCCGGTCCCCACTCCACCCCGAGGTGCAGCGACAACAGGCGCTGCAGCTCGGCCTGGTAGATGGACCCTGCCGCCTTGGCCCAGTCGTGCAGGGGATTGGCGTCGAAGGCCACGTGCGAGCCGTCGGGTCTTCGCACCACGTTGGCGATGAGGCAATGCGAGTGCAGCTGGGGGTCGCCCTCGCGGGACGTGCGGTGAACGAAGGTGGCCACGGCGAAGCCCGCCGTAGGCACCCGCCGGCGCACGCCCTTGGTCTGCTGGCGGGCGACGGCTGCGGTGTCCTCCAGGAAGGACACGGCTCGCTCGACGGCGTCCACGTGGCAGCGGGTTACGACCGAGGACACCTCGGGGCTGCCCAGCGCCCACAGCAGCGAGACGCCCTTGGGGGCGGACAAGGTGGCGTCAAAGGCGTTGACCTTCCGCTCCGGCCGCCCAACCAGCAGGTCCTCGCCGCAGACGGGGTGCTGTCCCTGCACCAGGGTTCGGAGCTGGTCGGGATCGACGACGCCCTCCAGGCCCAACTCGGCGGCGAAGCGACCGATCCACACCCCCGGGGCCTCGCCCACCCCGGCGTAGTACTCGTCGATGGCAAGGGCCACCGAGGAGATCAGGTACTCGGGGTCGCGCAGCGCGGTGAGGGTCAGCACGGCGTTGACAGCACCGCCGCCGCCTCGTCGAAGACGTGGCAAGTGTCGGTGGGGGTTGGGGTTGTGGGCGCTGAGGGGTGGTTGGTGGGAGGGTCGTGATCGGCGGGTCGGTCGTTCGGGGTCGAGGTCATGGGGGCCTGGAGTTGGTGAGGAGAGGTGGTGGTCATGGCCGTGGGGCGGGGTTCGTGTCGCGCTCGGCGTCGACGGTGGCGTCGAGGATGCTGAGTTGGGTGGTGGCGGGCTGGGAGGCTGGCCGCCGTTGGGACCTTGCCGATGACCGCCGACGACTCGAGCGAGCACGTTCCTCGGACGGGAGGTCGTCGACGGCGGCTGCCAGCGCTGCAGCGACGTCGTGGTGCAGCGATCGCCGTGCCGAGCCCGTAGCGTCCAGGGCTTCGTCGCCCGCCGACTCCGCTTCCACCATGCGTGCATCGACCGCACGTGGGCACTCGACGTGTGGTCGTGCCGGGCGTGTCCGGTCGCTCTCCGGTGCCGCAGGCAGGACGTCGAGGCCGGGAACGGCGCCGAGCACGTAGGCGGACAAGCCGAAGCGACCGGCGGGGCCCGCGTGGCGGGCATGGGTGACAAGGCCGGCCGAGCGCAGGGCCCCCAAGGCCCGGGCCACGGCGCCGGGCGTGAGCCCCAGGTGCTCGGCCACCCGCCGGGCACTGGTGGGGGCCACCAGCGCGCCGGCGTCGTCCCGACGGGCGTCGAGGGCGACGTCTTCGAGCACCACCCACTCGATGGGCCGAAGTGCCCGGCGCAACTCCCGGGCCGCCGGCCCGAGCAGAATCCGCCCCGCGTCGTCCATCACGCCGAGTGCGAGCGCGCCGTCCTCGCGCCCGGGCCCTGGAGCGCCTCGTGGCGCCCGGCGTCGAGGTAGGCCTCGATGTCGGCCTCGGCCAGCACCACCCGCCGCCCCGCGTAGCTGTAGGCGATGCGCCGCTCGGCCACCAGGCGCCGGATGAGGCGCTCGGTCAACACCCCGGGGTAGGCGGCCACCGCCTGGGGGATCGTGAAGTACCGCCCCCGTCGGCCCGACGGCGCCATGAGCGACGACGACGGCGCTGCAGCGCTGCGAGGCTCAGGCCTGATGGCCATCTGGCGAAGTTACGCCTGTGTCATTCGTTCGTCAACTGGTAGATTGGCAGCGCGTGTACTAATGGACACGCCCGGACACCTACGGACACAAGGGGGCAGTCGGTGGTACGGAAGAAATCCAAGGCGCCGGCAGCCGAGCGAGCCCTGTTCCTCGGCCTGACCCCCAACCAAGTCGTCGCCTACAACCTCACCCGGGCCCGGGAGCTCAAGGGCTGGACCCAGGACCAGGCCGCCGAAGCCCTCGAGCCCTACCTCGGGGTGCGCTGGTCCAAAGCCAGCGTGTCCCAGGCCGAGCGCTCGGTGGCCGGGGGCTTCGTGCGCAACTTCACCGCCGATGAGATCGTGGCCTTCGCCCGGGCCTTCGAGATGCCCGTCACCTGGTTCTTCATGCCCCCACCGCCGTGGGCCGGCCCCGGCATGCCCACCAAGCTGGAGGTGCCCGACTCTCCGGCGTTCGGCGAGGCGGTGGCGCTGCTCGTCGACCTGGTCTTCGGCGACGAGGTGCAACAGGCCCAGCTCAGTTTGCGCCTCGACGCTTTCCTGGCCGAGCTCGGCCCCGCCGGGCTCACCGAGGCCCAGGGCCGCATCGCCGCCTTGGTGGACCAGCGGGTGGCTGCCCTGGCGCGCCACTCCTTCGCCGACCTGGGTCGCTGGCAGACCTCGCTGCGGGCCCTGGCCAACCAGCTCGAGGACCTGGAGGTCCGGGCCAAGCGGTCGGTGGCAGCCGAGGTCGGGGTGGCCGGCGAGGAGCTGCGCATCCCGGCGGGAGCCGAGCACGGCGGCGAGGCGGCACCGGACCTGGACTCCCTTCCCCCAACGGAGGGAGACTCGGTGGCAGGCACGCCAGCTGAGGTCGAGGGCGACAAGCTGGCTCCACCGAGCGCTCCGAAGCGTCGTCCGCCCTCCTCCACGAAGAAGCCGACCAGGAGGAAGAGCTGATGGGCTCGATCCGCCGCGCTCCCAGGACCAACCGCTGGGAGGCCCGCTACCGCGATCCCTACGGTGCCCAGCGCACGGCGACGTTTGACCGCAAGGCCGACGCCGTCGCGTACCTCGCCAGCGCCGAGACGGATATGCGGCGCGGCGCCTGGCGAAGCCCAGACGCCGGCAGGCTCACCTTCGCCGAAGTGGCCGCGGCGTGGTTGCAATCCAACCCGGCGAAGCGCCCGACGACGCTCGCCCGGGACACCACGGTTGTACGAGTTCACCTGCTGCCCGTGCTCGGTGCGATGCGAGTCGACCAACTTCGGCCGAGCGACATGAAGGCGACTGTCGATGCCATGACGAATCGAGGCCTTGGAGCTCGCACCGTCAGGACCAACTACGGCGTGCTACGGGCCATCCTCGCCTGGGCAGTGGAGGATGACCTGATCGCTCGGTCGCCGTGTCGGGCGATCCGGCTGCCGGAGGTCGCCAAGACGCGCAAGCCGATCGCCTCGGCCGACGACATCGCACGGCTGGTGGACGGGATGCCCGCCGATTACCGGGTGGCCGTGCTGCTCGGGGCCATGGGTCTACGGGAGGCCGAGGTGTTCGGGCTCAAGGTCGGCTCCATCGACTTCCTGCGCCGAACGCTGACCGTGCAGGCGACCATCAACGAGGTCGAGGGTCGCTTCGTCGAGGGTGACGGCAAGACGACGGCCTCAGTGAGGATCATCTCACTGCCTCGCCTGGTCACCGACGAGCTCGCCGCCCACCTGGCCCGCACGGGCCGGACGGACCCGTCCGATCTCGTGCTGCAGGCGCCACATGGCGGTCCGGTGCGGGCGGCCAACTTCCGGCTCCGGGTTTACAGCCCGGCCACTCGGGCCGCCGGCCTCGAGGGTTTGACCTTCCACCGCCTCCGCCACTCCGCGGGTCACATCATGCGTGCGGCCGGCGTGCCGCTGGAGGTCATCCAGCGCCGGCTGGGGCACGCCAGCATCCGGACGACGGCCGACGTCTACGGGTCCCTGCCGGAGTCGATCGACCGGGCGGTCGCCGACCAGCTCGATGACCTCTTCGGTCCTGTCCGGTCCCGGTACCCGAGCGACGAAGTGGCTCCGGTAGGTCTGTGACAGTGCCCCTTGGTTCCTAAGCCGCATTGATCCTCCTCGGTCTACCGCCGGGGTTGGCGAAGGCCCCGTGCTCCTTGTTGCGTTCGTGGCGGACGGGGTGGGTGCGCACGAGCTTGCCCTCGAAGCTGATCTGCACGCTGTCGGCCACCACGCTCACCTGCACCTGCTTTCCCCGGTCGGCGTTGCCGGCCCGGTAGTTGGCGCCTGCGAAGCAGACCGATCCGCTGCGGTCCACCTTGCGGG
>DASZDM010000271.1:0-2864 GCA_035942015.1 Acidimicrobiales bacterium | reverse complement strand
CCTCCACACTCGCCTCCACGCCGCCGGCATCGACATCAAAGCCAGCAAGAACACGGCCATCGCCGCCATGATCACCGAACTCCCCGGGCCCGTCGTCGCCAACGCCCTCAACCTCCACCCCAGCACCACGACCGCTGGGCCCGAAGCCTCGCCGCACCTGGCGGACCTACGCCTCCCGCCCAACACGATGACCATGTGACGCATCGGACGTCCCCGACCAGATGCCTGCACGACGACGAACCTGCGCCCGCCTGTCAAGCGGCCCCTCGGGCGCTGCTACCGGGCGCTCGGCTGGTGCCGATCCCGGACGTCTGAGGGTCGCTCGTAGGCGTGTCGTCCGGCCAGTCGAGGGGGGTCTAGATCACCGCTAGACCGTCACGTTGTCCTCGGTGTGGACGAGCAGAACCAGCGGCTTGTCCAGCGCCACGCCGGAAGGCAAGGGACGAGAAGCTCGAGGACTACGACACGGCGGGCGCCATCCCAAGCGGGCGCGGCAGTCAGAGTCGCTGCTTCACATGCTCACCGACGACGCAAGACGCGCGACTGTCGCCTTGAAACCTATCACAAGATCTCAAGTTCAAACCCAAAAGCAGAGCTAGCTAGACTAGGGCCCAGCCAACATCGTACCCGTCACATCAGGGTCCGCCGCCGGCATATGACCATGAGGTTTGAGGACAACTTATTCAATGGCCATGCCCTTTCTAAGGCAGAGTTCGCCGGCCAGAGCCAGCCGAACAATCCCTGATATTGCTGGCCGGGAACCATCTGGTGATATGCCAGTGCGACGGGTCGAAAACCGTGATGAAGCATCAACCTCCTCGCTTCGGACAAGCCATAGAGTCTCGCGTGCGCAGCACTACGGAGCCGCCGACTTGCAAACTCGGTATAGGATAAACGATTCGGGAGAAAAGTAACGACTAGGAGGCCGTCTTCCTTTAGCACCCGATGCAGCTCTTTGAGGACCTCCGAATCGTTCATCGTATGCTCGAGGACGCCACTCGCTATTACTGCGTCGAAGCGCGCCTCCGGGTAGGGCAACCCGATCGGCCCGTCGAGCTGACGGTAGTCCAGGTCCGCATATCCATGAAACGCCGGGAACCGGTCTGATGGGATAAAGTCGCAGCCGTGCAGTTCGATCCCGCTACCGAGTGCACTTCGCAGCAGGCAAGCATCCGGAGCGTGATGGCACCCCCAGTCGAGAAAAGCACCTGTACGAGGTAGGTACGGCAGGTAACGGTCAAATACCGAGACCTGACGCAAGATCGAGTTTCGATGGGCGTGCTGTTCGAGATACCGACTCGGTTGCCGTCGCAACTCCTCTTGGTACAACCGGTTGAGAAGATAAAAGCTGGCCTCACGCCGCACTTTGGTCACACCGAGCCTGCCTCCGAAGACCTGCAGAGCGGCGGGCGACGGGCGGGCGTATCGGCCGGTCCGGCGGCGGACACCCCTAGACGTACCCTGAGACGCGAGCTTGAGGCAACTACCGAGCAGTCCTCCGGACTTATGACACTACGAGATTGCGATTCCATGCCCGTGCAGTTTAGCTTAGGATGCCCGGATGGCGGAGATTGCGTTAGCTCATGACTACGTCACTCAGAAGGGCGGGGCCGAGCGCGTCGTGCTCAGCATGCTGGCGGCCTTTCCCGGCGCTCCCCTCTACACCGCTTTTTACGACCGTTCGCGGACCTTCCGGGCCTTTGCCGACCACGACATTCGGACCGTGCCCCTGAACCGCCTCCAGCCGTTGCGGCGCAATCATCGTTGGAGCCTCCCGCTGCTGGCGCCGAGCTTCTCGCGGCTTTCCGTGGACGCCGACGTAGTGCTGTGCAGCTCCAGCGGCTGGGCCCACGGGCTCCGAACCGACGGCCGGAAGGTGGTCTACTGCCACAGCCCTGGGCGCTGGCTGTACCAGCGTGACCGCTACCTGCGGGGCTCACCGCGACCCGTGCAGTGGGCCGTGACCGGGCTCGCTCCCTCTCTGGAGCGTTGGGACCGCGCCGCCGCCGCCTCGGCAGACCGCTATCTCACCACCTCGCGCTCGGTGCAGCGACGCATCCAGGACGTCTACGGGATCGAGGCCAGCCTGGTGCCGCCGCCCCACACCATCGACCCCGCCGGTCCCCAGGAGCCCGTCCCTGGTCTGGCGCCCGGGTTCGTGCTGTGTGTCGCCCGGCTCATGCCCTACAAGAACGTCGATGCGGTCGTCAGCGCCTTCCGTCGCCTGCCGGAGCACCGCTTGGTCGTGGTGGGCGAGGGACCTGAGCGGCGACGGTTGGAGTCGCTGCTCGGTGCCAACACCACGTTGCTCGGTGTGGTGCCCGACCCCCAGGTCCGCTGGCTCTACGCCAACTGCGCCGGCCTGGTCGCCGCCTCCCACGAGGACTACGGCCTCACCCCGCTGGAGGCGGCGGCATTCGGCAAGCCGACGGCCGCCCTGCGTTGGGGGGGCTACCTCGACACCATGGACGAGGGCACCACCGCGGTGTTCTTCGACCGGCCCGAGCCGGAGGAGGTGGCCCCGGCGGTGCAGGCGCTGCTCGACCGGTCGTGGGACGCCTCGGCCATCCTGGCCCACGCCGGCTGTTTCGACGAGGCCGCGTTCATCACCCGCCTCCGCACGGTGGTGGCCGAGGAGGCGCAGCGCTGCTGACCGTCTTTCGGCGCGACACTGGCGCCGACAAGCGGCGCCAGTGTCACCTTCTACTAATTATCTCGTTCCCTGGCCAGCTTGCTGGACCGATGCGTGACTACGAGAAGCAACCAGGGAACGGCATGGGGCGTCGATCAGGTGCCGCGCGCGGTCTCGTCGCCCGCCACCACGATCTCTCGGGTCAGGTCTTCCACTCGACCGATCTCGGTCA
>DASZDM010000270.1:0-2068 GCA_035942015.1 Acidimicrobiales bacterium | reverse complement strand
ATCTAGGACTCCCCCGCTCTTGGTGCTTAGAGACTGCTAAGGCTTCGGGCTGTGTCAACGTAGTACATAGATGCCGAACGGCGGGGAGTTAGATGCGGTCAACATCCATGTCGCCCGGCGCGGCTCCGCGTCGCGAATGATGGCCCCCGGAGAATCGCCACGAGGGCCACCTGACCCTTTCGGACAGGAGGCTAAGGGCGGCTCACAGAGGGTGAGGGGGCGTGCTCCCGGCCTGCGCCGGGTAGCGCCGGCCCCTGGCACGACGTGCCGGCTCGTACGGTTGGAGGGCAGCAGCCCGGTCAAGACTTGGTCTGCGACGTGTGAGGGCTCCGCAGCAGTGAAGCGTTCTGCCTGCTCACCCCCCGGCTCCTCGAGCTCTGCAGCAGCTCGACCAGGGGTGGCCGCGACCTTGGGCGGTGCCCCGGGCCCACGCCCCCTCCCCCACTCACGTCGGCCAAGCGCTCGCCATCGCCGCCAGGACCAGCCCCCGGCAAGGGGACTCATGGTCGCCGACGTGAGGCCCCTCGCCAGCCGAGGGGGAACTGGCTGGGGGTGCCGGCTCCGGGCGCCAACCCCCCGCCACAAGGTAAGCCTGCGTGAATCGGCCGTCAGTAGGGCCTTAGTTGCTATAGGCCGACTTTCCGTAGTGGTGGCTGTGCGTGCGGTAGCAGCTGCCCGATCAGCTCTCCTGCTTCCAGCGCTTCCAGTTGGAAGACAGGAACACAATCCAGAACGTCGCTTGGACTGCCCAGATCGCCAACCCGTCCCAGCGACCCTCCGTTGCGGCCGCCACAGCGAAGAGCACCGTCAGCACGACCATGGCGCCGGCTCCCCATGCGCGCTTGCTCACGTGCTCACCCGCACTTCTCTCGACGGCGCACCAAACGACTGCCTATCGGAGTCTCCCACTCGATCCGCTCAATCCTGCCGTAGCGGAGGCCCGAGCCGGCCTCGTAGTGCCAGAGGCCGGCGCCCTCGCGGCGACCCCGACTCTCCCAACCCCTCTCCCTCCTCGTGGCGTCCTGTTTCCCCGTCAGCTGCGCCACCTGGGCGGCGATACTGCCCGGACGAACACCACCGCGGCGCTACCGGTGCCAGCGGGCCTCCTGTCGGTGCTGCTGATTATCGGTGCTGCGTGGATCGTGGTGACGAGGCGGGACGCCCTCGCCGTACTCCTGGGGTGCATGTTGCTGTTCCTCGCCCTCACCGTGGTGGCGATCTTCACCCGGGTTGGCGGGTGATCCCCCGACCACGACCGTCCTCCTGACCTGGTAGAGGTGGCCGAACCAGTTTCCAGGGACTTGCCCTGCCAACATCCGGCACCGCCACTCCCCTTAGTCGTTCGGCACGAGCACCATCGATGCCGTAACCGGCGATCAGGACCTCGGCTACGGCCGTAGAGGGCACCCGGCGGCCACGCTCGAGGTGACAGAGATAACCGGCTGAGACCCCGAGGTTGCGTTCGGCGACCCGAAAGCTCCATCCTCGGCGGCGACGGGCGAACCGGAGTGACTGACCCACGTCACCGGGAAGGTGGCGTTTGGCGTTGTCCATGGGTCCAGCCTTGCGCGGCGTTGTCCATGAGTCACGGGGCCAGGAGGGGGGTCGCCGTACCTCCACTCGTGTCGCTCAAGGCCTTCCTCACGATCCCTGGCACCTCAGCGGCCCATACCTGGCGCACGACCGGCTCCGGGGCACCTGCCGCCACCAGGGCCGTGTGGATGGCCTCTAGGAATGCCCGCAGCACGTCGGCCAGCATCTGGCCCTGGCGTTCGCTCAGGGCGACCTGCCGTTCCTCCAAGCCGGCGTCGATGGCGACCTTGGAGATGCGGGCGCTCCTGTCGTTCCATTGGCCCAGGAGAAGAAACGCCACGTGGGGCTGGTTGCCGACCCACAGCACCTCGAGCTCGCTGACCATTCCTTCGGCCACCCGGGCCATCGTCTGCGCTCGACGCTGCGCCTCCGCTAGTGCTGCCAGCGCGTCGTCGGCCTCGCTCCGCTCGGCGGCTATGAGCCTGCCGATCTCGGTCATGATCCGCTCCTTCTGGGCGGCCTTGCGACCGTTCGG
>DASZDM010000269.1:0-11525 GCA_035942015.1 Acidimicrobiales bacterium | reverse complement strand
GTCGCGGCCCGGGCGATGGCGTCCGTCGCCCGAGCCGCGGCCGGCGAGGTGGAGGGGGTCGAGCTCGTCACCCGCTCGGGCCTGGCCCAGTTCCTTGCTGAGCTGCTCCCGGGCAGTGGACGCAACGATGTGTCGGCTGAGATGGGTCGGGGCTCGACGGCGCTCTCGCTGCACCTCTCCGTGCGCTGGCCCAGTCCTGTCGGCCGGGTGGCCGATGCCGCCCGTCGCCACGTGCAGGCCCGGGTGAGCGACCTGACCGGCTATACGGTCACCGAGGTCGACATCGTGGTGGACTCCTTGCCGGCACCGGGTATGGCCCGGGCGCGCCGCGTCTCCTGACGTGCGCATCGTCGACCGAATCCTGAGCGCCGTGCTCGGCCTCGCCCTGATGGTCGCCGGTCTGGTGACGGCCATCGAGATCGTGCTGGCCGGCCTCGGTCGTTCCCCCTGGTTGGTGCCCCACGACCGCTGGGCCGCCTGGGCACGGACCACGGCGTGGTCCGATACCGACGTGCGGCCGATCGTCGCCGGCCTGATGGCCGCCGGCGCCCTTCTGCTGGTGGCCGAAGGGGTCCGACGCCGTCCCGAGGCGCTGATGCTGGCCGCGGGCGCA
Source organism: Acidimicrobiales bacterium (assembly GCA_035942015.1). Taxonomy (GTDB): domain Bacteria; phylum Actinomycetota; class Acidimicrobiia; order Acidimicrobiales; family CADCSY01; genus JADDRA01. The sequence continues at coordinate 10,912 of DASZDM010000269.1, read as the reverse complement.
TCCGGTGTCGTGAGTGAGCTCGACCGTCACGGGGTCGAGCGGTGGATGGTCGAGCGGATCGAAAGGGTCGAGGGCGTGGCCGGCGCCGGTGTTCGCATCGGCTCACGGTCGGCGGTGGTGGAAGCCACGTCGGTCGGCCGGGACACCGCCACGGTTGATCGTGGCGTCCGTGAGGCGGCTGCCAGTGGCTTCGAATCCTTGGGCCTGGACCGTACGCCGCGCCTGCGGGTCACGGTCCGACGCAGGAGCGACCGGTGAGGAGGTCCGCAGCCGGTGACCGGATGCTGCTCGCCCTGTTGGGGTTGGTCGCCCTGGTCGTCGGAGGCTACGGATTGGCCCGCAACCTCGGCGCATTCGGAGCGGCTGAGAGCCATGAGGTCGTGCTCGGCGCACCGCTTCGTCGGGCGATGGCCGACAACGCCGGCTGGGTGGGGGGAGTGGCTACATTCGTCGCCTTGACGCTCGCCTGGTCGGGTTGGCGATGGCTGCGCCGACAACTCGTCGGGTCCTCGTCCACGGTCCGCCGGGTGCGGGTCGCCGCCGGTCCCGACGGCCACACCTCCGTCGAAGCCAGGGCGCTGGTCGAGGCTGTCGTGCGGGACGTGGAAGCCGGACCTCAGGTGCGGGCCGCCCGGGTGCGACTGGCCGGGCCGGAGAAGAACTTCACCCTGGACGTCGTTGCCGACCTGGCCGCCGCTGCCGATCCCCAGGCGGTCCGGCGCCACGTCGAGGACCATGTGGTGCCCCGGGCCCGTGCCGCCCTGGAGCGGGAGGATCTCGCCTCCACCGTGAGGCTCCGCCTGCTCGTCAACTGATCGTCGGCACGTTTCCGCGTCGACGTGACCATCACTTCGCCAGGGCTGCCTGCAGCCACTCGTCGACGAGGCGCTCCAGCACGTCGAGAGGGAGGGCACCGTGGGCCAGCAGCTCGTCGTGGAAGGCGCGCACGTCGAATGCCGGGCCCAAACGCACGGTGGCTCGGGCACGTAGCTCGCGCAGCTTGCGCTCGCCCACCTTGTAGGCGAGGGCCTGGCCCGGAAGCACCAGATAGCGGTCGACCTCGACGACGATGTCGGCCGCCGGCGTCACGGAATGCTCTTCGAAATACGACAGCGCACGGTCCCGGCTCCAGCCGAGGGCGTGCAACCCGGTGTCGACGACCAGGCGGATGGCTCGCAGCATCTCGGCATCCAGGGCGCCGAAACGCTGGTAGGGATCACCGTACAAGCCGAGTTCGCCACCCAGGCTCTCGCAGTACAGCCCCCAGCCTTCCACGTAGGCGGTGAACAGGCCCCGGCGGCGGAACTCCGGTAGATCCTCCAGCTCCTGGGCCAGCGTGATCTGGAAGTGGTGACCGGGCACGGCCTCGTGCAGGCACAGGGACTCCATGTTCCACGACGGTCGGGACGCCAGGTCGTGGGTGTTGGCGAAGAAGCGGCCCGGGCGGGCCAGCGCCAGAGAGCCCTCGAGGTAGAAGGCGGCGGGCGCCGAGGGCGCCATCTCCGCCGGCACCGGGACTACGCCGAAGGGCAGGCGGGGCAGGCGCCAGAACAGTCGCACCACCTCGGGATCGATGCGCTTGGCAATGTCGCGATAGGCGGCGAGCAGCGCCTCCTCGGAGTCGAAGAAGAACCGTTGGTCTCGGCGTAGGTGTTCGGCGAAGCCCTCAGCCGGTCCTGTGTAGCCGGTGTCAGCGCGGGCCCGGTCCATCTCCGAGGCGATGCGGTCAACCTCGGCCAGGCCCAGCTCGTGGATCTCCTTGGCTGAGAGGGCGGTGGTCGTGTGGTGGCGGACGAGGTGGTCATACCAGTCGCGGCCGTCGGGCAGCGCCGAGAGCGCCGTGGACTCCCGGGCGGCAGGGAGGTAGCAATCAACGAGCTCGGCGTGGAGGCGGGAGAAGGCCGGCTGAACGTCGCGGGCCAGGACGGCTTCGGCCTCTCGAAGCAGGTCGGCGGCCTCGTCAGCGGGAACCGACGAGGGGAGGTTCCGGAACGGGGCCAGGAGCGGGCTGGCGGCCGGGTCGTCGCCCAGGTGGGCCGCCACCTGGGCCGGCACGTTGCGAAGGGTGATCTGGGGCGGGGTGACGCCTCGGCGACGGCCCTCGGCGAGCAACTCGATGGTCTGGTCCACCAGCGTCGGTATGGCGCGCAACCGGGCGAGCAGATCGTGGCGGTCGCCGGCGCCGACGGTGGGCATGGCCCCCAGCAACAGGGCGAGGTCGTTCTGTGGCCCCTCGAGCTGCGTCACGGCCAGCAGGTCGCCGGGAAAGGAGGCGCCGGCGGCTTCGCTGGCGTAGAGGGAGGCGAAGACGTCGTAGCTCAGTCGGTCGTCACTTCCGAGGCGCTCGCGGTCGATGGTGGCCAGTACCCGGACCGGTTCACCAGCCTCGGCCCGGCGACGCTCCACCGCTCCGAGGGACATGTCGGGGAGCCGGTCGCCTCCCTCGGGCCAGCCCAGGAACGTGGCCGCGTCAGGACGCTCCTCCATGAAGTGGCGCCACACCACATCGAACAGGCGCTGCAGGCGCTGCGGCTCGGTGCTGCGGCCCTGGGACGCCACGATCTCGTCGAGCTCACGGTGATAGGGCGTCACGGACGCTCCTCGAGCTCCTCTTCGGCCGCCTGGATCTCCTCCTCCAGCTCCGAGGGGGGGCGCAGGGTGCCCGCATCCCGCTTGCGCCGGGACTGGATCGCCACCACCACCAGCGAGAGGCCGATCAGCCACCATTGGTAGCGCTGGATGAACTCCAAGACGCGCAAGAGCTCGTCTTTGAAGGTCTCGCCCAGCACGCGGAACAGCGCCAGGCGGCCCACCGTGCCGAGGACGTTGAGGACGATGAAGCGCCGGGGGCGCATGCCCGTGGCTCCGGCAAGCAGGCAGAGGTAGCCGCTGGGGGCGATGAGGATGATGGCGGAACCGAAGCGGCCGAAGAACCGTTCGGCGGTGCGGATGAAGCCGACGTCGTCGTCCAGCTTGCGTTCCGCCCAGCGCAGGGCGGCGTCGCCGTACTGCACGCCGAGGAGGTAGAAGAGCGGGTCGGTCAGCACCAACCGGAGGAAGCCGACCACGAGGAACGGGACCGTGTCGACCTGAGGCGAGGCCAACAGCAGATAGCGGTTCCTCGGATTCATGAACATCTGCAGGAGCGGCCGCTCGGTGATCAAGCCGGGCCCGATGACGTCGGCGACGGTGCCGACCACGGCCAGCGCCACGATAGGGGTGAGCAGGAACGGCAGTGGGATGCGCCGCTTCTCGGTGGCGCCCTCCTCCCGTTGCGACATCCGCCCGAGCCTACGGCAGCGGGTGGAGAGCCCTGAAGCCGTCCCCATTGGGGGGGTGACCCTCAGCCCACCTCCACGGTGATCGATGCCTCACCGCCGCTGCGGTAGGGACTGAAGGTGCAATCCCCACCGACGTTGTACGCGAACGTGGCGGTGTAGGTGCCGGCCTCGGCGTAGGTGTGCGAGAACGTCTCCTGGAAGCGGGTGGTCTCCGGCGGCGGCGGATCCCAGGGCCCGAACCTCTGATCTTCGACGCACGACGCCGTGCACACGCCGACGACTTCGTCGACCTCGCCGTACATCTGTTGGTTGACGCAGTTCCCGGGGCTGGCCGGGCCGTCGTCACGTACCCGCACGGTGAAGGTGACGTTCTCGCCCGGCTTCGGACGCTGCGGGACGAACGTGACGTCGACGACCATGGGGTGGTTGACCGGAGGGGGCTCGTACCGCAGCGGGCCGCACGCCGGGTCCACGCTGTTGCGACAGGCAGGAGGCACGGTGACGTCGGCCGTGGGTGCCTCGGTCGTCGGGGGAGCCGAGGTGGCGGGAGGCTGGACGGGCGGCGGTTCGAAGGGCGGGACCGCGACGGGGCCCTCGTCGTGCGGGGGGGTGTTCGACCCTCGGTCGCCATGATCCGAATCGGCGAGGCGGTCGGGCAGCGTCGTCGTGGAGTGGCCCTCGGTCGTGGCGGTCGTCGACGGAACATCCGGCTGGCCGATGGTCCTGAGCTGGTGCGGGACCTCCAAGCTGTTCCCCACCAACAGCCCGACCAGGAACACGGCCAGCGACCCGAGCAACGCGCCTGCGCCCAGGCGGGTACGGCGCTGACGCCGGAGCCGATCGGCCCGGGCGTAGATGTCGGCCAGGCGCTCGGCCCGGCTGGGATCAAGGCTCGATGGCAAGACGGAGCTCCTCGCGGTCGTCCCCGAGGCGCCCCCGCAGTGACGCGAGCCCCCGGTGCAGGTGGGCCCCGACGGTGCCCGGCGTGATGCCGAGCGCCCGGGCCACCTCGATCTCGGGCAGGTCGGCCAGGTGGCGCAGCACGACCACCTCGCGCTGGCGCCGGGGCAGGCTGCGCAGGGCCGCGGCCAGGGCCAGGCGGAGCGCGACGGCGTCGGTCGGATCCGACTGGGGGACAGCCATGACGACGGGCCGGCCCCGCCGGAAGTGGTCGAGACAGAGATTGGTGGTCACCCGCAGCACCCAGGCCATCCGGTGATCCAGGCCCCGCACCTTCGACCAGTGCAGCCATGTGCGAGCGAGGGCTTCGGCGGCGATGTCCTCGCCCCGGGTGCAATCCCCGACCATGCGCGTGGCCAGGCGGCGGGACCGGTTGAACAGTTCATCGAACTCTCCCTCGAAATCGTGTCGGCCTTCGTCCACCACCTCCTCAAACGTAGAGAGGTCGGCCACCCTTTACATGCACGGACGCTCTGGTCAGAACGGCGTTCGATAGCGTGCTGGGCATGGCCTCTCAGGGGCTGCCGTCGAGGTCGGTGACGCTGCACGTACTGCGCATCAAGGGTGTCGCCGAGGCGGGCGCGCTCGCCACTGCCACCGGGTTCGGCATGGAACAGATCACCAGCGCTCTCGCCGACCTGGTGGCGCGGGGGCTGGCCGAGTACCGAGACGGTGTGCTGACGGGATGGAGGCCGACCGCCCCGGGTGTCCGGCATGACGACGCGTGGCTGTGCCGAGAGCTGGAGGCGGCCGGCGCCCGGACCGCGCTCGAGGAGGCGTACCACTCGTTCCTGGCACTGAATCCTGAGCTGCTGAGGGCCTGCACCGCCTGGCAGCTGGTCGACGCCGGCGACGGGTCGCAGACACCCAACGACCACCGCGACGCATCCTACGACGCCGGGGTGGTGGCACATCTGGCCGAGATCCACCGGCGGGTGCAGCCGGTCGTCCTCGAGTTGTCCCGACACCTGCCGCGCTTCGGGCCCTACCGCCCTCGGCTCCAAACCGCCCTCGATCGCGTCCGGGCCGGTGACGGCGACTGGTTCACGCGACCGCTGCTCGACAGCTACCACCAGGTCTGGTTCGAGCTCCACCAGGACCTGTTGTCCACGCTCGGGCTCGACCGGACAACCGAGATGCCCCCGGTCGACGAGCACAGTGGCTCATCCGAGCCCCGATAAGGTTCCTCCGGTGCCGCACGCCTCACTCCGACAAGAACTACCGGCGCGAGCGGCGACGACCGGGCGCGGGAGCGGATGATGGCCCGTTTCGGTCCGGTCGTCACCGCCATGGTGACACCCTTCGACGATGACCTCGGGGTCGACTACGACGCCGCCGTGGCTCTGGCCCGGTGGTTGTCCGACCATGACAGCACCGGCCTGGTCCTGGCCGGCACCACGGGCGAGAGCCCGACGCTCACCGACGACGAGAAGATCGAGCTCTTTCGTACCGTTGCCGAGGCGGTGACCGTCCCGGTGATCGCCGGCGTGGGCAGCGCCGACACCCGCCACAGCGTGGAGCTGGCCCGGGCCGCAGCCACCACCGGCGTCGCCGGCCTGTTGGTGGTCACGCCCTACTACAGCCGGCCCTCGCAGTCCGGCCTCTTCGCCCACTTCTCGGCGGTGGCCGCAGCCTCCGAACTCCCCGTCGTCATCTACGACATCCCCGGCCGCACGGGGCGCAAGGTGGCCACACCCACCTTGGTGGCGCTGGCCCGAGGGGTTTCCAACGTGGTGGCGGTCAAAGACGCCACCGCCGACCCGCCGGAGTCGGCCCGCCTGCTTGCCCAGACCCCGGAAGGGTTCGAGCTCTACAGCGGTGACGACGCCTACACCCTGCCGTTGCTGGCCGTGGGTGCGGTGGGCGTCATCAGCGTGGCCAGCCATTGGGCCGGAGAGGAGACCGCCGCCATGATCGGCGCATTCGAAAAGGGCGACCTGACGGGTGCCCGTCACCACCACCGGGCGCTGCTGCCCAGCTTCGTCTTCGAGACGGGGGACGACGCCCCGAACCCGCTGCCGACCAAGGCCATGATGCGGTTGCTCGGTCACCGCGTCGGCCAGTGCCGACCGCCCATGGGCCCGGCGCCGGCCGGCCTGGAGGACGAGGCCCGCCGGGTGCATGATGCGTTGCGGGGGAGTGGCTGACGTGGCCAGTCCCGTCCGCATCACCTTCCTGGGGGGCCTCGGTGAGATCGGCCGCAACTGCGCCTGCCTGGAGGTCGATGGCCGCATCGTCCTCCTCGACTGCGGGCTCATGTTCCCCGAGGCCGACATGCTCGGGGTCGACCTCGTGCTCCCCGACTTCACCTGGCTGCGGGAGAACGCCGACCGGGTCGAGGGCTGTGTGCTCTCCCACGGTCACGAGGACCACGTGGGAGCCTTGTCGTTCCTCCTGCGGGAGCTGTCGTTCCCGGTCTACGGCTCGGCGCTGACGCTCGGTATCGCCCGCAACCGCATCGACGAGGCCGGCCTGTTGCATCGCACCGAGCTCATCGCCGTAGAAGACGGTGAGCGCCGGCGCATCGGCCCATTCGACGTCGAGTTCATTCCTGTGACGCACTCGGTGCCCGACGGCTTCGCCACCGCCTGGCACACCCCTCAGGGCGTCATCCTGCACTCCGGCGACTGGAAGCTCGACCTCACGCCAGTCGACGGGCGGACCACCGACCTGGCCCGCATCGGCCAGATCGCCGCCAGCTCGGGCATCCGTCTCCTCCTGGCCGACTCCACCAACGCCGAGGAGGAGGGTCACACCCGTTCAGAGCGTTCGATCGGGGCTTCGTTGCGGAGCCTCTTCGCCTCTGCCCGCGGCCAGCGGATCATCACCGCGTGCTTCGCCAGCCACATCCATCGGATCCAACAAATCGCCGATGTCGCTCTGGCTGAGGGCCGCATGGTCGCCACGCTCGGGCTGTCCATGAAGAAGAACGCGCGCCTGGCGCGGGATCTCGGCCGCTTGAGCATCCCCGACGACCGAATCTGCGACATCGCCGACATCGAAGGCGTCGACCCGGCCAAGCTCTGTGTCATCTCCACCGGCTCGCAGGGCGAGCCCTTGTCGGCGTTGGCCCGCATGGCCGCCAACGAGAACAAGTGGCTCCGAGTCGGCCCCGGTGACACGGTCATCCTGAGCTCGCACCCCATTCCCGGCAACGAGACGAGTGTGGGCAAGGTCATCGACGGCCTGCACCGCCTGGGAGCCGACGTCGTGCACTCCGGTATCGCGGATGTCCACGTGACCGGCCACGCCAAGGCGGAGGAGATCAAGACCTTGATCTCGGTCACCGATCCCGAGTGGTTGATACCCGTGCACGGGGAGTACCGCCACATGATCCACCACGGCCGCCTTGCGGTCTCGGTGGGGCTGCTCGAGGACGACGTCATGGTCTGCGCCGACGGCGACCAGGTGGAGCTCAGCGACAAGGGGCTCCGGCGGGTGGGAGAGGTGCCGGCCGGCTACCTCTACGTCGACGGTGTGGTGGGGGACGTCAACCACGGTGTGCTCCGGGACCGGCGTGTGCTCGCCGATGAGGGCGTCGTCGTGGTGATCGTCACCGTGGACGTCAACTCCGGCAAGGTCATCGCCGGCCCCGAGATCGTGACACGGGGCTGGGTGCACGCCACCGAGGCCGAGGACCTCCTCGAGGAGGCCCGTCAGCGGGTAGTGGGAGCCATCGAACGCTCCGGCGACACCGACTTCGACACGCTCAAGCGAGTGGTGCGAAAGGCCCTGGCCGCCTTTGTCAACGAGCGGACCAAGCGCAAGCCCATGATCGTCCCCGTCGTGATGGAGGCGTAGGTTTCGCCGTCGCAACCGGAGGTTCCTCGGCGAGCTGATGGTGCTCCGGCGTCCGGCGGAGCCGGCCGCCTCTGCGCTGACCACCACCTGGGGCGAGCTCTGCCCGCCCTGGGCCGCCATCCAGACGGGGCGCCTTCGGCGCTTGGCTGGCCGACGGCAATGCCCGGCGCTCGGGTGGCCGGTGTGCACCGCCTTCTCGCCGGCGGCCAATGAGCGGGCGCTCGGTGTTGCTGCTGTTAGCGTTGTTGCCACTGTGGCTACTGCGACTCGACAACGGCCGCCTTCGAAGAAGCGGGCTCCGGATCGTGCCAAGCACAAGCCGAAGACCACTGCCGCGGCCCGGAACAAGGCCAAGCGGCAGGCCTTGCAGCGGCGTCAGGCCCGGCTGCACGCCGTCCGCCGGAATCTCGGCCGGGGCGACGTCTGGGGGGCGGTTCTCCTAGTCACCGCCGTCCTCGTGGCTCTGGGCACATGGGCCGATGTGGGCGGGCCGGTCGGTCGCCGCGTCGACGAGGCGCTCGGGCGCGGCCTGGGCGCGGCCCGATTCGCCATGCCGCCGGCGTTGGCGTGGGTGGGCGTGTTGCTCATCCGGGGCCGCGCCGTTGAAGGGACACTTCGTGTCGCCGCTGGACTGGCGCTGGGGCTGATGGCCGGCAACGGTCTCCTCCACATCGCCGACGACGGCCTAGGTGGCGAATCCGGGTACCTCGTCGGTGGTGGCCTGGAAAAGCTGCTCTCCCCGTGGGGGGCGACCCTGGTCCTGCTGGCCCTGGTTGTTGCCGCGGTACTGGTCCTGACCGCCACCACCGTGCGCACGGCCGCCGGTCACCTCGCCGCCGGTGGGGCCAAAGTCGTGCGACGCTCCAGTCCCGCAGTCCACGCGCTGCGAAGGGGGATGCGTTCGTTGTCCACGCTGAGGGCGCCCCAGCCGGTGGAGGGCGACGACGGAGGGGCTGCCCCGACCGTGGCCACCTACCCGCCGCCGATGCTCTACGACGGCGCCGCCGACGTCTCCGCTGACCTCACCACCGAGGTCGCCGTGATAGGACCACTCCCACCCGCTCCCTCCGAGGACGAAGGCGGCGACTCCGAGCAACTGGCCATCGATCTCGGTCCTGCGGGTGAGCGCAGTCCGTGGAAGCTGCCGTCGATGTCCCTGCTGGCGCGCATGCCGGCCCAGGAGATCGACCGGCGCCTGGTTGAGCAGGCCGGCCGTACGCTCGAGCACGCCTTGGCCGCCCACGGCGTGGAGACCCGCCTCGTGGGCATGACCGTCGGGCCTACCGTCACCCGATACGAGTTGGAGCTGGGCCCCGGAGTCAAGGTGGCCCGGGTCACGACGCTGCATCGCGACATCGCGTACGCCATGGCCTCCCCTGATGTGCGCATCCTGGCGCCCATCCCGGGGCGATCGGCCATCGGGGTCGAGGTGCCCAACACCCAGCGGGAGCTGGTGGCGGTGGGCGACATCCTGGCCAGTGAGGAGGCGGCGCGAGCTACGCACCCATGTGAGGTGGCCCTCGGACGCGACATCAGCGGGCGGGCGGTGCTGGCCAATCTGGCCGAGATGCCTCACTTGCTCATTGCCGGCGCCACCGGCGCCGGGAAGTCGAGCTGCCTGAACAGCCTCCTCACCTCGGTGCTGTTGCGCAGCACCCCCGAGCAGGTCCGCCTCATCCTGGTCGACCCCAAGCGAGTCGAACTGGGCCAGTACAACGGCCTGCCTCACCTGCTGACCCCCGTTGTCACCAGCCCGAAGAAGGCGGCCAACGCCCTGGCCTGGGCGGTGAAGGAGATGGAGCGGCGCTACGACCTGCTCTCCGAGGTCGGGGTGCGCGACATCACCGGCTACAACGGCGCTGTCGACCGCGGCGAGCTGCGGACCGAACCACGGGCCGAAGGGGTCGACGACCCGGGGGAGCCCGTCCACGATCGCCTGCCGTTCGTGATCATCGTGGTCGACGAGCTCAACGACCTGATGATGGTGGCCGCCCGTGACGTCGAGGAGTCGATCTGCCGGATCGCGCAGATGGCCCGGGCCGTAGGCATCCACCTGGTCATCGCCACCCAGCGGCCGTCGGTCAACGTCATCACCGGCGTTATCAAGGCCAACATCCCCGCCCGCCTGGCCTTCGCCGTGTCGAGCTTGGCCGACAGCCGGGTGATCCTCGACCAGGGAGGGGCCGAGCGCCTGGTGGGTCGGGGCGACATGCTGTTGCTGGGTGCGGCGTCGTCGACTCCTCGGCGTATCCAGGGTTCGTGGGTAGGCGAGGACGAGGTCCACAAGGTGGTGGCCCACTGGCGCCGCCAGGCACCCAAGGTGGTCTACACCTCCGGGGTGGAGGGGGAGGATGATCCGCTCCTGAGCGGGGGTGCCGACGGCAGGTCAGGCGCCAACGACGACGACGACGAGCTGTGCCGGGCGGCCATGGAGCTGATCGTGCGTTCCCAACTGGGCTCCACGTCCATGCTGCAGCGCAAGCTGCGCGTCGGCTTCGCCCGCGCCGGTCGCCTGATGGACCTCCTCGAGCAGCGCGGTGTGGTGGGTCCTTCGACGGGCTCCAAGGCCCGTGATGTGTTGATGACCGCCGAGGAGCTCGACGGCTCGATCGAAGACGACGGCACCTCGCCCTGAAGGCGGGGCTCAGCCTGCCGGTCCGCCCTTTCCGCCCACGGCGTACCACAGCGATGAGGCGGCGAGCCACGAGGCGTTGAAGGCGGCCGTCAGCGCTTCTCCACGCAGGCCCCAGCCGGCCACGATGGCGAGGACGCCGGCGTGGTGGGCGGCCAGCCAACGCCACCGGCGCTCCCGTACGACAGGCACGAAGCGGGCGATCACGCCGATGGCCACGGGGTAGCCCACGCCGAAG
>DASZDM010000268.1:0-7460 GCA_035942015.1 Acidimicrobiales bacterium | reverse complement strand
CATCCTCGACATCCTCGGGCACGGCAAGCCGCTCCTCGTGCTGCCGCGGGGCGCCAACCAGTTCCACAACGCCGAGTCCTGCGTGGCCAGCCGAGCCGCCCTGGCCCTGCTGCCCGACGAGGTCGGGGCCGAATCGGTACGTCACGCCGTGCGCACCCTGCTGGACGAGCCGTCCTATCGACAGGCAGCCGAAGCGGTGGCCGCCGAGTTGGCAGCCATGCCCGGGCCCGAGGAAGGCGTCCGCCTGTTGGAGCGACTGGCCGACGAGCGGGCCCCCATCCCGACGCCATGAGCGGCATCGCCTCCCCCTCCGAACTGGGTGCCCTCGGCGACGGTGACGTCCCCCGCATCGACACCGACATTCCCGGTCCCCGCTCGGCGGAGCTGTGGGGCCGCGACGCCGTCCACCATGCCGGCAATTCGTCGCCGGCGGCCCAGTGGTTGCAGCTGGTGATCCGGGATGCGGCCGGGGCGCTGGTGCGCGATGTCGACGGCAACGTCTTCCTCGACTTCTCGTCGGGCGCGGTGGTGGCCAACCTGGGCCACTCCCCGCCGGCGGTGGTGGAGGCCTTGCGGGACGAGGCGGGCCGGCTCCTGCACTACTTCGACTTCGCCACGCCACCGCGCGTCGACTTCTTCGAGGCATTGGCCGCCACCCTGCCACCCGATCTCCAGACCTTTCAGATGTACAGCACCGGCAGCGAGGGGGTGGAGGCGGCCCTGCGCCTGGCCAAGTCCTACACCAAGCGCTACGAGTTCATCTCCCTGCACCGGGCCTGGCACGGCCGCACGCTCGGGTCCATGTCGCTCATGGGCGGGTTCCCCCTGAAGCACGGCTACGGCCCCTTCGCTCCCGGCACCCACCACACCCTCGACGCCTACTGCTACCGCTGTCCCCTCGGTCTGGCCCCCGACCGGTGCGGGGTGGCCTGCGCCCAGTTCATCGACCGGGTGTACGACGACTCCACCGAGCACCAGCTGGCCGCGGTGATCGTGGAGCCGGTCCAGGGGGTGGGTGGCGTGATCCCCCAACCGCCGGAGTTCCTCGCCCACATGCGGGCGTTCTGCGATCGCACCGGGGCGCTGCTGATCTTCGACGAGATCCTCACGGGCATGGGCCGCACCGGCACCATGTGGGCCTTCGAGCAGTCCGGCGTGGTCCCCGACATCCTCCTGGCCGGCAAGGGGCTCGCATCCGGCTATCCGATCTCGGTGATCGCCTCCCGCCGGGAGATCCTCGACTCCCTGCCCTTCGGCGCCCCGGGGGCGGGTGCCTCCACCTTCGCCAGCGGCAACCTGGCCTGCGCCGCCGGCGTGGCCACCCTCGGGCTCCTGCAGGACGGCACCGTGCTCGAGCACTCCCGGCGGGTCGGGGCCCAGCTGCTGGCCGGACTCCACGAGCTGCAGGAGCGCCACCCCCTCATCGGCGACGTGCGGGGCGTGGGCATGCTGCTGGCCCTGGAGCTGGTGGCCGACCGGGAGACCAAAGAGCGCATCTCCCCGGCGGTGGCCCGGCGGCTGCTCCTGGCGCTGGCCCACCGGGGCGTGCTCACCGCCGGCGCCGGGCCCATCCTGCGCCTGACCCCGCCACTGGTGCTCACCGAGCGCCAGGCAGCCACCGGCCTCGATGCCCTCGACCAGGCGCTCGCCGAGGTCGAGGCCGGTACGGACACCTGATGTTCCAGGCCGTCCATCATGTGGGTGTGACGGTGGCCGACATCAACGCCTCCGTCGTCTTCTGGCAGCGCCTGCTCGGGGCCGAGCCCCGCAACCGTCGGGTGCTCGACGGTCCCCAGGTGGGCACCATGGTGGGCTACCCCGGGGTGCGCATCGACTCGTGCTGGCTCGACCTGCCCGGCGGCGTGGCCCTGGAGCTGTTGCAGTACCTCGACCGCGACGAGGTTCCCTACGACCCCGGCACGGCCCATCCCGGCAACGTGCACCTCTGCCTGCGGGTCGACGACATGGACACCGCCCACGATCACGCCCTGGCCTGCGGGGCCAGCGCGGTCACCGGTACGCCCATCGAGGTCGGTGCCGGCCCCCGCGCCGGCACCCGCCTGGCCTACCTTCGAAACCCCGACGGCGTCACCATCGAGTTGGTGCAGCCACCTCCGCCGGCACCATGAGCACCGCCCGCACGCTGCTGGCCGAGCTCGCCTCGCACGCCGGCGAGCACGTCCGGGTCTGCGGCTGGGTCGACGACGTCATCTCTGAGGGGGACCGTTGGCGGGTACGGGTGCGTGACCGCAGCGGGTGGGCGGTGCTGGTGGTCGACGCCTGCCCATCCGACCTGCAACAGGAGGCGGCCGTGGAGGCCAGGGGGGAGGTCGGCCTCGATCCCGGGTGGCCGGGAGGCGTGCGGGTGTCGTGCCGCGAGCTCCGGGTCGTCGGGCCCGTGCTCGACGAGCTGCCCCTCGACGAGGGCTCGTCACTCCAGGAGCGCCTGGACTGGCGCTTCCTCGATCTTCGGCGTCCTCGCAACGTGTTGGTCTTCGCCGTGCAGACCACCGCCGAGCGGGCCATGCGCCAGTACTGGGCCGAGCACGGCTTTCTCGAGCTGCACTCGCCCAAGCTGCGCCCCAATCCCAACCGGTCGGGGCGTGAGCTGTTCTCGGTGCCCTACTTCGACCGCCAGGCCTACTTGGTGCAGTCGCCGCAGTTCTACAAGCAGATGGCCATGGCCGCCGGCTTCGAGCGCATCTTCGAGATCGGCCCGGTGTTCCGGGCCTTTCCCTTCATCACCGCCCGCCACGACACGGAGTTCACCAGCGTCGACGTGGAGATGTCGTGGATCGACTCGCACCACGACCTCATGGCCTTCGAGGAGCGCTGGCTGCGCCACGTCATCGCCACCGTGGCCGCCGAGCACGGCGACGACATCGCCCGGCAGTTCGGCACCGAGGTGGTCGTCCCCTCACTGCCCTTTCCCAGGGTCACCCTCGACGAGGCCCGAGCCATCGCCGAGAAGGCGGGGCCCGCACTGGCCCAGCCGCCGGGCGACCTCGACCCGCACGGCGAACGTGCGCTCGGTGAGCACGTGGCCGCCGCCTTCGGCCACGAGTTCGTCTTCGTCACCGAGTACCCGCAGTCGACCCGGGGCTTTTACCACATGCACGTCGAGGAGGACTCCGCTGCACTGCGGGACTTCGACCTGCTGTGGAAGGGGATGGAGGTGACCACCGGCGCGCAGCGGGAGCACCGCTACGACCGGCTGATCGCCCAGGCCGAGGCCGACGGCGTGCCCCTCGATCCCATCCGTTACTACCTCGACTGCTTCCGATTCGGCTGCCCACCCCACGGCGGATTCGGCCTGGGCCTCACCCGCATGCTCATGGCCCTGTTGGGCCAGGACGACGTGCGCGAGGTGACCTATCTGCCGAGGAGCCGGGACCGCCTGAGCCCGTGAGCGCTCGAGGTCATCGCCGGCCGGCCGGGTAGAGCCGGGGCGCTCGCTGGGACCACTCGGCGAGCGCAGTCCTTCACGCTCCGCCGGGACGCATGGGCCCCACCACGTCGGCCAGCTCAGCCACGGTGGGATGCTCGAAGACCACGGTGAGGGGCACGTCGGGGGAGAACGCGTCCTGCAGGCGGGCGGCGATCTGGGCGGCGGCCAGGGAGTGGCCTCCCAGCTCGAAGAAGTCCTCGTGGGCGCCGAAGCCTTCCCGGCCCAACGCCTCCCGCCAGATCGCCAGCACCTCGGCCTCGACGGGACTGAGGCCGGCGTCGCCGGCGGGCGCCGGGTCGGTGTCGGTCTCGCCGGCCGCCGCCAGCAGGGTCGGCAGCTCCCGCTTGAGGACCTTGCCCGAGGCGTTGCGGGGAAGCTGGTCGACCACCACGACGCGGTGCGGTGTCTTGGGCTCACTCAGACGGCTGCGGACGAAGTCCTGAAGCTGGCGCGCGGTGGTGGGCGATCGCAGGACGACGGCAGCAGCCACATCCTGGCCCAACACGGCGTGGGGGACGGCGAACACGGCGACGTCGGCCACGGCTGGGTGCTCGGACAGGACGTGCTCGACCTCGGCGGGCGAGATGTTGGTCCCACCGGAGATGATCAGGTCCTTCTTCCGGTCGTCGATGTACAGGTAGCCCTCCTCGTCGACATGGCCGAGGTCGCCGGTGCGTAGCCACCCGCCGGGAGCGAAGGTGGCGGCCGTCGCCTCGGTATCGAGGTAGTACTCCCGGCGAGGTGCCCCTGGTCGCCGCAACCAGATCTCGCCCCGGGCCCCCGGCGGCACGTCGACGCCGTCGTCGCCGACCACCCGCACCTCGGTAGCGCCCACCGGCTTGCCCACCGATCCGGGTCGTGACGCGGCGTCGATCAACAGCGTCCGAGCGGTCCCCGATTCGGTCATGGCGTACGCGTTGCACAACGTCGCCCCGGGCAGCGCCTCGGCCAGGCGGGCAAGGAGCGCCGGCGACGCCGGCGCCGACGACAGCGTCACCCGCTCGATCGAAGAGAGGTCATGGCGCTGGGGGGCCCCGGAGTCGAGGATCACCTGCGCCATGGCCGGCACCAGCTGCAGGCGAGTCACCCGGTGCTCGGCCACGGCGGCGCAGAGTTGTTCGGGATCGAAGGCCGGAAGGACCACGGCCACCCGGCCGTTGCGGCGGAGGGGCAGACGGAGCACCTCCTGGCCGGCGTTGGTCCCCACGGGGAAGGCGTGGAGGAACGAGATGTGCCGTGGAACTGCAGCGCCGTCCGGTGGGAGCTCATGGAACATGAGGTTTTCGTGCGAGCAGGCGACGCCCTTGGGCCTGCCGGTGGTGCCCGACGTGTACAGAATCTCGGCCAGGTCGCCCGGATCCGGACGGGGAAGCTCATGGGGAGCTCGCTCGCTGTCGTTGAGATCGGCCGGCGACGCCACCTCCCACGGTCCCGGGGGCAGGGCAGCGACCAAATCGGGAGGGCAGATCACGGTCGCAGGTGCGCAGTGGGCGAGGATCCCCGCCAGCTCGGTCTTGTTGAACCGCGGTCCCAGCGGCACGGCCGCGGCTCCAGCGTTGAGGACGCCGAGGTAGCCCACGGCGTAGTCCGTCCATCGGGCGTTGTCGAAGAACAGCGCCACCCGGTCGCCACCCGCAATGCCCCGGCTCGAGAGCGCCTGGGCCACGGCATCCGAGCGTCGGTTCCAGGTCCCGTAGTCGAGGGACTCGCCGCCGTGCACGACCAGGGCGGTGCCAGCCGGGTCCTCGGCCAGCCGTCGGCGCACCAGATCGGGGACGACCAGGGGCTCGGTCGCCGGAAGGGGCATCAGTTGAGCACCCGCTTCTTGAAGCCGCTGATGCCCGTGAGGCACAACACGGCGGTGGCCACCACCAGCACGCCGTAGATCACGGGGAGCGGCATGGTCGGGATTCCGGTCGACAGGGCGGCGCGGAAGCCCTCACTCAGGTAGACCAGGGGGTTCGCCAACACGGCGTACTGCAGCCAGGGAATGGGCTCGAGGGCCGACCAGGAGTAGAAGATGGCCCCGAAGAAGGCCAGGGGGAGGGCGACGAACCCGGCGAGGATGGGCACCGAGCGGGGGTCGAGCTGGGTGCCGAGGGTGAGGCCCAGGGCGGCCGAGGCCACACAGGCCAGCGGGGTGAGGGTGAGCAGCACCGGCCAGTCGACGCTCACAAACAGCGGGGTGGCGGGCACGAACGCGGCCGCCGGGAAGACGATCATCCCGGCGAACAGGGCCTGCAGTGCACCCGAGGCGATCTTCTCGACGGCGATCAGCGACAGAGGCGCCGGCGCCATCACCCGATCCTCCAACTCGTTGGTGACGTCGAGCTCTCGTGCCAGCGGCAAGGCCACTCGGAAGATGCCCTGGAAGATGACGGCCTGGGCCACCAGGCCACCCACCAGGATGGTGGAGAAGCGGGCCGCTCCGCCCTCACCGCCGACCGCCTGGCCGATGGTCGGGAAGACGTAGGTGAAGACGAACACCAGCAGCAGCGGCTGGAGCACGGTGTTGGGAACGAACTCTCCCAGGTTACGGTCGAGCACCACCATGTCCCGCAGCAGCAGCGCCCGGAAGGTCGACCACCGCCCGGTCCCGGCGTCGACGGCTTCGACGGTCATTCTCGAAGCTCCCGCCCGGTGAGGTTGATGAACACCGTCTCCAGCGTGACCTCGTCGGGCGGTTCAGGCAGGGGAATTCCGACGCTCTCGGCTGCCTTCACCAGCTCGCTCAGGGCTCGCTCGGCCGCATCTCGCTGCCTGCGGTCACCGTCACTGGTCTCTTCGTCCACGGGCAGGAGCACGTCCAGGGAGCGACTCAGCCAGAGCTGCATGACCGCCGCCTTCCCGTCGTTCACACTGCTCGACTGCTTGAGTCCGGCCGGCGTATCCAAGGCGAGGATGCGACCCTGGTCCATGATGGCCACGCGGTCGCACATACGGTCAGCCTCCTCCATGTAATGGGTGGTGAGCAGGATGGTCTGTCCCTCGTCGTGCAGCCGGCCAACAATGTCCCACAGGGCCAGGCGACTCTGGGGGTCGAGCCCGGCGGTGGGCTCGTCGAGGAACAGCACGGCGGGGCGGTGAAGGATGGCGCGAGCCACCATGAGTCGCTGAGCCATGCCGCCCGACAGCTGGTGCACCTCCGAATGGGCCTTGGCTGTGAGGCGGAACTGCTCGAGCAGGTCGTCGGACGCCTCGCAGGCTTCGCCGTCGCTCATCCCGAAATAGCGGCCGTGGAAGTAGAGGTTCTCCCGGGCCGTGAGGCTTCGGTCGAGGGTGTTGGCCTGGGGTACGACGCCGATGTCACGCTTGGCCCGGGCAGAGTCGGCGACCACGTCGACGCCGTTGACGATGGCGACGCCGGTGGTGGGGATGACCCGGGTGGTGAGCATCCCCACGGTGGTCGTCTTGCCGGCTCCATTCGGCCCGAGGAGTCCAAAGATCTCTCCTCTGGTCACCGACAACTCGAGGTCGTCCACGGCGACGAGGGCGCTGCCGTCCTCATTGGCCTGCTGGGGGTAGATCTTGCTGAGCCCCCGAACAGAGATGACCTCGTCGGGCACGGGGCCGAGCATAGAGGTCCGACCCTTGCCGCTGCTGCCGATCGATGCTCGCGGTAGGTTGTGCGGACGACCTAGACGAGCGAGGCAGAGGGATGCCATGAGCCCGGTCGCAGATCCCGACGTACTGAGGGACGGCGCCAACGAGCACGACGTCAGCGACCTGGGCGACGACCTCACCGCCGCGCCGTCATGGGGGGGGAGCCGGACTCATGCAGCGTCGCGTGGGCGGACTCGGTGGGTCCCGGTCGCTCTCTACGCGGCCACGGTGTTCGTCCTCATCACCTTCAATTTCGCCCTGCCCAGGCTCATGCCGGGAGATCCGATCGACGCGTTGATGGCCATGGGGTCGCCGAACTTTGTCCAGGACGACGAGACGCGGGCGAACCTGGCCGAGTACTACAACCTTGATGCGCCGCTGCCCGAGCAATATCTCAACTACCTCCAGG
>DASZDM010000267.1:0-7503 GCA_035942015.1 Acidimicrobiales bacterium | reverse complement strand
GGCGGCGCATGATCTTGCCACTGCGGGTCTTGGGCAGGTCGTCGGTGAAGATGACTGTCTTGGGTTTGGCCGTGGGGCCGATCTTGGCGCCGACATGGGTGCGGAGCTGCTGACCGAGGTCGTCGTCGGCCTCGCAATTCCCCTTGCAGGTGACGTAGGCCACGATCGCCTGGCCGGTCACGTCGTCGGACGCTCCCACCACCGCCGACTCGGCGACCGCGGGATGGCTGACGAGAGCGGACTCGACCTCGGCGGTCGAGATCCGGTGCCCGGAGACGTTCATGACGTCGTCGACGCGGCCGAGCAGCCAGTAGTAGCCCTCATCGTCGATGTGGGCGCCGTCGCCGGCGAGGTAGCGGCCCTCGAATCGGCTCCAGTAGGTGTCGTGGTAGCGCTCGGGGTCCTCGTAGATCCCCCGGAGCATGGAGGGCCAGGGGCGGGTGAGGGTCAGGTAGCCGCCACCCCGCTCGACCGGGCGGCCGGCGTCGTCGACGACTTCGGCCACGGTGCCCGGCAGGGGAAAGGTGGCCGATCCCGGCTTGGTGGTGGTGACCCCGGGAAGAGGCGAGATCATGATGGCGCCGGTCTCCGTCTGCCACCAGGTGTCGACGACCGGACTCGTCCCCCCGCCGACGTGGTCGCGGTACCACATCCACGCCTCGGGGTTGATCGGCTCGCCCACACTCCCCAGCACCCGCAGTGACGACAGGTCGTGAGCCTCGAGCTCGGCCGTGCCCCACTTCATGAACGTCCGGATGGCAGTGGGCGCCGTGTAGAGGATGGACACCTTGTAGCGCTCGATGATGTCCCACCACCGGTCACGCCGAGGGTGGTCGGGGCTGCCCTCGTACATGACCGAAGTGGCGCCGTTGACCAGGGGTCCGTAGACGATGTAGCTGTGGCCGGTGACCCAGCCGATATCGGCCGCGCACCAGTACACGTCGGTGTCGGGGTGCAGGTCGAAGACGTACTTGTGGGTGTAGGCCACCTGGGTGAGGTAACCGCCGGTGGAGTGCATGATCCCCTTGGGCTTGGCCGTGGTTCCCGAGGTGTAGAGGAGATAGAGAAGATCCTCGGCGTCCATGGGCTCGGCCGGACAGTCGACATCTGCTTCCGCCATGAGCTCGTGGTACCACTGGTCGCGCCCCTCGGCCATGGTGACGTCCTCGCCGGTGCGACGGACCACCACCACGGCATCGATGGAGGCGGTGGTGGCGACGGCGGCGTCGGCGTTGTCTTTCAGCGGCACGGCCTTGCCTCGTCGCCAGCCGCCATCGGCGGTGACCAGGACCTTGGCCTGGGTGTCATCGATGCGCCCGGCCAGCGACTCCGCCGAGAAGCCGCCGAAGACCACGGTGTGGGGCGCGCCGAGGCGAGCGCAGGCCAACATGGCCACCGGCAGCTCCGGGATCATGGGCATGTAGAGGGCCACCCGGTCCCCCTTGGTGACGCCCAGGGACTTGAGCACGTTGGCGAAACGACACACCTCGGCGTGGAGCTCGGCGTAGGTGATGGTGCGGGTATCGCCCGGCTCTCCCTCCCAATGGAAGGCGATCTTGTCTCCCCGGTTGTCCGCGAGATGCCGGTCGAGGCAGTTCTCGGAGGCGTTGAGCGTGCCGCCGACGAACCACTTGGCGAAGGGTGGGTTCCACTCGCAGATGGTGTGCCAGTCGCTGCGCCAGGTGAGCAACTCCGTGGCCTGGCGGGCCCAGAAGCCCTCGTGATCGGCAGCCGCCTCCTCGTAGAGCTCGGTCCCGGTGACGAGGGCGTCGGCCTTCATGGCGTCGGGGGGTGGGAATCGCCGCTCCTCGGTGCCGTAGACCTCGATGGCAGGCTTGTCCAAGCGTTGGCCCATACCCGGAGGTTAGACCGCTCCTCGCCTGCTATCGCCGGGTCAGCAGTTGGTCGGCGGGCGCGAAGTCGTCGGTGAGGGGGCGGGCGCCGTCGACGAACGCCTCCACGGCCGGGCCGGCCAGGACCTCGCCGTCGCCAGGGGCGACGTCGGCCGGCGTCGACGCCAACGGCGCGTCCGAGGCCACCAGGACGTAGTTGGCCGGTCCGTCGCCCTCGCTGCGCGGCGGCGCGATCACGGCCACGTGGGTGAAGACCGCCCGCAGCGTGGCTGTTTCGGCCCGCACGAGCCGGTCGGGCCCCCCATCGATGACGTTGGCCACGTAGACGCCGGCAGGGCGCAGCACACGACCCAGCTCCCGGGCCACCTGCACCGTGGCCAGGTGCCACGGCACCGACAGCCCGCCGAAGGCGTCGCCCACGGCCACGTCGTAGCTGTCGTCGGGGAGCTCGGCCACGGCGGTGCGGGCGTCGCCCACCTCCACCCGGAGGTCGGGGCCTGTCTCGAGGCCGAGCTTGTCGGTGGCCAGGTCGACGAGTCCGGGATCGATCTCGAGCACCAGGCTGGTGGACCCGGGCCGGGTGGCGGCGAGATAACGAGGGAAGGTGAAGCCGCCACCACCCAGGTGCAGGGCATCGACGGGCTCGTTACTTCGCATTTCGGCGTCGACCACGTCGGCGAAGAGCCGCACGTAGCGGAACTCCAGATACGTGGGATCGTCGAGATCGACATAGCTGTGCCGGAGCGTGTCGAGCATCAGTACACGCGCCGAGGGACGTGCCGGGTCGGCTTCCACCCGTGCGCAGTAGTAGACGGTGTGCTGCTCGCAGGGCCCGGACGAGGCGATGCCCGAACCGGCGGCGAGCATCAGGGCACCGAGCACGCCGGCCACCGGCGGTCGGGTACTCAACCACCACCACAGGGCGGCACCGGCCAGCACCAGGGCGGTCCCGAGCGCGAGGACCAGGGGCCGGGTGGGCACGGCGGCCACCAGCACGAAGCCGGTGGCAAAGGTGCCGAACAGGGCACCGGCGGTGCCCGCCGCCGAGAGCCCCCCGACCACGGCGCCCGTCTCGTCCAGGCTTGCCAGTCGGAGCTTGGCCGCCATGGGGCTCACGGCGCTGAGGACGACGGCCGGGGCGAAGAACGCGCCGGCGGCAAGGGCGACGATGGCCACCGGGCCCCCGCCGGTGACGACCGGGCCGAGCACCGACACCGCCGGCAACGCCAGGAGGGCGAGGATCCCTCCCGCCACCACCGCCGGACCTATCAGATGGCGAGCGTCGCGCCGGTCGGCCAGGCGTCCCCCGACGGCGCTGCCCAGGGCGATGCCGGCCAGGATGGTGCCGAGGACGCCGGTGAAGGTCTCGATCGAGACCCCGACGTAGGGCGCCACCAGCCGCCCGGCCAGGATTTCCAGCACCAGCACCGCCGCCGAGGTGCAGAACACGAGCACCGCCGCAGCCCGCGTGCTCATGGTTGCCGTCGCCGTCCTTCTCCCCGTTCCGGTGGTAGCAGCGGTACCGCTTCGGCTTCGTTTTCACCACCAGAACGAGGGCGGAGCGACGCAGGGGTGAGCCACTCGAGGACTCGGAAGGCGCCCAGGCCCGCAGGATCGCAGAGCGCTTCGGCCTCCCCCACCCGGCTGCGGGCGGTCAGGGCGGTCAGGTCACCGAGGTGGGCCCGTTGGTGCCACGTGGCACGGGCCGAGGCGACCAGGTCGCCGATGCCGTGAGCCCGGAGCCATTCGGCCTGGCTCCGGTCGTGGTCGGGCGGACGGACGGAGGTGAGCTGGTCGACAGCCACTTCGCAGGTCACGTCCTGGCTCCCTGGTTGCTCCCAGGGGACACCGCCACCACGGTGGCGCCGATGGGTCCGCACCCACTCGTGCCAGGGGTGTCGGACCAGCGAGGGCGTCGTTGCCGCGTAGTCCACCACCACCAGCCTGCCCCGCTCGAGGCAATCCAGGGCGGCGCGCACCCATGCCGAGGCCTGCTGTTGGAGGGGTAGGCGGGCCCCCACCTCGGCATGGGGCGCCAGGAGGTCGGCGCACTCGGCGGCGTCCGGCGGAGCGTCGAGCAGCATCTCCTCCATCTCCGAGCCTCCGGACGGCCCCACGTAGACCTCGGCCCACCCCTCGGTCCGGCGCTCGAGGAGACGGAACGCCAGGTTGTCGAGCAGCTCGTTGGCCACGACCATCCCGGTGATACGGGAAGGGAGCTGTTCTGCCACCGTGACGCCGGCCACGTCGGCGGCTTGGCGGCGCAGGACAGCCGAGCGCTCGACGCACACGTAGCGCAGGGCGCCGGCGCAGGCCGGTCGGGCGGCCAGCACTGCTCGGGCCAGTGCACCACGCCCCGCGCCGGCCTCGACCACTGCGAAGTTCTGGGGGCGGCCGAGTTGCACCCACTCGGCATCGACCGCCCGAGCAACCACCGCTCCGAACAGCGGTCCCACCTCGGGACTGGTGACGAAGTCTGCTCTTCGACCGGCACCGCGCCCGGACGTGAAGAAGCCCCCCGGGCCGTAGAGGGCATCCTCCATGAAGATGTCGAAGCGCACCATCCCCGGTTCAGGGCAGGAGGCCGAAGAGGGCGAGGTCTCCGAGCTCGGCGATCAGGTTGGGTACCACTCCGAAGGCGAAGGTGGCCACGGCACACAGCCCCAGTGCGGCGCCGAGAGAAGCCGGCACCCGCACACGCGTCAGGTCGCCCCCCTCGGGCGCCGGTTCCATCAGCATCTGGCGGGCGACCGACGCGTAATAGAACAGCGCGATGACCGAGTTCACCGCGGCGATGACCGCCAGGGTGACCGCCGCGACCGTGCCGGCGTCGAGCAGGGTCTTGAAGACGACGAACTTGGCATACCACCCGGCCAGTGGCGGGATGCCGGCCAGCGCGAAGAGGAACACGGCCATGAGGACGGCGAGGCCGGGGGCGTAGGTGAACAGTCCGGCGTAGGAGCTCATCTCGGCCGAACGGGTACGACGGGCCACGGCCATCACCACGGCGAAGGCGCCCAGGTTCATGGCGGCGTAGATCAGCAGGTACGTGACCACCGCTCCGGTGGCGTTGCCGATCCCGCCCCGGTCGGCGGGAATGTCGGCGGCCACGGCGAAGGGGGCCAGCATGAAGCCGGCCTGGGCCACCGAGGAGTAGGCCAGCAGGCGCACGACGTTGGTCTGGCGAAGGGCGATGAGGTTGCCCACGGTCATGGTGATGGCGGCCAGCACCCAGAACAGCGGTGCCCACACGTCGTCGCGCCCGAGGAAGGCGATGAAGACGAGCTGGACCAGGGCGACGAATCCGGCCGCCTTGGACGCCACCGACAAGAAGGCGGTGATGGGCGTGGGTGCACCCTCGTAGGTGTCGGGTGCCCACGTGTGGAATGGCACAGCCGAGACCTTGAAGGCGAAGCCAACCACGATGAAGACGATCCCCACCGTCACGAGCGGCGCCGACCGCGCGCCCTCGGACAACGTGTCACCGATGTCGGTCAGCACGGTGGAACCGGCGACACCGAACACCAGGGACATCCCGTAGAGCATGACGGCCGAGGCGAAGACCCCGAGGAGGTAGTACTTGAGGGAGGCTTCGTTGCCCCGCAGGTCACGCTTGCGCCACCCAGCCAGCAGATAGGCGGGAATCGACAACAGCTCCAGGGAGACGAAAATGCTGATGAGGTCGCGCGACGATGCCATGAGGGTCATGCCCAGGAGCGATGAGAGGAGCATGAAGTAGTACTCGCCCTCGTAGTAGTCACCGTCGGCGACGTAGTCGGTGCTGATCAGCACGGTGACGTAGCCGGCCACCAGGAACAGCGCCTTGAGCACGAGGGCGAAGTTGTCGACCACGTAGGCACCGTCGAAGAGGCTGCGGTCGGCGCCGTCGACAGCCAGGGTGAGGATGGGCACGACGGCGGCGAGGAGGCCCACGCCGGCGATGGTGGAACTGGCCCATCGGGCCCGCTCCTCGAAGATGAGGTCGACGAGGAGCAGGACGACGAGCGTCGCCACGAGGACGATCTCGGGGGCGAAGGCGTGGTAGTCGACCCCGGGCGAATCGAAGGGCACGGCCTATCCCCCTCCACCCAGCGCCGTCAGGGCGTTGCCCACGGCGTCGTCGGTGAGCCCGAACAACAGGTTGGGGAACAGACCGAGCACGACGATGAGGATCAGCATCGGGGTCCAGGCCACGTACTCGGGCCAGTGCATGCCGGAGATCTTGGTGTCGGCGAACTCCTCAGTGGGCGTACCGAAGGCGGCCCGCTGAAACATCCACAGGAGGTAGCCGGCGGCGAAGACGGTCCCTACTGCCGCCACGACCATGTAGGTACGGAACAGGGCCTCGGAGAGGCCTTCGGCCGGGTTGTAGGCGGCGAGGATGGCCGGGAACTCTCCCCAGAACCCAGCCAGACCGGGCAAGCCGAGCGATGCCATGGCACAGAACCCGAGGATCCAGCCCATCCGGGGCGACTGGATCAACAGGCCTCCGAGGCGGGACAGCTCGAGCGTGTGGAACCGGTCCTTCATGGAGCCGGCCACGAAGAACAGCATTCCGGTGATGAGGCCGTGGGCCACCATGCCGAAGACCGCGGCGTTGATGCCGAAGGAGGTGAGGGTGGCGATACCGAGCATGACGTAGCCCATGTGGGCGACCGAGGAGAAGGCAATCAGGCGCTTCATGTCGCTCTGAGCCAGACATCCCAGTGCCCCGTAGATGATGCCGATCACGGCCAGGCCACCGATCCACGGAGCCCACGCCTTGGCTGCTTCGGGGAGGATGGGAATGGCGATGCGCACGAAGCCGTAGGTCCCGAGCTTGAGCAGGATGGCGGCCAGGATCACCGAGCCCTGGGTGGGCGCCTGAGTGTGGGCGTCGGGTAGCCAGGTGTGGAAGGGGAACATGGGCACCTTGATGGCGAAGCCCATGAACAGCCCGCCGAAGATGAGGATCTGAGTGGAGCGAGGAATGTTGTCCGATGCCACCGCCACCAGCTCGGCGATGGCGAAGGTCTCCCCACCCTGGAAGAACAGGGCCAGGAAGCTCAGGATCATCAGGGCCGAGCCGAACAGCGTGAACAGGAAGAACTTGATGGCCGCGTACTGGCGTTGCTCGCCACCCCACACGCCGATCATGAAGTACATGGGCAGCAGCACGACCTCGAAGAACACGAAGAACAAGATGAGGTCCTGGGCCACAAAGGTGCCGTTCATGCCGGTCTCGAGCACCAGGATCAGGATCAGGAAGGCCTTGGGGTTGTGGGGCTCGGGAAAGTGGTTCCAGGAATAGAGCACCACCAGGACGCAGATGAACATCGACAGGACCAGCAAAGGCAGCGAGATCCCGTCGACACCCAGGATGTAGCGGCTGTTGATGACGTCGATCCACGAGGCGTCGACGTAGAACTGCATGACGTCGGCCCGCTCGTAGTCGAAGCGGAACAGGATGTAGACGCCCACGGCGAAGGTCGCGGCCGTGGTCAGCAAGGCGATCGCCTTGTGTCCGGTCTCCTGACTACGAGGCAGGAGCATCATGATCAGCGCCCCCACCAGGGGAAGGAAGACCGCGGCGGTCAGAGCGATGTCGTCGAGGCCATCCATGAGCCTCCGTTGTCTCCTTTGTTGCCGACTAGACGAAGATGACCAGGCC
>DASZDM010000266.1:0-3063 GCA_035942015.1 Acidimicrobiales bacterium | reverse complement strand
GAAGACGTGTACCTGGAGCTCACCGCCGAGGCCCCGGTATGACGGACGCCCGCCTGGTCCTGCACCAGTCCCGCTACGACATCCGCATCTTTGTGCGCGATCCGGCCGCCACCTTCTTCACCCTGGCCCTTCCGGTGGTCTTCCTGGTGCTGTTCGTCACCATCTTCGGCAGCCAGACCCTCGACAGCGGGGTGGAGATCACCACCTTCTACGTTCCCGGCATCGTCGCCCTGGCCGTCGGTGCCGCCGCCTTCTCCGCCCTCGGCATCGCCATCACCTCCGCCATCCCCACCGAGGCGGCGGCCCCCGCCGTGGCCAACGCCGTCAGCCTGCCGCTGTTCTTCATCTCCGGGATCTTCGTGCCCGCCGAGAGCATTCCCGAGTGGTTGCTCTCGATCGCCGATGTCTTTCCGCTCAAGCCCTTCGCCGACGCCCTCTTCAACGCCATCGACCCGGCCACGTCGGGCCTGGGCCTGGCGTGGGCCGACCTGGCAGTGGTCGCGCTCTGGGGCGCCGCCGCCGCCTTCCTCGCTGCCCGCACCTTTCGCTGGATTCCCCGGCGAGGCTGAGGGCTCCGGCGGCGCTCAGCGCCGCCGGGCGGCGACAGCGTGGCGGACGTGGGCCACGGCCGGGGCGCCTCGGCGGCGTTGCAATTCGAGAGTGGCCGGGTCGACGATCCTCCAGCCGGGCCGGTCACGGTTGCGCTCGGCGTTGGCCGACCAGGCCCGCATACCGAACCAGCGCACGGCCAGATACATCAGCGTCCGCTTGAGGCGGCCGACACCGAGCACCGTCATGGCTTCGAGGAAGATCCGGTCGTACTCGCCCCGGGTGCGGTCCTGGAGGTAGTAGCCGGCGTCGTGGATCACCGCCGCGTGGCCGTGTGTCCCCCATGGGGCGGCGAACCACCAGATCGGCTGCGGGACGCTGGCGAAATCGGTCACCATCCATCGCGGAACCCGCACGGTGTCCTCCGATCCCTCGTGTCCGACGTCGTAGCGGAAGTCCTCGGTGACGATGACCCACGATCGGCCGTCGGTGAGGGGAGTCACCAACAGCGCAGCGGTGAACTGGCTCACTCCAGTGTTCTAGCCGTCGATCTCCTCGCCACGGCGCTCACCGGTACGGTGGGCTCGATGGTCCCCGAGCGGCTGCAGCCGGTCCTCGCCGAGGTGGAGCCGCTGGCCGAGCGTTTCACCACGGCCGGCCACCGCCTCTATCTGGTGGGCGGCACGGTGCGCGACCTGCTGTTGGGCCGTCCCCTCGAGCACATCGACTTCGACTTCACGACCGACGCCCGGCCGGAGGAGATCGAGGCTGTGGTCCGCCCGTGGGCCCATGCGGTGTGGCTCCAGGGCAAGCGGTTCGGCACCATCGGCGCCCGTCGCGATGGCCGGGACCACGAGATCACCACCCACCGGGCCGAGGCCTACCGGCCCGACTCCCGCAAGCCCGATGTCAGCTTCTCCACCGAGGTCGAGGCCGACCTCTCCCGTCGCGACTTCACCGTCAACGCCATGGCCCTGGGCCTCGGCGGCGGCGATCCCGAGCTGGTCGACCCCTTCGGCGGTGCCGTCGACCTGGCCTCCGGCCGGCTCCGTACCCCGCTTTTGCCCGAGGAGTCCTTCAGCGACGATCCGCTGCGCATGCTGCGCGCCGCCCGGTTCATCGCCGGCTACCGCCTCGTCCCCGACGACGATCTGGTGGCCGCCGTGCGGGCGCTGCATCCCCGACTGGAGATCGTCTCGGCCGAGCGCATCCGCGACGAGCTCGACAAGCTGGTGGTGGTCGAGCACCCTGAAGCCGGGCTGCAGTTCCTGGTCGAGACCGGCCTGGCCGAGGAGTTCCTCCCCGAACTGCCGGGCATGGCCCTCGAGGTCGACCCGGTCCACCACCACAAGGACGTCTTGGCCCACACCATCGCCGTGGTGGCCAAGACCCGTCCCGAGCGGATCGTCCGGCTGGCGGCGCTGTTCCACGACGTCGGCAAGCCCAAGACCCGTTCCTTCGGCCCCAACGGCAAGGTCAGCTTCCATCACCATGAGGTGGTGGGGGCCCGCATGACCCGGGAGCGGATGCAGGCCCTGCGCTACCCGGTCGAGGACATCGAGCAGGTGTCGCGCCTCGTCGAGCTCCACCTGCGCTTCCATACCTACAAGATGGGCTGGACCGACAGCGCCGTGCGCCGCTACGTGCGCGACGCCGGGCCGTTGCTCGATCAGCTGAACGAGCTGACTCGGTGCGACTGCACCACGCGCAACCAGCGCAAGGCCGAGGAGCTGGCACGGCGGATGGACACGCTCGAAGCGCGCATCGAGGCGTTGGCGGCCGAGGAGGAGCTGCGCAGCATCCGTCCCGACCTCGACGGCAACCAGGTGATGGCCCGTCTGGGGCTGTCGCCCGGGCGCGACGTCGGCCGGGCCCTCGACTTCCTCCTCGAGTTGCGCCTGGAGGAGGGCCCCCTCGGTCAGGAGGAGGCGGGTCGCCGCCTCGACGCCTGGTGGGCATCCCAGGGCAAGGCCTGAGCGGCCGGGGCCGCGCTTCTAAGCCAGCGTTCACCGTGAGGTAACAGTGCGGAAACAACCGGTCGTCAACCTGTCATCGCCCTCGATCGACGAGACAGGAGTGCGATATGGACACCGGCGACACCGCCTGGATGCTGACCTCGACCGCCCTGGTGCTGTTCATGACACCAGGACTGGCACTGTTCTACGGCGGGATGGTCCGCTCCAAGCACGTGCTCGGCATGCTCATGCAGAACTTCGCCGCCATGGGCCTGATCGCCGTGCTCTGGGCCGTGGTCGGCTTCTCCCTGGCCTTCGGCGACCTCGGGAACGCCGGTCTCCTCGGCAACCTGGACTTCTTCGGCCTCTCGGGAGTCGGAGGTGATCCCGGCACCCTGATCGAGGGTCTGACCATCCCCCTGGTGCTCTTCGCTGCCTATCAGATGACCTTCGCCGTCATCACGCCGGCGCTCATCACCGGCGCCACCGCCGACCGCATGAAGTTCAGCGCCTACCTGGTGTTCATCGGGGCCTGGTTGGTCCTGGTCTACGCCCCCGT
>DASZDM010000265.1:0-4406 GCA_035942015.1 Acidimicrobiales bacterium | reverse complement strand
CCGTTCCACCGCCGCGAGGTCCATTGCCGACGCCGCCAGAACCCGACGCGCGTCTGAGGCGAAGCCCCGGTTTCGTGCCCAAGGGGCGATCCAGTACCCCAACCCGCCCTGTTTCGGTACCGATCTGCTGCGCTCCATGCTGATCGAGCCGCAGAAGCCGCCGGTCGTCCTATCCACGACAGCGAAGTGGTAGGCCGTGCCATTGCGGCTCTGCTCCGGATGTGTCTGGATCCACGCCAGCGCGTGCTCGGCGGTGTACGGCCACGGCAACGTCACGGTCCATCGATGGATCTCTTCCTCTTGGCAGGCTCTAGTCACTACATCGACGTCATCGAGCACGAACGCCCGAAGGCAAACCTTGGCTCCGCAGAGAGGGTCGTTCTCGCCAGTGGCTGCCATGGCTCCTACTTAGGCGCTCGGCCGCCTCGGCGCCAACGACTTTGGCCGTCGACCGGCACAGTATGGCGGGTCGTCGTAAACCGCTGCCATCACGATCGATCGTTCGGTGCTCCTGGGCCGCGACGGCGAGCCGTCGGCCGTCCCCGATCGAGACCCTCGCGACCGGCACATCTGTTGCGCGGAGCCCTAGGCGCCGCTTGTGGCGAGCGATCACACGGCGGGGCCCGCCTCGCTTCGTTGGCCGCCCCCTCCCGCACCGGCCACCACCCCGAGCACAACGGAAGGGACATAGAGAAGCCCAAGGCCACCAATCAGCGCCGGAGCCAGACCGAGAAAAAGAAGCAAGGAGGCGCCGAACGCCGAAGTGCGGTCGGATCGCCCCAAAAAGAGCCCCGCGCCGAGGAAGCCAAGAAGGATCGTCCACCCATTCAAGGGATTCAGACTGACGTGATCCCGGACGAGCACTACCACCAGAAGCACGCCGGACACACCGGCCGCCAAGACACCGGCCACCATCCGGGCGATCGCCACAGGTCAACTGTACGGTTTGCGGGCAACTAGCTAGCTGTTCGGAGCCGGCTCCTATCCCAGGGATCCCGCCTGCTGGTTACTCAACTCCAGCAGCGCCAGGAACTCCTCGGACCGGTCGACCTCCCCGGCGGCCCCGAGCTCGACGCTGACGACGTGGCGACCCTCCACTTTGAAGCCGAACCAACTCCGCACATCAGACGGATGCTCCTGCTCTGGAGGTCCGTAGGCCGCATACCCCGGCGGTGCCCCGCCGATGGGCGGACCCAACGGCACCTCTGCTCGAAGCTTGTCCACGGCAGCTTCAGCGTCCGGGCGGCTCTCGAACTCGAGGATGGTCGAGCTGACATGCACGATGCGTTCCGGCACGGCGTCACCGGAGCGCCACTGGTGGGCACGGACCCACTGTCGTGTCACACCCGAGATGGCCTCGTCGGTCCAGCCAGCCCCGAGTTGGGCAGGTCCAAGCACGGCATGGTCACCGGTTTGGTACTCATCTTCTTCCAACCCGTCGACGACGCCTTCAACTTGCGGTGTGGTGAGGAGGTGATCCGCGAGTAGAGCGCTTCCCTCCACTCCGGGGCCTGGCCCGGCGACGACCGAGGCATCGTCGTCGGGACCGCGGCCCAGCCCGGTGAGTGCGGCGGCGGCACCAACGACAAGAACCACCACGACGGCGATCGCAAGCGGCAGCCACCGCGGCCGGCTGGCGACAGGAGCCGGACGGGCATGGTTCAGGTCATCGTCCCCGACTTCGAGGCGTGAGGCGACGTCGTGCAGGGTGCGACGGAGCCTGTCCTCCACATCACGCGTCATCACGCAACACCTCCTTCAAGGCTCGGGTCCCCCGGTGGATCAGCGACTTCGCCGTCCCCAGACGACACCCGAGCGCGGCGGCGACCTCCCGTACGGTCAGGTCCTCGTAGAAGCGCAGACGAGCGCTTCCCTCGACTCCGGGTCCTGGCCCGGCGACGACCGAGGCATCGTCATCGGTCCCGACGCCGAGCCCGGTGAGTGCGGCGGCGGCGCCCACGACAAGAACCAACACGGCGGCGATCGCAAGCGGCATCCACCGCGGCCGGCTGGCGACAGGAGCGGCACCGACATGGTTCAGGTCATTGTCCCCGACTTCGAGGCGTGAGGCGACGTCGTGCAGGGTGCGACGGAGCCTGTCCTCCACATCAAGCGTCATCACGCAACACCTCCTTCAAGGCTTGGGTTCCCCGGTGGATCAGCGACTTCGCCGTTCCCAGACGACACCCGAGCGCGGCGGCGACCTCCCGTACGGTCAGGTCCTCGTAGAAGCGCAGCACGAGTGCTGCCCGCTGGCGCTCCGGTAGCCGCCACAGCGCTTCCCACGTCTCGTCGATCTCCGGTGCTAGCGCTGGTCCCGGTGGCCTGGGGGCGTGCCGGCGCTCCACAGCCGCCCGGCGGTGATGTTGACGAGCACCGTTGGCCACGATCTGGCGAATGTAGGCGACGGGCTCCCGCACTCGATCGAAGCGGGGTTGCAGGCTCAAGAACGCCTCCTGGACCAACTCCTCCGCCACATGGGCGGATCCGGTAAGCACGAAGGCCAACCGGACGAGGCGCGGACGGTGATTGCGGTACAACTCCTCGAACCGAGCCTCCATGCCTGCCACGACCTCCACCGCCGTCACAACCCTTAGATGCGTAGGCCCCCCGGAAGGGTTGCAGCTTGGC
Organism: Acidimicrobiales bacterium; assembly: GCA_035942015.1. Lineage (GTDB taxonomy): Bacteria > Actinomycetota > Acidimicrobiia > Acidimicrobiales > CADCSY01 > JADDRA01. Next base: position 1,775 of record DASZDM010000265.1, on the reverse strand, counting down.
GCCACAAGGCGACCGCGTGGCGCCGCCAGTCGTGTCCCATGGGGGGCTCAGAGTCCGGTAGCGGCGGCAGCGTCGGCTGGGAGTACGGCGCCTTGGAGGGATGACCCTCGCCCCGTCAGGCTGGTCGCTTTCTGCTGAACAATCGGTGCGCCGACTCCGGAGGGCCACCGAGTCTGGCGCCCAGCAGCCGCGACTAGCGGCACGTGCGAGCGCTTACAAGTCCGGCGTACGGGATCGTCAGCGGTGTTGTGTGCGCTGGGCGCGCGAGGGACGTTGCACCACCGCGTCCCCAGCTTTTGGATGCCGAAGCCGACAAGCCTTTGGATGCCGAGGCCGAGAGGGATACCCAAGGCGATATTCACGAGAGCCAACAGGGCGCCGCCGAGCGGCGCACCGACAAGTAGGCGCCAAGCTAGGGCCATCAGCAAAGAGAGGGCGACGATCGCCGGGAGTCGACGCTCCCACTGCCGCGGCATCAAGCCCAGGGCGAGACCTACCAGGACCAGCGTTGGAATCATTTGCCGCCTTCAGGCTCTCACCGTACCGGCACACGAGCGTGACTGCTCGGGGGCATGGCGATTGCCGGCTCGCGCGGCTCGCCGGCCAGCGCGAACGGTTGATCGGCGTGCTCAGGCGCCGCTGACGGTCTCCCGGCGCGCTGTGACAGGGACCTCTGCGATCGGCACGTCGGCGCGCCTTCGAGCCCGTTCCGGGCACTCATGACCTCGGCGGAAGTCTCGCCGTGGGGCCGCAGAGGAGGGAGACTGCATAGGCATGCCCTTGCCTCCCGCTCTTCCCGGTCAGCGTCTCGAGCTGCGCCGCTGGCACCAATCGCACCTCGACCAGCTCCTGCCTGCGGTCGCTTCCAGTCTGGAGGAGCTTCGACGGTGGATGCCTTGGGCTCAGGTAATGCCATCAGCCAACGCTGAACGAGCGGCGATCCAAGCGGGCTCTGACAGATTCGAGCGCGGCGAGGCCTTCGACTATTTCCTCTTCGAGCGAGCCACGGATGCCCTGGTCGGAGCGGCCGGAGTCCGCCTACCGGCACCGGTCACCGCGGAGATCGGCTACTGGGTTCGAAGTGATCGGCACCGCCGCGGGTACGCTACCGAAGCGACCCGTGTCCTGACCAGTGCTGCGTTCAAATACCTGCCCGGCATCGACGTCGTCGAAATCCACATGGACAAGGCGAACACGGCCAGCGCTGCCGTGGCGGCGAAGCTCGGCTATCGCCTTGACGCCGAGGAAGAGCGTGACCGTCTCACGCCAGCCCACACCGGAACCGGCTTGATTTGGTCAACAGACCGCGCGACTTGGTCAACAGCATGCTCTGCCCGTTCGGGCTGAAGCCCTGACCGTCGACGCCGGCAGGAGCGCCAAATGCTGGGTCATCGACGTCGAAGGCCAGTGCGAAGAAATTTTCGGTGCTCCTCACCCCTCGACGCGAACCGTCGGCCGCCCCCGCTCGAGGCCCGCGCGATCGCACTTAGGTGCGGTCGTCGTTAATCCCACAGCTCCGAGCTTGCGGCCGCGACCTGAACGACCCTCATGCCTGCGCTCACGCCGTGCCCCGTACCCGATGGCGCAGGGACACCACGCCGGTGCCCTCGAAGCGGCGCACCTCGACCAGCTCGAGGTCGAGCCGAACACCACCCGGAAGCGCCGGTTTGCCCCCGCCCACCGCGACCGGCACCACCACGAGGTGAATCTCGTCCACCAGGCCCGCCCGGAACGCGTGGGCGGTGAGCGTGGCGTTGCCGATCAGGAGATCGGTG
>DASZDM010000264.1:0-5475 GCA_035942015.1 Acidimicrobiales bacterium | reverse complement strand
GCTGTTACCTGGCTGGCCGGTGATCCTCACGCCGGTCCTGAACGGAAGGCGGATACCGGCGGCGTTGCCGTCTCCCGGGCCCGGGGTGCCAGAGATCGTGTGACCGTTGAGGTTGAGCATGATGTTGTCGGCGCCGATGATGATGCCGTTGCCGGGACACGGCCCGACATCGGCGGTGAGGGTCGTGGTCTGGGTGATCACGTCACCGCAGTTCAGCCGCCCCGACCTCATGGCCGCGATAGAAGCCCGCCGGCCCGTCGGCTCAGCCGCCGGCCTTCGAACCGAGGCTTCCTCGGCCTGTGGGGCGGGTGGGTCCTCGGCTCCGGCGGCGTCCACGGGGGCGCCCAACAGCAGGAAGCTGAGGGCAGCACCGATGCCGATGCTGCGGCGAAGTCGTCTCACGATTGTCTCTCCTTTGATCCCGATCCTCGGGACCCCGCTTGTGGGCTCTCGCTCGTTCCGGGTTCGAAACAGGAGAGGTTTCGGAAGAATAGGTCGTTTCCCGCCGTCGTGGTAGGTGCGGGCGACACCTACCGCGGACCACCTGCTACTGGAGGGTGGGCGCCCCGGCGCGAGGTGAATGACAGCCGGCGCCGACAAGCCGTCGTTCGTCCGGGCGCTTGTGGGAGGGTTTCTCCATGACTGATACAGGATCCGAGGAGAGCGAGTGGTACCGCTCACTGGATCTGGACCGATACGCCATCGAAGTGCGGTTCGTCGAAGACCCCACAGGCCAGAACGTACGCGAGGTGTGGGACGCCGAGCTCCTGGACGTTCGCCGCTCCATGGAGGTGCCGTTTGACTTAATCGGCCAACTGGTTGCCGGTCTTCGCGTGGAGGGTGGCCCACCAGTTCCTCACGTCGCTACTCATCGTCAGACGTACCTCTCTTGGGGCGCTGACGCGGCAGCGGCGCAGATCATCCTTGAAGTAGCGGCCGATGCACTCCCGGGCGTGGCGGCAGCTGCCGTCTACGACGGGCTCAAGCACGTAGTGCGGCGACTGGTTTCCCAGGCACAGGCTCGCTCGGACGAGCCCCAGCAGCCGTTGTCGCGAAATGAGGCCATCGAGCAAGCGCGGTCGCATCTGGTGGGAGCGTTCGGTCTCGCTTACGAAGAGGCTGAGCAGCTCGAGCTGGTTGGCGAAGAGATCTCTGGCGACGGGTCACGCCTGTTTCGTTTCAGGCTCGATGACCGGCGCTTCGAAGCTGAGCTGGTCGACGAGTACGGCCTAGTCCGGATCGGTCGGCTTGGCTGGACCGACGCCCAGCCATGAGCACCGCCACAGACGCTTAGGACCCGACGCTGCCGGCCGCAGGTGGCCGGATCAGGGCTAGCGGCCCGTACTGCGGGGCGGGTACGAACCCCCATCCGGCGTAGAGCCGGGCGTGCACTGGCGACGCAGCGGCGGCGTAGACGCTGACGTTGTGCTCATTGACCCAGGGAAGCATCTCCTCCCGAAGAAAGTCCGACGGGCTCCCCGCCGTACCGCCGTGGGAAGCGAGCCCGGTGATCGAGACCATGCCCGGCACCCGTTTGGGGCCGCGTCCGCGGTGCGCTCTCCTGTCCACCCGGGCGAGGGCGCCGATCCCGAGAACGATCAGGACGCCCACCACCACCAGCGCCGGCACAACGTCGACCCTGAAGACGAGCCACAACACGGCCGAGAACAACACGAGACCCAGGAGGAACAGCACAAAGAACACAAGCATCCGGGCGGCCAGTCGCCACCACCGCCCGGGCAGCCAGAAACTGACGGCCAGGTCTCGCCTTGGGCTCAGCACCGCCAGCCCAGCCCACGTCTCCGACGCACCCCACAGGGCTCCGAGGATGGCTCCGAGGATGCGGTGCCAGCGTCGTGGCGCCCGCGGGCGACACTTGATGCCACTCAGCTCAGGGCGGCGCCAGTACGTGTGGGCGCCGAGGGCCGCCACCGTCGGCACGTCCCAGAGGCGGGCGCGGTGTGGTGGGAGCGGGACCCCGGCCAGCCCGGAGGGTGATTCGGAGCGAATCACGTGCTCGGTCACCAGAGGTCCACGCCGGCGCAGGCGGCGGTGTACGCCTGGAGCGCTTCGGCTATGGCCTCGTCGTCGCCCCCGAACTTCGCTCTGATCCACTCCTCGGCCTCGTCGACGTCGAGACTGGCTTGGGCCGAGGTCCGGCCGAGGTTGGCGGCGCCGGCGAGCATCCCCGCCCGTCGCCGGCGATCGACTTGTCGTCCGAGGGACTCAGCAGCCGCAACCTCCAGGCCTGTCCCGTGGGTCTCGGCGAGGCGCCGGCGGAGGCGATCGACGAGGAAGCCCATCGGCCACAGCACCGCCTCCGGCCAGTCGGAGCTTGCCTGCCTGACGGCCTCCTCCGGCCCCACCACCTCAGCGAGCTCCGACAGCTTGCGCTTGGCCACGGTGCGCCCCCCGGCTTGTTCGGGATCGATGAGGATCGGCTTTCGGTGCTCGGGTGCGATGGCCGCCCCGAGCTGCTCCCACAACCCCGGTGACTTGGCTTCGAGATCCCCTTGCCCGGCCACCCCGGCGGCGTCGTTCTCACCGCGACAGGGTTCGTAGGGTAAGTCTTTGTTTTTGTCTACAAGGTCTATGGGGGGCAAAACCGCAGGTCGGCCGCGCGATTCCGCGATGCCGACCGCGCGATTCCGCGATCGAAGCGCGCGGCCAGCGCGCGATTCCGCGATGCCGGCACCGGCGTCGCCTCCGGGCATCTGGCTGCCGTGCACACGAACGAGCTCGCCGTGCACCAGGAGCTGCAGGTGGGAGGAACGCGGGCCGCTGGTCCATGTGATGGCGCCGGCGGCCGCCAGCTCGTCGACGGCGAGGGAGAACCCCCGCCAGGTCAACCCGGCGCGGGCCGCCAGGCTGGAGCTGGGCCCGACGAAGCTGGCACTACGGTGGTCGACGAGGAGCAGTAGGCGCACAAGTAGCGCCTGGGCGGTCGGCCCCAGGTCATGGCTGGCCGACCACTGCGACACCGAGTCGGGGAGCACCTGGACCCACCGACCGACACGCTCACCGCTGGTCCGTACCAGGCGGCCGTAGGCCAGGACCTGCACCCACCCTGGCCGGGCTCCCTGCTGCCGAGACCACGCCACCGCCTCGATGGCGGCCAGGCGGTCGAGGCGCTTGGCCAGGGAGCGCCGCCCCGACGGCCCGAGCCGCAGCTGCTCGGCCAGGTCGGTCAGGGAGAAGCCCGGGAGCCGATGGGTGCGCCAGTCCGCCTCCAACAGCAGGTACTCGAGGAGCGCCCGCTCGCCAGAGTCGAGCCCATGTTGGGCGGCGAAGGCCTCTACGGCCTCTGGGACGATGGCGACGAAGCGACCACTCGGGACGGGACGGAGCACTGTCTTCGGGTGTCCGTTGCCGGAGTCGTCGGCGCCGTCACCCTCCACGTTGCAGAGGTCAGGGGCTAGATCCCCTCTCACCTGGGCGCTCATGAGGCTGGCCAGCCCGGCGCGGTGGCGCCTGGCCAGAGTTCTGGTGGTCGCCCGACATCGGGCGGGGTCGGGCGAATCCCCGCGCGCAGACGCGCCGCGCTGTATGCTTGTTTCACAGACAAGTTCCTTTCAGGGACTGCGAGGGGCGCCCGGTCAGGGGCGCCCTTCGACTTTTTTGGGGCTACACGGCAGTCGCCAGCTCGTCCTCCTCCATCTCGTCGTCCCCCTGGACGTCCTCGATGCCGTCGAGGCGGGCCAGGGCGCTCAAGAGAGCGCTACGGACTTCGATGCGAACGGCGCCGACCCGTACGTCGACACCATCCCGGATCGCGGCGTCGCAGACTCGGATGATGTAGTCGTTGACGGTGATGCCCTGCTCGGCTGCGGCGTCTCGTACCGCCGCAGCCAGGTCGATAGGCATACGGGTGGTCACTTCTTTGCGGCCCCGCTTGTGGGAGGTTCCTGGCCTGCGCTTCGATCGCTCAACACGCTCGTCCACTTGTCACTTCCCTTCCGAGGCCCGGCGCGCTCACCCTGGCGCGCTCAGACAGAGCATCGCGAAGCTGGCGGCTTCAGTCGCGGATGGTCGCGTGGACGCCGCCGGCGGTACCGTTGGCCCCCGGTTCCCTTCCGTTGGCAAGCGGGGTGAACCATGAGGGCGCCCCTCTGCGGGGGCGCCCTCACTCGCGTACTGCCGGCGGTCAACCCATCACCGGTCGGGGGACCATCCACCACCGGTGACCGTAAACGGTCTACGATGGGCCTTGACCCGCTTGCCAAGCGACTACGGAGGTACCGAAATGGCCCGCCGCCGACCCAACATGAGCGACCGTCTCAGCGGACCCGCTCCCGACACCACCGACAACGTGACGCCGATCACCCGGGGGAGGGACGCCTTCACCGCCGAGGCCGCACCTGCCACGGCCACAGGGAGCGCCGTCGAGGTCTCCGTCGACCTGATCGACCCGTCGCCCCACAACCCCCGCTCCGACCTGGGCGACCTCAAGGAACTGGCAGGGTCGATCAAGGAGCTGGGCGTGCTCCAACCCATCCTGGTCCGCCCCAACGGCGACCGCTACGACCTGATCTACGGCCACCGCCGCCTCGCCGCCACCAAGCTCGCCGAGCGAGCGACCGTGCCCGTCCTCTTCGCCGGCCAGGAGGACGAGGTGAACGACCACGAGACCAGGCTGGTGGAGAACCTGCATCGGGAAGACCTGAGCCCGCTGGACGAGGCCCGGGCCTACGAGCAGCTGTTGGCCCTAGGTGTGGCCAACGGCCAGCGGGGCCTCGCCAAGCGGATTCAGGTTCCGCAGACCCGAATCTCGAGGCGACTGGCGCTGCTCCAGCTCCCGGCCGAGGTCCAGCAGGAGCTTGATTCGCAGCGAATCACCCTGAACGACGCCACGGCGCTGACGAAGCTCAACGACGATCCCGAGCGACAGGCCCGAGCGCTCAAGGACGCGCCGGTTTTTGGGGGGGTCGAGAAGGCGGTGACCCGACAGGTCACCGCCGCCAAGAAGGAAGCCGAGCGGCAGGCCAAGCTGGATGAGCTGCGAGCGGGCGGGGTCAGCATCATCGACGACCCGATGCCGTACAGCCGGACGGACGGGCCTTTCCCACTGACACGGCTCCCATGGGTCGACGTCGATGAGCACGCCAAGGAGAACTGTCACGCGGTGGCCATCCCGTTTGCGAACGAGATCACGCCGCTCTGCGTGAATCCCCAGGCCCATCCCGACCCCAGGGAAGGGGCCCGGTCGGACGAGCGAGCCCAGAAGGACGCAGAACGCAAGGCGGAGGAGGAGGCCCGGCTTCGGGCCCGGGCCGAGCGCCAGAAGTTCGCCTCGTCCCTGGTGACCAAGGGCAACCCCGCCGACGGCGCCGCCCTGGCCGCCTACCAGTGCCTCGGCGGAGGATATGTACGCGCCGACAGCGACCTAGTCGCCCAGCTATTGGGCCTGTCGCCGGACACCTACAACGGCACGGACGCTGCCGACGCGGTGAGCGCCTACGTCGCCAAGGGGACTCG
>DASZDM010000263.1:0-10548 GCA_035942015.1 Acidimicrobiales bacterium | reverse complement strand
TGGTCGATCGCCGCTTCCTCGGTGAGGCCGACAGCGGCGACCGGTGGGTCGGTGTAGATCGTCCGGGGAAGCGCCCGGTAGTCGGCCACCGCACGCCCTCCCAGAAGGTTGGTGACGATCACCCGGGCCTGGTAGTTGGCGGTGTGGGTGTAGGGCGCCACTCCGGTGACGTCTCCGGCCGCCCACACGTGCACCTGCCCCTGTACCCGGCAACGCTCATCGACCCGGAGCCCCTCTGGTGTGAGATCAACCCCCAGAACCTCCAGCCCCAGCCCCTCCACGTTGGGGCGCCGGCCCACGGCCACCAGCACCCGCTCGGCGCTCAGGGCGGCACCGTCGTCGAGACGCACGGCACATCCCGACGGCGCCGGATCCGCCCCGACCACCTTCGCCCCGAGGTGGAGGCGCAGCCCACTGGCCTCCAGCTGGGCCCCGAGGTAGTCCCCTACCGAGGGCTCCTCGCCAGGTACCAGCCGTGACGCCGCCTCCACCAGGGTCACGTCGACACCGAAGCGGGCGTAGACCTGGCTGAGCTCACAACCGACGGCCCCGCCTCCCATCACCACCAGCGATCGGGGCCGCTCCGGAGAGGTGAGGGCCTGGTCGCTGGTCCACGTCGGTACCTCGTCCAGCCCGTCCACCGGCGGCACCACCGGACGACTGCCGGTGGCGACCACGAGGTCGGTCCAGCCGATCTCGTCACCGTCGACATCCACCACGCCGGGCCTCACGACCGTGCCCCTGCCCCGGAGCAGCGTCACACCGACACCGATCAACGACTCGGCCGAGGCGTGGTCGTCCTGATGGCGGGAGATCTGATCACGACGGGCGACGGCCGCGACCCAGGCGTCGGCTGGGTCGTCGAGTGTGAGTGGCAGCGACACCGCCCCGTAGCGCGCCGCGGAGTCCGCCAACACCCGCACTTCGGCTGAGCGGAGGATGGCCTTGCTCGGCATGCACGCCAGGTAGGGGCACTCACCGCCCACGAGCCCCGACGCCACCAGCGCCACGGATCGGCCCTCCTCGGCCAGCGCCGCAGCCAGATTCTCCCCTGCCGACCCAGCCCCCAGCACCACCACATCGAACGACGCCATGGCTCACTGTGTACCCGACAACGCCGAGCCCGCGCCCCGGGGCTCGATCAACTCGCCGAGCAACCTCCTGGTCACCAGGGCAACATCACCGCCCGTAGGCGCTCACGTCGACCGCCTTCACGGCGGCCCAGATGGGGCTACCGGCGGCCAGGTCGAGCTCGGTGACGGCGGCGGGGGTGATCTCGGCGGTGGCGGGCACGGCACCCCCGATCGTGACCCGTACACGGTCACGGTCGGCTTCGAGATCCTCGATGGTGGCGGACCATGTGTTGCGGGGACTGCCCTCGGGTCGGCGGCGGTACAGGGCTATGGCCTGGGGCCGGATGGCGACGGCGACTTCGGGACCGGGAAGCGGGTCGGCCACAGTGAGCTCGGCCCCCGTGTCCAGGCGGACGGTCCGCTCGCCCGAGGCGGTGCCGTACAGGAGATTGACGCCGATCAGTTGGGCGACATAGCGAGAGCGGGGCCGGGCGGCCACCACCGCCGGCGGTCCCGTCTGGGTGATACGGCCGCCCTCCACGATCACGAGGCGGTCGGCGAGGACGAAGGCGTCGACGGGATCGTGGGTCACGAGGAGCCGGCCACCTTGGAAGGCGGCGAGGTGGCGGCGCAATTCGGTGCGCACCCGCAACCGGGCCCCGGCGTCGAGGGCAGCCAGTGGCTCGTCGAGGAGCAGGAGCCTGGGCTCCGTCGCCAGAGCACGGGCCAACGCCACCCTCTGGGCCTGACCGGCCGAAAGGGTCCGGGGCAGGTCGTTGGCGGGTCCCCCGACGCCGAAGCGCTCCAGCCACCCAGTGGCTTGACGGCGGGCGTCAGGCTTGGCGGCACCACGGACACGGAGACCGAAGGCGACGTTGTCCAGGGCGGAGAGGTGGGGGAACAGCCGGTAGTCCTGGAACACAAAGCCGATCGGACGCTGCGACGTCGGAATGAAGGTGGCCGTCAGCGGGTGGTCGAGCACTACGCCGTCGAGCTCGATGCGCCCGGCGTCGATCGGGCGCAGGCCGGCGATGGCCCGCAGGGCGGTGGTCTTGCCGGCGCCGTTGGGGCCGAGCAGCGCGACGACCTCGCCTTCGTCGACCTGCAGCTCCAACTCGAGGTGGAGATCACCGACGTGAGCCTCGATGGTGGCGCTGAGCACCTCAGGCGGTGAACCAGCGGTCGCGCAGAGGCACCAACACGGCGAGGGAGAGGGCGATGAGGACGAGCGACAGGGCGATGGCAGCATCCCGGTCGGATTCCACCGTGAGGGACACGGCGAGGGGAAGGGTCTGGGTGCGACCGACGAGGTTGCCGGCAAAGGTCACCGTGGCGCCGAACTCGCCGAGGGCACGGGCCCAACAGAGGACGGACCCGGCGAGGATCGAGGGTGCGAGTTGGGGCAGCGTGATGCGGCGCAAAATCGTCCAGCGGCCGGCACCGAGCGTGGCCGCAGCGTCCTCGTAGCGCTGATCCGCAGCACGAAGGCCGGCTTCGACCGTCAGAACCAGGAACGGCATGGCTACGAAGGTGTTGGCGGCGACCACGCCCCAGGGCGAGTAGGGCAACAGGAACCCGGTCGAGGCGTAGACCGGTGCACCCAACAGACCGCGTTGTCCGAAGGCGAGGACCAGGGCGGTACCACCGACCACCGGAGGCAGGATCATCGGCAGGAGGACCAACGCCCTGGCGGCCGAGCGGCCCGGAAAGCTGGTCCGGGCGAGCACCCATGCCAGGGGCATCCCGACCAGCATGGAGATGCCGGTGGCGGCGAACGCCGTGATGACGCTGAGGCGGAGGGCATCGGTTACCACCGGTCGACCCAGGAGGTCACCGAGATCGCTCCATGGCGCCCGTTGCAACAACGCCGCGAAGGGAACGGCGACGTAGGCGAGGGCGACCACGGCCAGGGGAACGATCAGCCCCGGCGCCCGCCCGTACCCAGCCGGCCGCGTCACGGCGCCTCCACGACCTCGACCACCACGTTGGTCGACTTCACCACCGCCACCGCCAGCATCCCCGGGGCCAGGCCCAGTGCGTCTGCCGCCTCGCGGCTCATCAGCGACACCAGGCGGTGGCGCCCGGACTGGATCTCCACCTGCGCCATGACGGTGTCGGTGGTCACCTTGGTCACGATGCCGCCCAGACGGTTACGGGCGGAGACGAGCGTCCCCTCGCGACGATCCGGGTCACCGGATTCCCGTTCGGCCGCCAGCTGCATGGCCAGCCGGGCCAGGTCGGTGCCATCGACCAGCCGCTGGCCTCCTTCGGTCCGCCGAGTCCGGAGACGGCCACTGTCGGCCCAACGGCGCACGGTGTCGACGCTCACCTCGAGCAGGCCGGCCGCCACGCCAATGCGGTAGGCGGGATTGCCAGCTTCCTCAGCTACTTCTCTCACATCAGCGAGCGTAGTATCTGAACGTCCTCGCTACCGTGCTAGCGGCGCCGGCCCTTCTTGCGGGGTCGGGGCGTAATGGTCGGCGCAGGGCGAGCCGCTCCCTTGGTGGACGGCTCGGACCGGCGGGCGCCGTTGGCGCCGTCGGACGTCGCTCGGCTGCCGGCGACCGACGAACCGGACACCGCGGCGCCGCCCGTGGCCACCAGGGGCGTCGACCGCCCCTCCAGGCGATGACGCAGGGCGGCGTAGCGAGGCTCGCGCTCCTTGAGCCAGGCCAGGACAGGTGAGGCGATGAGCGGCGAGGAGTAGGCGCTGGCGGCAAGACCGACGAGCAGGGCGAGGGCGAACTCCTGAAGGGTGGCGGCACCGAGGACGAATGATCCGATGATCAGGAGCGAGGCCACCGGCAACAGCGCGGTGATCGAGGTGTTCAGCGTGCGCATCAGCACCTGGTTGAGCGAGTCGTTCACCATGGTGCTGTACGAGGTGGCCCCGCTGGTGGCCAGGAGCCGGGCGTTCTCGTCGACGCGGTCGAAGACGACGATGCCGTCGTAGATCGAGTACCCCAGGATGGTGAGGATGGCCACCACCGTGGCCGGCGTCACCTCGAAGTCGGCCAGCGCGTAGACGCTGACCGTGAACAGGATGTCGTGGACCAGGGCAACGAGCGTCGCCAGCGCCATGCGCCACTCGAAGCGCAGGCTGATGTAGATCGTGATGGCCACGAGGAAGAACGCCAGCGCCCGCAGTGCCTTCTCGGTGATCTGAGAACCCCACGACGGGCTGACGTCGGTCACCTGCACCTCGTCGGGGTCGACATCCGCCAGTTCGGCCAGCGCCACCCGCACCCCTTCGGTGTCGACGCCCGGCTCGGCCTGGACGCGGAGCTGCTCGCCTTCGACACCCCCCAGCACCTGGATCTCCGCGTCCGGAACGTCGAAGGACGCCATCACCTCCCGTGCCTCGCTCACCTCCACGTCGCCGGGGACCGTCCATGACGTTCCCCCCTCGAAGTCGATGCCGACGTTGAGGCCACGCGTGACCAGCACGACCAGTCCGGCGACGATCACCAGAGCCGAGACCGCAAAGCAGATCTTGGCCCGACCGAGGAAGTCGATGTCGGTCTCTCCGTGGTACAGCCGACCCAGTGGGCCCCGACGCCTGCCGTTGGCCGTCATGGGCGGGCTCCCACCCGCGCCGGCCCAGGATGCTCGGCGGCGCGGACGGCGCCGAGGAACCGCGCCGAGGTGAACGCCCGGCGACGCCCGAGGAGCGCCACCAGGGGCCGCGTGAAGAAGTACGCGACCACAAGGTCGAGCACCGTGGACAGACCGAGGAAGAAGGCGAAGCCTCTGACCGCGCCCACCGTGAGCCACCACAGGAGGAAGGCGCCGATGAAGGCCGCCGTATCGGCGGCGAGGATGGTGCGGAACGCCCGCTTGAAGCTGCGGTCGACCGAGGAGCGCAGGCTTCGCCCAGCCCGTACCTCGTCCTTCAAACGCTCGAAGTACACGATGTAGGAGTCGACCGTCACCCCGATCGACACCACGATCCCGGTGACTCCGGCCAGGCTGAGGGCCAGGCCCTGGGTCTCTCCGAGGTAACTGATGACCGACCACTGCAGCGCCGACCACACGCACAGCCCGAGGACGACCACCAGGCCGAGGGCGCGGTAATAGGCGATGAGGTAAATCAACACGAATGCGGTGCCCAGTGCCCCGGCCAGCAACCCGGCCCGGAGCGAATCGGCGCCGAGCGTCGGCGACACCGTCGACACCGACTCCTGCTCGAGCTGGACGGGCAGGGCGCCGAAGCGAAGGATGAGGGCCAGATCCTTGGCCTCCTGCTCGTCGAAGTTGCCGGTGATGTTGACCTGGTCACGCTGGAAGACAGGGCCCTCCACCGACGGCGCGGACACGACGGTGCCGTCGAGGACGATGGCCACCGATCCACGGGCACATGTGGGCTGGGCGTTGAAGCAGGCGGCGGCGACCTGGTTGAACTTCTCGATCCCCTCCTCGGTGAACTCCAGGCGCACGCTCCACTGCGTCTGTTCGAACACCGCCTGGGCGTCGGCGATGTCGCGCCCGAGGGCGCCGGCGGGGCTGAGCCGGTAGAGCAGGGACTCGCCACCTGGCCCTGCCTCGCCCGGCAACACCACCTCGGCCTCGGCCACGTCCTCGTCCCTGGGGGTGACCTTCACTGGTGCAGACGTGGGCGGCGCCCCCGGGGTGCCGGCCGGGGGGATCACGTCGCGCACCGGCCGGAACCGCAGCTCGGCCGTCTGGCCGATGACCTCCAGCGCCCGCTGCTGATCACGCACACCGGGAAGCTCGATGACGATGGCGTTGCCCTGGCGCGTGATGTCGGGCTCGGCTACGCCGAGGGCGTCCACCCGCTGGCGGATTACCTCGATGGCCTGATCGATCACCTCCGTGTCCTCGACGTCGTCGGGAGGCTGCAAGACCACAGAGACCCCACCCTGGAGGTCGAGCCCCAGCTCAGGGACGTTGCCGGCCGCCACCGTCGCCGCCAGCGCCCCGAAGGCCACGACCACGATGGCGACGAGGGGCAGAACCAGTCGGCGGCGGGCGCTCACGCGCTCCCGGTCCCCCGGCCGGCCCCGCCGTCGCCGTCGACCGACCCGGGATCGCCGTCACCGGCCTCGTCGGCGTTCAGGCGCCGCGAGATGGCAGCCCGCACCACACGCAGCTCCACCCCGGGATTGACCTCGAGGCGCAACTCGTCGTCGGTGAGCACCCGCACCGTGCCGATGATCCCGCCGGCGGTGAGGACCACGTCGCCGACCTGCACCGAGGCGATCAGCTCCCGCTGCTTGCGCAACCGGGCCTGCTGGGGCCGGATGAGCACGAACCACATGAGGCCGAGGAGCAGGACGAAGGGGATGAGTTCTGCCATAGAAGAGGTTTGCGGAGCCAGCACCCCCGAGGGCGCTGGGACCGGTCGACGACCCTAGCGCAGGGCGCCGACGGTCGTAGTCTCATGGGCGCGCGTAATTTCCTGGCGGCAGCGGTTAGCTTCTCCCGCCATGTCTCCACGTCGTGTCCTGGTCGTCCTGCTCGCTGTGGCCGCGCTGGTCGGCGTGGCGTCGCCCGCCCGGGCCGGTTTGCTCGACTCGTTGCTCGGTTCCGGCGACCAGGCGCCGGTGGCCGGTGAGTGGACCCTCGGCGGCCAACCGTGTCAGCTCATCGAGGTGCCGGCGGTCACCGAGTTGCCCACCGCCGGACCGTTCGGCGTCGATTCTTGCCCGGGCGTGCGCCCCGGCTCGATCGTCCAGACCGAGAGCGGGGTATGCACGTTGAACTTCATGTTCACCGACGATGCCGCCAACCGCTACATGGGCACAGCCGGTCACTGCATCCTCGCCACCTCGCCCCTCGGCGGAGAGGACAACGGAGAGGTCAGCTTCGCCCCCGGCGACGGCCCCGAAGCTCGTGACGGCCAGGGGAACCGCATCGGCGATTTCGTCTACGCCGTCCAACAGGACCCCAAGGACTTCGCCTTGATCCTTCTCGACGAGGGCGTGGACGCCAGCCCCCAGGTGTGCTCCTTCGGCGGACCCACCGGAATCAATGACAGTCAGACAACGCTGCTCGAGCCCACCGTGCTCTCCAGCTTCGGCAATCCCCTGAGCCTCGGAACGGGGATCACGGCCAAGAGCTTCGTGGCCCTCGGCATGCCCAGCGCCGACCACGTCTTCGCCACGGGGCTGGTCCTTCCCGGCGACAGCGGAGGCCCCGTGCTGGATGGCCAGGGCCGGGCCGTCGGAACGGTGGTCAGCACCGGTCTGCACCTGGGCGACAGCCTCGTGTCGCTCGAGGGCCTCGACGTCGGTCTCGTGGGCATCACTCGCCTGAGCCCTCAACTGGCGCGAGCCGAGAACGTGCTCGGCACCAACCTGGAACTGGTGACCGCCGCCCGCCTCTGACCCGACCGCGTCAGTCGAAGAGGCCGGGCGGGCGGTCCTCGCCTGGTGGTGGGTCGAGGCCGAGGCGGGCCCACGCAGCCGGCGTGGCCACCCGGCCCCTCGGGGTGCGCATGATCAGGCCCTGTCGGATCAGGAAAGGCTCGTAGACGTCCTCCACGGTCTCGGTGGGCTCACTCACGCTTATGGCCAGGGTGGACAGGCCGACCGGGCCGCCGGCGAAGCGACGACACAGCGCTTCAAGAATGGAACGGTCGACCTTGTCGAGCCCGAGTTCATCGACGCCGAAGACGGCCAGCCCCTCTCGAGCGGCCACCGCGTCGACCACCCCGGCACCGCGTACCTCGGCGAAGTCGCGGACGCGTCGCAACAGCCGGTTGGCGATCCGGGGTGTCCCCCGGGCCCGTCCGGCGATCTCTGAGGCCCCCTCCGCGGTGGTGGGGACGCCGAGGATCGACGCCGTCCGGCCCACGATGATCTCGAGGTCGGCCGGCGGATAGTGATCGAGGCGTGCCACCAGGCCGAAGCGGTCGCGCAAGGGGCCGGTGATCAGGCCGGTACGGGTGGTGGCCCCGACCAGGGTGAATCGGGGCAGGTCAAGGCGGATGGAGCGGGCCGACGGTCCCTGGCCGAGGACGATGTCGAGCTGGAAGTCCTCCATGGCCGGGTAGAGCACCTCCTCGACCGTCCGGGGAAGCCGATGGACCTCGTCGACGAAGAGGACCTCTCCCTCCTCCAGGTTGGTGAGGATGGCGGCCAGGTCACCGGGGCGGGTGAGCGCCGGCCCGGAGGTGACGCGCAGGCCCACCTCCATCTCGGCCGCCACAATGCCGGCCAGCGTGGTCTTTCCCAGGCCAGGGGGACCGGCGAAGAGGAGGTGATCAGCGGCCTGACCCCGGCGCCGGGCGGCCTCGAGCACGATCGAGAGGTGCTCCTTCAACTCGCTCTGACCGACGAAGTCGTCGAGCCGACGGGGGCGAAGGCCGGCCTCGTCGGCATCTTCGCCCACGAGGACGGTGGCGGTGACGACCTCCTCGCGACCGGCCATCACCGGGCCCGGCCCAAGCCGGCCAGCGCCGAACGCAACAAGGTGGCAACGTCGTCACCCTCGGGCAGGTCGCCCAACGCCGTCCGCACCTCCTCGGGCTCGTACCCGAGGGCGACCAGGGCCTCTCGCACCTCGGCGCGGGCCGAGGCGCCGGCGCCGTCACCGCCGCCTTCCGGGCCGGTGAGAGGCGACAGGGCGCCGGCGGTGTCGGCGCCCGACACCAGGCGGTCCTTGAGCTCGATGAGCAGGCGAGCCGCCGTCTTCCGGCCCACGCCGGGGACCAGGCACAACGCACCCACGTCGTCGTCGGCCACGGCCCGGCGCAGCGCCCGTGGGCTGTGGACGGACAGCACGGCCAGGGCCAACGCCGGACCGACCCCGTGGGCGCCGATGAGGGCCTCGAAGCACGCCCGCTCGTCGCTGGAGGCGAAGCCGTACAGGGTGAGCGCATCCTCCCGTACGGCCAGGTGGGTGTGGAGCGAGACGGTGACGCCGACGTCACCCAGCACCTTGACCGTGGCCGGGGCGACGAGGACCCGGTAGCCCACACCGCCGACGTCGACCAGCACGGCTCCGTCGAGGCCGGCGTCGACCAAGGTGCCGCGCAACGACCCGATCATGGCCTGGCCGGGACACCGGAGGCGGCGAGGCGGGCCCGCAACGGCGCCATGGCGTGGTGGCAGAGGGCGAGGGCCAGGGCATCGGCGGCATCGGGCGGGCGGGGCCGGCTGACCAGACCGAGTTGGGCCTGGACCATGCGCTGTACCTGCTCCTTGGGAGCGGCGCCGTAGCCGGCCACCGCCTGCTTCACCTCGTTGGAGGTGTACTGGGCCACCTCGCAGCCGGCTGCCCACGCCTCGGCCAGGGCCAGCCCGCTGGCCTGGCCGACCGACATGGCCGTCCGGGCGTTCACCTGGAAGAAGACCCGCTCCACCGCCACGGCGGTCGGCGCCAGCTCGGCCACGAGCGCCCGCAGCCCGGCCTGGAGCTGGGCCAGGCGTTCGGGAAGCGGACTGGTCGGGGCGGTGGTCAGTACGCCGGCGCTCACCGCCCGAAGGAAGTGGCCCTCGCGCACCACGGCGCCGTAACCGCAGCGGGTCAGCCCAGGGTCGATACCGAGCACGAACACAGGTACGAGACGCTAGCGCACCGGCTCCGTCTCGACAGGGATCTTCGTTCTGGCACCACCAGCGGGGGTGACGACACCCGTTGATGCTGCCAGATCCGCACCGGGCGCAGTTCGTCACTCGACCGCTTGGAGAACCTGATCCGGGATGTCGAAATTGGCGTAGACGTCCTGGACGTCGTCGTGGTCGTCGAGCGCGTCGATGAGGCGCAGCACCTTGCGGGCGTCGTCGGCGTTGTCGAGGGCGATGGTCGAGCTCGCCACCATGGTGACATCTGCCAGGTCCACCGGGATCGAGGCCTCGTCCAGTGCGGCTCGTACGGCGGATACGGCAGAAGGGTCACACGTCAGGCGCCACGTGTCGCCGTCGTCGGCCAGGTCGTCGGCCCCGGCCTCCAGCGCCACCAGGAGGAGGTCGTCCTCGTCGGGCGCAGTGGCCTTCGGCACCTCGATGACGCCCTTGCGCTCGAACTGCCAGGCCACCGCCCCGGGTTCGGCCAGGGAGCCTCCGTTGCGGCTGAACAGCGTCCGGATGTCCGGTCCGGTGCGGTTGCGGTTGTCGGTCAGCACCTCCACATACACCGCCACCCCACAGGGGGCGTAGCCCTCGTAGGAGGCCGGTTCATAGCGCACCCCTTCCAGCTCGCCGCTGCCCCGCTTGATGGCCCGCTCGATGGTGTCGAGCGGCACCGAGGCATCTCTGGCCTTCTGATACATGGTCCGCAGGGTGGCGTTGGACTCCATGTCGCTGCCTCCGGCGCGGGCCGTCACCTCGACCTGGCGGATCAGCTTGGCGAACAACTTGCCCCGAGCCTTGTCCTTGGCTCCCTTCTGGTGCTTGATGCTGGCCCACTTGGAGTGTCCGGACATGTTCAGATCCTTTCCAGGAACGACTGGTGGAGGCGGAGGGCGCCCCCCAGCTCGGGATGGAAGGCGGTGACCAGCACGGCGCCGGAG
>DASZDM010000262.1:0-32707 GCA_035942015.1 Acidimicrobiales bacterium | reverse complement strand
CTTGACAGCGTGCCGAAGTACAGCCGACACCGGCCGCCGATGGCCGGCGGCGCGGGTCCCCCGGGCCCGGGCGACCGCGTTCCCGCCCGCTACTCCGGACCGCCATCCGGCCCCACATCTCCTCCTGATCGACGTAGCCACGAACGTAGCCAGCAGATTCGCTCCCCGGAGGGGCTGAGATGGCATTACAGGCCGACACGCAATGGCACAGGCAGGCCCTCCGTGGACGCTTGAACCCCTGCTGACCTGCATGTTTGTCCCGGACAGTCCGATATCTGGTGTCACCGCATGGCGTCGGGCGACAGCCACGAAACAGTCTTAGGTCTGCTTTGCAAGCAGGGGGTCGTGGGTTCGAGTCCCATCGTCTCCACCCAAAGTCCGATGACCAGAAGCGGGGACAGCCCTCGCTGGAGCGGTTCTCCCGGCCGCTGGGAGCGACACCGTCGCAGCCGTCGAGACGCTCGAGGAGATGCCGGCGGCCCCAGCCCCGAGCGCACGGCCGGCCTGACGACGCGAAGCCGACACCGCACCCTTCCCGGTCAGGAGAGCGTCGCAGTTCCGTTTGAGACACTGCAGGGGCCCACGACGGTTCAGTTTCACTCACCCGCTTCAGGCAAGGAAACTGCCACCAACCTGGTTGACGTCGTAGCCAATGGCGCCAGTGCTGTTTTGCCCTTCGCCGACGCCTGGCGCGTTCCTAGACTGGCGGCGTCGCCCCGCCGCTGATGGAGCAGGTCACCCTTTCGAGGTCGATGTGTGAAGTCCGGCGGAGCGGCCCGATCTCGAAGGGAACAGGGTGGCCGACCTCCTCAACCATGTGGCGGCGCTGGCGGATCCTGACCGCCGACAGCAGGCGCTGGCTGCCCTCGGCGCCGCCGGCCCGGCCCGCATGGTTGCGCTTCGTCAGGGGCTCTCGCACCCGGGGTGGCGGGTCCGTAGATGGGCGTGCCGACTGCTCGAGGACGAGACGCTCGATGCGCTCACGTCGGCACGCCTGATCGCGGCGGCAAAGGGCGATCCCCACAAGAAGGTCCGTCGCCAGGCCCTCCTGGCGGTGGTCTGGGAATCATGCGTCCCGGCGCCAAAATCGACGGAGTGCACTGATTCCCGCTACGACGTCATCGGCCTACTCCTGGAGCGTTTGCGCAACGACCGCAGTGTGTCGGTTCGGCGAGCGGCCGCCACCGGCTTGATGCTGCAGGTCACGCTCAACGGCAACCGCCAGCCCCGGGTGCAGCGCGGCTTGCAGCGGGCAATGGCCAAAGAAGCGGACGAGACCATCCGCCGCCGGGCACGAGAGGCCCTCGACGACCTTGCCGCCGCCGCAACGGGCGACACCTACCGCGCCCTGCGGTGGGCCCTGGAGGAGGGGCGGGTGCAGCTGGCCCTGCGCCTGGTTCGGGGCCACATGCGGCGTTGGGAGGAGCAGGGAACCTTCGGTGAGGCCCGGATGTGGCTCGACCGGGTGCTGATGGTCGCCGAACGAGCGCCGCCTCCCCTTTTGGCCCCTCTCCTCCACGACGCCGGGTTCACCGCCCTGGTCAGCGGTGACTTCGACGCCGCAACCAGCCACCTGCGGGCCAGTGTGGCCCAGTGGGACCTGGCCGGCGATCGCATCAACCGGCTCCGGTCAAGGTGCGCGCTGGCCTTCCTGGCCAGCTTCGGTGCAGACGCCAGCGCCATCGAGGACCTCGAGGCAGAGGTGGACGAGGTCCGGGCCGACGGTGACGACGCCAGCCTGTTCGAGGTCCTGGCTGTGTGTGGCCAGGCCCGAATGTTCCGGGGAACGCCTGAGGCGGCTCGCGGTCACTTCGAAGAAGCGCTGGCTCTCGCCCGTCACCCGCAACTGGAACCGAACCTCCCCACCGCCCTGGTGTGCCTGGCCTCGGCCGAGCTCCGACAGGGCGACTACGGGGAAGCCGAGTCCCACCTGGTCGAAGCACTGCGCCGCGCCGAGGCTTCAGGGGACGAGCACACCGACGTGATTGGGAGGTGCTGGTTGGCCGAGCTGGAAGGCCTGCGGGGCGACAGCCACCAGGCCGCAGTCCGAGCCGGGGAATGCCTGCACCGAGCCCGGGCCATGAGCGCTCCCTACCCACTGGCCATGGCACTGCTCGTTGGGGCCGGGGCCGTCCTCGAGGAGGGAGACCCCGAAGCAGCACGGGCGCTCTTCGAGGAAGCGTCGACGGTCGCCACCCGAGCTCACCTGAGCCACCTGACGACCGCAGCGCGCATCGGCCGGGGGCAGGTGGCGTTGACTCGAGGCGACGTCACCAGCGCCCGCCGGCTGTTCGATCTAGCCCGCACCCGCGCCCGGCTGCGGGGCAACGCGACGGTCGCCGCCGACGGCTCGTACCACCTTGGCCAGCTGGCCCGTACCAGGGGTCATCTTCGACGGGCCGCATCACTGCACGACGAGGCACTGGCACTTCGGGACAAGACAGGCGACCGGGCGGGGGTGGCCGAATCGCTGGAGGCGCTGGCCGGCCTGGCCGCCATCACCGGCAAGGACGACAAGGCGGCCCGCCTGTTCGGTGCTGCCCAAGCCCTTCGACAGGCCACCGGCTGCGCTCGGCGTCGCCTGTCGACTGAGACCTACGAAGCAGACGTGGCCATGCTCGCCAGGCGGATGGAGCGCGCTGACTTCGACGCCACCTGGGCCGAGGGGGCGGCGCTGATGCCCGACGAGGCGGTCTGGCAGGCCCGCCGGGGTCGGGGACCTCGTCACCGGCCTCCCCAGGGGTGGGATGCGCTCACTCCGGCGCAGCGCCGGGTGACCGATCTGGTCGCCCAGGGCCTGACCAACGCCCAAGTTGCCGAACAGCTCTGCCTGGGGCCGGAAACCGTGAAGAGCCACGTGGCCAAGGTGTTCGACAAATTGGGAATGAGCTCACGCTGGGAGCTCCGGGCCGCTCCGCAGTCCCATCGTTGACCACCTGCGGCAGAAGCACCGGCCGGGTGGAGGGTCGGCGACACGACAGAAAATCACCCGCGCGGGGGATGTTCATTTCAACTTCGATTTGTTATGTTGGCAGCGTCGCGCCGCTCGTACCAGGAATGAGGTCGAACAACACGGTGTCGCAACCGGTCCAGTCTGGAGCTCTCTTGTCGGTCCCCGTGAACGGGGACCGTGCGCCCCGGCCCGATGCGGAGGTGCGAGCGCCGACCCTGTCGCGGCCGGCCATCCTCCTGCTCCTTCAACAACAGGAGGGCCACGGCTACGACTTGATGAAGCGACTCCGCAAGTTGGGGCCTGAGCTGACACCCTCGAGCGGCAGGCTGTACTGCATCCTGCGCAGCATGGCCGACGAGGGCCTGGTGACGTTCCACTGGAGTACGGCTGAACGTGGTCCGGCCCGGCGGACCTATGCCATCACCGAGCTGGGCGAGCAACATTTGGATCAGTCGATGAGCTCCCTGGCCAGCTTGTCGGGCACGATTCGAGAAATGCTCATGTGGTACCGCCACGCCGAGTGACGACCGGGGCAAGGCCTTCCGTGGACAGCGAGAGTAGGCGAGGGCCTTCGGCGACCACCTGGCCGGTCGGCGACCCACGAATGGACCGAACCAGGTCCGGGTAGTGGCGCGAGTGAACAAGACCGACTACTTCAGGAGTACGCCATGTCCACGACACAGAAGTCGATTGAGATCGATCTCCCCGTTTCCACCGTCTACAACCAGTGGACGCAGTTCGAGGACTTCCCCCACTTCATGGAGGGCGTCGAGAGCGTCACCCAGCTCGACGACAAGCGGCTGCACTGGGTGGCTGAGATCGCCGGCGCTCGTGAGGAGTGGGATGCGGAGATCGTCGATCAGGAGCCGGACCGGCGCATCGCTTGGCGGGCCATCACCGGCATCACCAACGACGGCGTCGTCAGCTTCGAGCCGTCCGGTCCCAACTCGACCCGCGTCACGCTGGACCTGGACATCGAACCAGAGGGTCTGAAGGAGAAGATCGGCGAGAAGCTGGGCTTCGTCTCCAAGCGGGTCGAGGGCGACCTCGAGCGCTTCAAGCAGTTCATCGAGTCGCGCCGGGTCGAGACCGGCGCATGGCGCGGTGAGGTCTAGAGCCCACACGGGTCGCTGTTAGAGCGGACCCATGCCCGGATCACCCGTCACGTCGTGCGACGGGTGATCCGGCAACGGGTCGTTCAGCCGGTTTAGTACCCTCTCCACCGTGTCCCTGGTGCGTTGGCTGGGGACGCACCTCGCCCTCCGTCAGCCGGCACAGTACGTCGTCGCCGGCTTCATCCTGGCCAGCCTGTTCGGCGCGCTGCTGTTGGTTCTCCCCGCCGCCTCCGAGGGTGGCGCATCCACGTCGTTCCTCACGGCGCTGTTCACGGCGACGTCCGCGGTATGCGTGACGGGGTTGGTCGTCGTCGATACCGCCGGGCACTGGAGCACGTTCGGTGAGGTGGTGATTCTGGTGCTGATCCATATGGGCGGCTTCGGGATCATGTCCCTGACGTCGATCATCGTGTTGGTGATGTCTCACCGCCTCGGGCTGCGTCACCGTCTGGTGGCGGCGGCGGAGACGGGATCCCTCGACACGGGCGATGTTCGCCGGGTGTTGTTCGGGATCGCCAAGTTGAGCGTTGGCATCGAGGTTGTCGTGGCCGCCGCACTGTTCCTGCGGTTCTGGCTCGCCCACGGCTACGCCCCGGGTCAGGCTGGGTACCTCGGACTCTTCCACTCCGTCTCGGCCTTCAACAACGCCGGCTTTGGGTTGTTCCCTGACAGCTTCACGAGGTATGCGACCGACCCGTTCCTGCTGATACCCATCGCCCTGACGGTCATCGTCGGAGGCCTGGGGTATCCCGTGCTGGCGCAGGTTGCCCGGCGGTCACACTCACCGCACCGGTGGAATGTGCACGCCAAGCTCACCCTCGTCACGACGGCGCTGCTACTCGTTGTCGGTTGGGCCGGCTTCGCCTGGTTCGAGTGGACGAACACCGAAACGCTTGGCCCGCTCTCCGCCGCCGACTCCGCCTCAAACGCCTTCTTCCACAGTGTCGTGCCTCGTACGGCCGGGTTCAACTCGATCGATATCGCCGAGATGCGGGCGCCGTCGAGGTTGCTGACAGAGATCCTGATGATCATCGGCGGCGGAAGCGGGTCGACCGCAGGCGGGATGAAGGTGACGACGTTCGCCTTGCTCGCATGCGTGATGTGGGCGGAGGTACGGGGCCAGCACGATGTCGTGGCGTTCGAGCGTCGGATCCCCACCGCGGCACAGCGTCAAGCCGTCACCGTGGCGCTGTTGGCGGTGGGGGTCGTGGTGGTCGCCACCATGGCGCTGCTCGCCATCACCTCACTGCCCAGGGCCGACGTGCTGTTCGAGGTCGTCTCGGCGCTGGGCACCGTCGGCCTGTCGACCGGCATCACCCCGCTGCTGTCCGCCCCGGCCCAGTTGCTGTTGGCAGCCCTCATGATCCTGGGCCGCGTCGGGCCGCCCACCCTGTTCGCCGCGCTTGTCCTCCGCGAGCGTGAGCGCCCCTACCGCTATCCGGAAGAGAGGCCCATCATTGGCTGAACGGCTGTTTCGAGGGAGCTCGCGCCGGCAGGGCCGAGCTGCATCCGGGGATCAGGTTCTCGTGGTCGGCCTGGGCCGGTTCGGGGGCGGCGTGGCCGAGGAGTTGGTCAGCCTGGGCTTCGAGGTGCTCGGTGTCGACGGCGACGCCGGCCGGGTCCAGAGCCTCGCCGACCAGCTCACCCATGTCGTGCAGGCCGACACCACCACCGAGGAGGCGCTTCGCCAGCTGGGAGCCGCCGATTTCCGCATCGCCGTGGTAGGCATCGGCACCGACATCGAGGCCAGCATCCTGACCACCACCGCGCTGGCCGACATCGGGGTTCCCAGCATCTGGGCGAAGGCCGTCACCGCGCCCCATGGACGGATTCTCGAGCGGGTCGGCGCCCACCACGTGGTCTTTCCTGAGCACGAGATGGGCCTGCGTGTCGCCCACCTGGTCGGCCGACGCATCATCGACTGGTTCCAGCTCGACCCCGAGTTCGCCATGGTGGAGACGGAGGCACCGGGAGAGCTCATCGGCCGGTCGCTCACCGACGTCGGGGTGAGAGGCCGCTACGGCGTGACGGTCGTGTGCATCAAACCTGTCGGACAGGGTTTCACCTACGCCACCCCCGACAGCGTGATCGCCGAGGGAGATGTGCTCGTCGTCGCCGGACCCACCGAAGCAGCGGAGGCGTTCGCCGAACTGGCCTGACACCGGGCACGCACCTGAGTTGGCCCCCGCGTGTCGCCGTGAGGGCCCGACCCCTCAGTCGGGCTCGGGCTCCACGTCGAGCAGATGGCCGACGTCGGCCAAGTGCATGACCCGGCGTACCAGGGGCTGGGGCGAACGGATCGACATGGAGATACCCATCGAGCGGAGCCGGTTGGCCAGCCGCATGAGAACGCCGAAGCCAGCGGCGTCCATAAAGCCGAGGTCGCTGAGGTCCAACACCAGGTGCGGTCGAGGCTCGAAGCCGCCCTCGACCAGGGGCGCCAGGCAGGACCACAAACGGGGCACGGCAGCCAGATCCAACTCACCGCTGAGATGGACCTCGATCGCCTCCTCGCCGTACAACCGAATGGCCTCGAACGGGGCAGTGGAGATGACGGACAAGAGGGAGCCTCCCGGGTCGCAACTTCGGCCAGCACATCACCATCGGCACAGGCGACGCCGACCTTTAGCACTTTGTGCGCAGCCATTTGGCGGCTCGGGTCTGCGCCCGCCCCTCAGGGCCGCACCACCTCGAGGGCAACGCCGTGCTGGCAGCCGAGCGCCTGGCCGGCGGCCTCAGCTGCTTCTCGGAGCCAGCTCTCGGGATCGGTGCCCACGTGGTCCAGATAGGTCTGGTGGGCTCGAAGCGACTCGATCCCGGCGTCGAGGAAGCCGGTGACGTCTACCCCATGGCGAGCGGAGGGGGATCCGCTGAAGCAGACGAGGCGGACGCCCTCCCACGGATCGAACCCCTCGTCGAGCAGCTCGGGAAAGATCCAGCGGTTGGCCGCGTCGCGGGTCGCGTCGAGCACGGCCAGGCCGACATGACGATGATCGGCCATGTTGAACGTCGGTCCGCCCCACGACTCGTGACGGTTCAGGGTGAGGATCAACTCCGGCCGATGACGCCGAATCTGGCGGGAGAGATCTCGACGAAGGCCGAGACCGTATTCGATGACGCCGTCGAGGTGCTCGAGAAACGTCACCTGTTCGACTCCTACGATGCTGGCGCTCCGGCGCTGTTCCTGCTCACGCACGGCGGCCGCCTCGGCGGGCGGTACATCCCCGAGGCCGGCCTCTCCCCTCGAGGCCAGGACGTAGGCGACACGACGTCCTTCCGAGGTCCACCGCGCGACGGCACTGGCGGCACCGTACTCGAGGTCGTCCGGGTGGGCGACGATGGCCATCCCCCGCTCCCATTCGTCGTCGAGGAGATCAAGATGGTCCTCATCCACGATCACACATTAGATGCGGCGAGCAAGGTCGGCGTTCGTCCAGAATCCTGGCTCGGGGCCGTGGGAGCGGCCACCGCGTGCGTAATGCTCCAGGCGGGCCCGAGCCTCGTCGGAGAACATCTCGACGGCGTCGAAGAAGGCGTTGGGTCCGGCAGCCCGTAGCGCGGTGTCGCCTTCGCTGCGGCACCGGGGGAGCGTCGTCGTGAGCAAGACGAGCGGCACGTCCGGGGAGCGCCCCCGAACGGCGTTCGCTCGTCCCAGTGACTTCCACACGTTGTCTGCTCGCAGCAGCCCGCCCCGGTAGTTCGTCAACGCTCCGGGGACGTCGAAGAACCACGTGCCGCCGTGGGCGTCGGTGGCCACGAGGTCCACCGTCACACCCGTCTTCGAGACGCGGTGGTTGTGCCCGGTGATGGTGAAGCCGGCGTCGCTGAGCACTTGGGCGGCGACTTGGTGCGCACCCTTTCCCTCGTTTGTGACTCGGCTTCGGAAGTCCTCGCCATGCTCCACGATTGATGCAGCGAGCACTTCGGCCACCCGTCGTCGGGCGATCTCCACGTAACTCGGGTCGACGTCGTAGCCCACGTAGCGGCGATCCCACCGGGCCGCCGCGACCAACGCCGAACCACTGCCCATGAACGGGTCGAGCACCAGGTCGTCCTTGTAGGTGTACAGCCAGATGAGCCTTTCCGGGAGCTCGACCGGAAAAGGGGCGGGATGACCGACGCGACGGGCACTCTCGGACGGAACCGACCAGATGTCAAGGGTCAGGGCCAGAAAGTCCTCGGTCATGACGGTGCTCTCGTGGGGCAGGCCCTCGGCCGCACGTTGCTTGACCGTACGGGCCCGGTCGAAGCGACCTTTGCTGGCCACGATGACCCGCTCACTGATGTCACGCAGCACCGGGTTGGCGGCACTGCGGAACGAGCCCCAAGCACATGATCCGCCGGCGCCCTCCGCCTTCTGCCAGATCAACTCGCCTCGGAGCAGGAGCCCGAGGTCGTGTTCGAGAATGCGGATCACGTCGGAGGACAGGCTTCGGTACGGCTTGCGGCCGAGGTTGGCGACGTTGACGGCTATCCGGCCTCCCGGCTCCAGCTTGCGGACGCACTCTCCGAAGACGTCGGTCAGCAGCTCGAGGTACTCGAGGTACGACGACGGCACGCCCTCGCGCTGGAGCTCCTCTTCGTACTGCTTGCCGGCGAAGTAGGGCGGTGAGGTGACCACCAGGGCGACGGAGCCGTCCTCGACGGTGCCCATGTGGCGGGCATCGCCGCAGACGAACGGTTGCTGGACCGGCTCCGGCCGCCGGACGTCGTGGTCGTCGCAAATCGTCGGAGGACGGAATCGGTCGTAGAAGGCGGTGGCATCGTGGCTCTCGCGTCCCCCGACCCCGAAGTTCGACGTCGAGGTTCTGCGTCGGTCCCTCATCTCGTAGCCCTCCGTGTGGCAGCAGGTGGTGGCTTCATCATTCTTCTGTCCGGCACGCGCTGACCGGGGCGGACGTCACCGGTCGAAGCGGCTGACGGTCTCGACGTGGAAGGTGTGCGGAAAGGCATCGACCATGATCACCGAGACCAACCGGTAACCGGCGGCGGCCAGGAGGTGGCTGTCACGGGCGAGCGAGGCCGGATCGCAGCTCACCAGCACCACACGGCCGGCACCGGTGGCGGCGACGGTGGCGACGCCGGGGCGGCCGAGGCCGGGTCGGGCGGGATCGGCCACGACCACGTCGGGCCGCCGTGCACCAGGTGGGAGGCGCCAACGGGCCACCTCGCTGGAGACCATCCGGGCGTCGAGGTCGACCAGGTTCTCCCTGGCGTCGGCCACCGCCGGGGGATGGTTCTCGACCGCGGTCACCTGGGCCCCGAAGCGGGCGGCGAGGACCGAAGCGAACAAGCCGACCCCGGCGTAGAGGTCGACGAGATGGCCGCCACTCTCCAACGCGTCCCCAGTGGCCGCCGTCACCGCATCCGCCAGCCCGGTGGCGGCCACCGGTCCGGACTGGAAGAAGGACTCCGCGGAGATGCGGAACCTCCTCCCCGCCACCTCCTCGTGGACCCAGCCCGCCTGACGGTCCCCCGGGTGGACCACCGTCACATCGCTCGGTACCGCCACACCGTCGACGTGGCCGGCAACCGCCACAAGTCGCTCACGCGAGGCCACTCCCACGCGCAACAGCACCTCGCCGGCGCCCGGATAGCGACCGTGGACGATCAACTCCTCGAGGAGAGGATGCGAGGCCAGGCAGGTGTCGGTCTCGACCACGGACGACGACCGTTCCCTGGCACCCGCCGCCCGCCGGCCGGTAGCGACTCGACCCCGGCGGTTCTGGCCGGCCCGGCCGCCGACCGAGACACCCAGCCGGGCAGTGGTGCGAAGCGCCGGACCGCCCAGCGCTTGTGCCGACGGAGCCGGTGGGTTGCTGAGGCGACCGATGCGCCGCAGGGCGTCGGTGACGATGTCGGCCTTGAAGCGGGCCTGGGCCCCGGGGTGCACGTGCTGCCACGTGCACCCACCACATCCGGCGACCAGTGCGGCACACGGGGGGTGGACGCGATCAGGCGACGTCTCCAGCACCTGCACCACAGTGGCGCGGGCGAAATCACGGCGCTCCTCCTCCAGTCGGACGAGGACGCGCTCGCCGGGCAGGGCCCCGTCGACGAAGATCACCCTCCCGGATTGGTCCCGGGCCAGGGCGGCACCGCCCGCCACCATCTGCCCAGGCCGCAGCTCGAGGTCGCTCACCCGATCAGCTTGCCGTCACCGCCTCCGTCCTGCGCTTCTGATCGTCGGATCGATACGAGAATGTGGCGATCGGACCGTCAGTTCCCCCTTGGCCCGAGATGCGCACCGCGGCGAGGGCCAGGAGGGCCAGCCACCCGCCCACCACCACGGCGAGGGATACGTAGGACAGGGCCGCCGGCCAACCGGGCCCGTCGTGCGCCTCTCGCAGGAGCACTTCGGTGTTGCGGACGAAGGCAGTCTCACGGACCGGCTCGGCCGGCACGGCCGACGCCCCGATGTCGGGGTCGGCGGGCAGGTAGATCGGTGCGGCCATCACCTGGTCGCCTCGTTGGAGGCCGATCATTGTCTTCCAGTTGCCGGTGATGGGCACGGGATTCCTCGAGACGTAGCGACCGGGACCGACCTCGTCCAACTCCGCCAGTACCCGCCCGCCTCCCTGCCACGCCACGAGACCGAAGGCGCTGGCCCCCTCGGCGGCGTCGGCGGGCTGCAATTCGACCTCGACGTCGGCCACGTCCCTCGCTCCCGCCACCGGGCTGAGCCGGATCACCGCGTCGACGTCACCCACGTTGCGGGGCAGCGGGTAGGCCAGCACGACCACCAACAGCACCAGGGCTCCGGCGAAGGCTGCCGGCGGGACACGATCGCCACCCGTGACCACCCGACCGATCCCGATGGCCAGGACCGCTCCGGCCCCGGCGGCCAGCGGGGCCAGCAGGAACGCCTTGGGCAGTACTGCGGCCGAAACGTGGAACCAACCCATGGCCTCGATCCAGAGGATCTCCGCGGCGAGGCCCACGGTGCCGACCAGGGCAGCCGACACCACGGCGAAGCGCAACCGTCGCTCGGTCCCGAGCCACCAGCCCACAGCCTCGATTGCCACCATCGCCCCGAGATAGAGCGGGAAGAGGGGCACCGTGTGATTGAGGGCCCCGCCGATCAACAGTGCCAGCAGGCCTCGCAGCACGAGGAAGGCGAGCAGGGCCTTCGCCGCACCACCGCGACCCAGGGCGATCCGGGCCAACACCAGAGCGAAGCCCGAGGCCGCCGCCACGAGGACGGGCAGATACAGCACCTGGAACTGGGGGACGCCGAAGTCGAACTCTCCCTGGACGGTGGACAGAGCGGTGAGCACGGCGCCCAGCAGCACCACCTCGATCACGCGCCCCAACATGGTCGGTGTCGCCTGGCCTCCCGCCTCCCGGAGCATGAGCCACAGGGCGATGGTGGCCAGGCCGCCCCCACCCACCAGCATCAGATGGGTCGGGCTCCACAGGGTCACGTCGATGCCGAAGGCTCGGTGCCACAGCTCGTCGAGAGGGAAGGCGACAAGCCCGCCCAGGCCCAGGGCGCCCAGGGCGAACGCCGACCACGGCACCTGCAGGCCCCAGACCTTGCGGCCGGCGTCGGCGCGCTCGAGGGTGGCGAAGAGCACGACCACGCCGGCGGTCACCAGCAGCCCGCCCAGCGCGATCACGATCATGGTGTGGGACGGGGTGAACAGCACCTCGTCCCGGCCGTAGTCGATGTGGAAGGCGACGTCCCAGTAAAGCCCGGTCACGGCCACTCCGAGCAGGAACAGCCCGGTGAGGACTCCGGCCATCGACCATCCCGGATAGCCGGTGAGTCGCTTCAGGCTCGACGAGATGGGATGGACCAGCACGCTGACGATGTCGGTCTTGTCACCCGGCTCCCCGCCCAGAACGAGGCCGAGCACGATGGCCAGGTAGACGACCAAGGGGACGATCAGATACAGCCAGTGGTCCCAGGGCATGACATCCATCACGGTCCTCCTACCGCTTGGGGCAGCCCGTCGTGGGCCGCGGCGACCTGGGTTGCCGTGGAGGTGGTCGTCGCCTCCTCCATCGCTCGAGCCAAGGTGGCGTTCACCGCACGCCCAGCCAGGGGCCGGATCCGCCGTAGGGCTTCGGCGACCTCGTCCAGCCGTTCGGCCGGCATCCCCGCCTCGGCGAACGGTGTCCACACGTAACGCTCGAACAGGGCGACGAAGCGAGCCGCCACCCGCGCCATGTCGGCCTGGAGGGCGGCCACCTCGTCCTGGGTGACGGCAAGGGGCACGCCGACGGCCACGAGCTCCTCGCCGGCGTGCAGCAGGCTCGGGCTGGGGATGCGAAGGTCGTCCCCGTGGGGTTCGACCAGGCCCAGCTGGAACGCCCGCACGGCCAACGCAGGATTGTCGGCGGCGTCGGGGAAGCGCTGGAGCAATTCCTGGAGCGAGACGATCTCGGGTTCCTCGTCGCTCCACGGCTCGGTCAGGGCCTGCTCGAAGCCCAGTACCTCGGCCAGGCTGCGGCGCTCCTGCCAGGCCCGGAGCAACTCGGCGATGCCGGCCAGCGAGAAGCCCTGGCCCTGCAGGCGGTCGACGAGGCGGAGGCGGGCCAGGTGGCCGTGGTCGTAGTAGCCGGTGCGCCCGATCAGTGTCGGCGGGGGGAGGATGCCCTGGGTCTGGTAGCTACGCACGTTGCGGGCGGTGGTGCCGGCCTCAGCGGCCAACTCGTCGATGGTCATACCCGGGCGTCGGCGACTCACGTGCGGACCCTACCCCTACATGGATCCATGTCACAACATATCTTGGAAAGTTCTGGGCCGACCGCTGAGCACAGTTGAGAACTTTTCCACGCCGGAGTTCCAAGTTGGCTACGGTCCTCGCTGATGCACCACCCCTGCCGCATCCGGCTGCTGGCCGTCGCGTTGGTGGTGGCCATCTCCGGGTGCGCCGGCGGGTTTCGCTTCGGCGCTCCCGACCCGGTGACCGGCGACGGTGAGGAGGTGCTCGAACTCTGGCGCGGCTTCCACTGGATCGCCCTCGGCGTAGGCCTGCTCATCTGGGGACTCGTTCTTTACTCGGTGCTCCGCTACCGACGGCGCAACGACGACCTGCCCAGCCAGTCGCCGTACAACATCCCCGTGGAGGTGGCCTACACCCTGGCTCCTCTGCTGGTGGTGATCGGCCTGTTCGCCTTCACGGTCAGCACCCAGGAGAAGGTCACGGCGTTGTCCGAGGACCCTGACGTGGTGATCGACGTGATCGGCTTCCAGTGGTCCTGGCAGTTCGAGTATCCCGAAGAGGGGATCACGGTCCGCAGCGACGCGGACACCCCGCCTCAGCTTGTGCTGCCGGTGGGATCCACCGTGCGTTTCCGGCTGGTCACCTCCGACGTCATCCACTCCTTCTGGGTGCCCCGTTTCATGGTCAAGCGGGACCTGATTCCCGCCGTCGACAACGAGTTCGAGGTGGAGGTGACCGAGGCCGGCGAGTGGGTGGGCCGCTGTGCCGAGTTCTGCGGGCTCGAGCACTACCGGATGACCTTCTCGGTGCTGGCCGTCCCTATGGACTACTACACCGTCTGGCGCGACGAGCAGGTGGCTCGACAGGACCGGGGAGGACAGCCGACGTCATGACCGTGCTCGACGCCCCGCCGGCCGCTCCTCTCCCCGCCGAGGAGCCTGCCCACCCTCAGGCGACCGGCCTGCTGGCCTTCCTCACCACCACCGACCACAAGCGCATCGGCATCGCCTACATGGTCACCGCCTTCGCCTTCTTCCTCCTGGGAGGCGCTCTGGCCATGCTCATACGCACGGAGCTGGCCGAACCGGGGCTGGACGTGGTGGGGGCGGAGACCTACAACCAGCTCTTCACCATGCACGTCAGCATCATGATGTTCCTGTTCATCGGGCCGTTCGCCTTCGGGCTGGCGAACTACCTGGTACCGCTGCACATCGGCGCCCCTGACATGTCCTTTCCGCGCCTCAACGCCCTCAGCTACTGGCTGTACCTCGGGGGAGGGCTCACCATGGTGGCGGGGTTCCTGACCAGCGGTGGCCCCGCCGACTTCGGCTGGACCGGCTACGCCCCACTCTCGCTCGAGACCTTCGCCCCGGGGGTGGGCGAGGACCTGTGGCTCATCGGCCTGCTGCTGACCGGCTTCTCTGCCATCTTCACCGCCGTCAACATCATCACCACCGTCTTCACCCTGCGGGCCCCCGGCATGACGCTGTTCCGGATGCCGGTGTTCACCTGGAACATGGTGGTGGTCAGCGTGCTCATCCTCATGGCCTTCCCGGTCCTCACCGCCGCGTCGGTCATGCTCTTCGCCGACCGCCACTTCGGGGCCGGCATCTTCGACCCCGCCGTGGGCGGCTCCCCCATCCTCTGGCAGCACCTGTTCTGGTTCTTCGGCCACCCCGAGGTCTACATCGTGGTACTGCCCTACTTCGGGGTCATCACCGAGGTCCTGCCGGTGTTCTCGTGGCGTCCGGTGTTCGGCTACAAGGGGATCGTCTTCGCCACCTTGGCCATCGCCGCCCTGTCCATGGGGGTGTGGGCCCACCACATGTTCACCACCGGTGCCGTGCTCCTGCCCTTCTTCAGCGGTCTGTCATTCCTCATCGCCGTGCCCACCGGCGTCAAGTTCTTCAACTGGATCGGGACGTTGTGGGGTGGCCGTCTGACCTTCCAGACACCCATGCTGTTCGCCCTGGGCTTCCTGTTGACCTTCGTACTGGGCGGCATCAGCGGTGTCGTGCTGGCGTCGCCCCCGCTCGACTTCCAGGCCCACGACTCCTACTACGTCGTGGCCCACATGCACTACGTGCTCTTCGGGGGATCGGTGTTCGCCCTGTTCGCCGGCATCTACTACTGGTTCCCCAAGTTCAGCGGCAAGGTGCTGCGGGAAGGCCTCGGGAAGCTGCACTTCGTCACCGTCTTCGTGGGCTTCCATCTGACCTTCGGCGTGCAGCACTACCTGGGGATGCAAGGCATGCCGAGGCGCGTGGTCGACTATCTGGAAACCGACGGCTTCACCGCCCTCAACATGATCTCGACTGCCGGAGCGTTCCTCACGGGGATCTCCACGCTCTTCCTGCTCTGGAACGTGTTCGTCACGCTCCGGTCGGGCAAGCCGTCCGGTGACGATCCATGGGGTGGTCACACCCTCGAGTGGGCCACCACTTCTCCTCCTCCGCCGCACAACTTCGACGGGCCGCTGCCCCCCATCCGATCCAACCGGCCGGTGTTCGACGAGCGCCACGGGCTGTACTCCTCCGACGTGGAGGAGTCGCGACAGCACACCGGCGAGGATCCGAAGGCCGAGGCGTCGGGCTGATGAAGGATGACGACGTCGCGGAGACGGCCGGCATGCGGGTGCAGGCCCGCATCTTCCTCGGCATCGCGTCGTTCCTGGTGTTGGCCGCACTGCTGTACGGCATCACCTCGCAGGAGAGCGCGGGGACGACCATGCTCCTGCTGGCCGGCGGGATGGCCCTGATCGTGGGCGGCTACCTCACGGTGCAGGCCCGATCCACCACCGATGCCGCCGAACCGGACCGGCACGGGGGAGGCGGCGAGGCCGATCCGGCCGCACAAGGGGAGGCCTATCTCCCCCATGCCAGCGTGTGGCCGTTCGCCATGGGCATGGGGATGGTCGTCACCGCCAACGGCTTGGCCCTGGGGGGCTGGGCCCTCGTTCCGGGCATCCTCCTCACCGCCGCCTCCACCTGGGGCTATGCCCGCCAGTCCCGCCGGCGGGACTGACTTCGTCCTTACTCGCTTCCTCCGTTCGGACGAGCTGACCGTGCTGGGGCCAGCCGGCGAAGCCGGCCGGCCTACGCGCTGACCACTCTCCTGGCGAGCTTCGCTCGCCGGGCCGCCAGCCAGAACGGGGCCGCCTTCGGCGGCGGCAGTGGCCGGCGGCCAAGGCAGGCACCGAGTGAGGGTGAGGCGCGTCAGCGCCGGGGCACGCCTGCAGCGGACGCGGGGTCGCGTTCGGGTTCGTCCTCGGGCTCGATCTCCTGGCGGCGTTCGGCTCCTTCGCCGGGGGCGGGGGCAGCGACGGCGGGAGCCTGGTCGCTGGCCCCCGGGCGGTCCCGTCGGGCCAGCTCCTTGCACAGGCGGAAGGTGATGAAGCCGGCGACCGGCGGCAGGACCAGCAACATCAGCTGGAATGTCCGGAACAGCGCGTTCACCGAGGTCTGAAAAGTCACAGCCAGCACGTCGCTGGCTCCGGCGAAGAACAGGACGGTGTAGAAGGCCAGCGTCGAGATGCCGAAGGCGGTGCGGAGCGGCCGGTCCCGAGGGCGGTCGAGGAGGTGGTGCTCGCCCCGGTCGCCGGTGAACCGGGTCTCCAGGAACGGCCAGAGGGCCAGCAGGGTGAAGGTGATCCCGGGCAGCAGCACCGAGGGAAAGAACGGCGTCGGGATCTCGAAGCCGAAAGCTCGGAACTCCCAGTCGTGCCACAGACGCAGCGCGCCGTCGAGCCAGCCCATGTACCAGTCGGGCTGGGAGGCCGCGCTCACCTCGGCCGGGCGGTAGGGGCCGTAGAGCCAGATCGGGTTGATCTGGGCCAGCCCTCCGAGGGCGCACAGCACGGCGGAGGTGAGGAGGAAGGCGCCGAGGCCCTTGGCCGCGAACGTGGGCCACACCCGTTCGCCGATCACGTTGGCTTCCGTGCGTCCCGGTCCCCGGAACTGGGTGTGGCGCTGGCGGGCGACCAGGGCGAGGTGCGCGCCGAGGAGGGCCACGATGACCGCCGGCAGCAGCAGGATGTGCATGACGTAGAGACGCTCGAGCAGGTCGGGCCCGGGGAACTCCCCACCGAAGAACAGCGACGCCAGCCAGGTGCCGGCAAGAGGGATCGAGATGGCGATGTTGTAGGCGATGCGGAGGCCCGTGCCCGAGAGCTGGTCGTCGAGCAGGGAGTACCCGACGAAGCCGTTGACGATGGAGAAGATGAGCATGCCGACGCCGAGAAGCCAGTTGAGCTCGCGGGGGCGACGGAAGGCGCCGGTGAAGAAGATGCGCATGAGATGGACCACGGTCGTGGCCAGGTAGACGTTGGCGGCCCAGTGGTGCACCTGGCGCATCACCAGTCCGGCCCGCACGTCGAAGCTGATGTCGAGGGCGCTGGCGTAGGCCCGGGACATCTCGATGCCCCGGAGGGGGACATAGCTGCCCTCGTAGACGATCTCCTCGATGCTGGCGTCGAAGAAGAAGGTCAGCCATACGCCGGTGGCGATCAGGACGACGAACGACCACAGGGCCAACTCGCCGAGCAGGAACGACCAGTGGTCGGGAAACACCTTGTCGAGGGCCTTACGGGCGAAGCTGGCGGCACCGAGGCGGTCGTCGAGCCAGCGGGCCGTGCGGCGGCTGAGAGGAGTCGCCTTCGCGATGGCCTGGTCGGCGCTCACGATCGACCGCGGTCCCAGAAGCCACCGCCGACGGGCGCCGAGAAATCACCGGTGGCGATCAGGAAGCCCTCGTCGTCGACGGCGAGCGGCAGCTGGGGCAGGGGCCGGGCGGCGGGCCCGAAGACGGGCTCGGCACCGTGTAGGACGTCGAATGTCGACTGGTGGCAGGGGCAGAGGAGCAAGTCGAGCTCGGTCTGGTAGAGCCCCACCGGGCATCCCGTGTGGGTGCACAACTTGGAGTAGGCCACGATGTTGCCCACCAGCCAGCCCTCCCGGCCGGGGAGGGGCACGAAGTCGTCGAGGTCGATCTGGAGGATCAGGGTCGGACTTTGGGCGTCACCGGCGTGGCCCTCGGGCCACGCCGTCACCAACGACGCCGGAGGCAGCTCCCGAGGACGGATGGGGGCTCCCTCGGCGTCCACCAGCCGCACACCGGGGGCGAAGGGGGTGCGCTTGAGCCCTTCGCCGGGATTGGGACCGAGGGAGCGGATGGGGAACACGGCCGCCAGGCCCAGCGCACCCAGCGCCCCGAGGCCGAGCTTGGCCAACAGCCCCCGTCGGGCCAGGGTCTGCCCACCGGCCTCGAATGACTCGGTGAAGGCACGTACCTCCTCGTCGCTGGACGGCAGCTGAGGGCGGGTCTCGGTGACCTCGTCGTCGGGCATGAACGACTTGGCCCACGCCACCACGGCGACCCCGAGGCCGCCCAGCGCCAGCGCCAGGGCCACGCCCTCCAACTGCGGCTGGCCCCCGGCGATGTAGACGGCGGCGAGCGTGATGGCCCCGGCGATGCTGGCCACGAAGGCGCCGGCCACCACCCGCTCGGCCCGGCGGTCGCTGCGGCCCTCGGGCGCCGTGTCGTTTTGGCCCGCACCCGGACCGCCGCTGTTCTCTCGATCGGCACTCGCCGTCATTGGCCCATCTCGGGGGAAGACGATACGACGTCCTGGTCGACGTCGTGCTCTTCGTGGACCCGGCCGCCGATGAGGAACGCGGCCAAGACCGCGGCACCGGTTCCGATGATCACGGCCACGAAGCCCTCGGGCATGGGCCCAACCCTCCCCAGGGAGAACCCGCCGGGGTCTTCCAGCTCCTGGAGGGTCTCCACGTAGGCCACGATGCTGTTCAACTCCTCCTCGTCGTAGGAGGGTGGCCCGAACACGGGCATCTGGCCGGGGCCGATGAGCATGGCCTCGTAGACCTGGACCGGGGTCGCCTGATCGAGGCTGGGCGCGTTCTGGCCGAAGCTGAGGGCACCGCCGGCGCCTGATGCGCTGTGGCAGGCCGCGCAGACGCCCCGGAAGAGCTCGCCTCCCTCCTGCACAGTTCCCTCGGAGAGGTCGACGTGGGGGATCTCGGGACCCTCACCCAGCGAGGCGACGTAGGCGACCAGGGCCTCGATCTCCTCGGGGGAATAGGCGGGATCCTTGCGCACGGCCTGGACCTCCGGGCCACCGGCATGGGGCATGCGCCCTGTGGTCAGGTAGAAGTGCGCCGAGGCGGCACCGGCGTCGGCGATGGGGGGGCCACCGGCTGCGCCCACACCCTCGACACCGTGGCAACTCACGCACCCTGTGAGATACAGCTCCCGACCGTCGGCGATGGTGGCCGCATCGTCAAGGGCCTCCGGGTCGATCACGTACCCGAGGGGGTCGGGCGCCTCCTCGGCAGCGATGGCCGGGACTCCCGTCCAGGCTGCCGCGCCACCGGCCACGGCGAGGGCCATCGGCAGGAGCCACAGCAGGCGGCGCCGCAGCCGCTGCCGGTAAGGATCGGTCACAGGACGTAGACCGTCACGAACATGCCGATCCATACCACGTCGACGAAGTGCCAGTAGTACTCGGTGACGGTCAGACCCTCGGCCAGCGACGCACGGGTCTTTCCCGAGCCGACCGCGGCCACGGCCGCCATCAGGCCGAGCCCGCCGACGACGTGAAGGCCATGGAAGCCGGTCATCAGGTAGAAGATCGAGCCGTAGGCGTGGGTGGTGTGGGTGAACTCGAACGCGGCGTACTCGAGACCCTGGTTGATCACGAAGGCGCTGCCCATGGCGATGGTGACCAGGACCCAGCGCACCGCCCTCCGCCGGTCGCCGTGTTCGGCCGCCTTGGTGGCGGCGTGCATGGTGAGCGAGGAGGCGACCAGGACGACGGTGGCCAACCCGGTCCGCAGCGGCTCGAGCTCGACCCCCTCGGGAGGCCATGCCGGGCCGTTGACCGAACGCAGGAGGAACCAGGCGGCGAACAGGCCGCTGAAGAACATGAGCTCCGACGCGAGCCACACCACGGTCCCCACGGCGAGCATGTTGGGGCGGCCTGTCCCCGGGGTCGCGGTGATCGGCTCCGCCATCGTCCCTGTTCTACTGCATCAGCGCGGTCGGGGGCGACGACGAGGCGGTACGGTCGAGCCGATGGGATCGGCGCTGGCCCTCGACCCCGGGGCGGCCCTGCTGGTCGTGGTCCTGGGTGGCCTCTACGCCGCCGGCGTGCGACGTCTGGCTCGGCGGGACCGCTGCTGGTCGGTGGCCCGGGCCGGCGCCTTCGGGGCAGGGGTGGCCGTGGTGGTGGCGGCCACGCAGGGTCCGTTGGCGGCGGCCGAGGCCGAGCGTTTCAGCCTGCATGTCGTCCAGCACCTCCTGCTCGGGATGGTGGCGCCCGCCCTGTTGGCCTTGGGCGCCCCGGTCACGCTGGCCCTCCAGGCCTCGACCCGGACCACCCAGACCGTCCTGCTGCGGGTGTTGCACGGCCGGGTGGTGACCACCCTGACCCACCCCGTGGTGGCGTGGCTCATCTTTGGCGGGTCGCTCGTGGTGCTGTACTTCAGCCCCCTGCTCGAGCTGTCACTGCGAAACGGCTTCGTGCATGCGGCGGTGCATCTCCAGTTCCTCGCGGCCGGCGGGCTGTTCTGCTGGACCGCCGTGGGCCTCGATCCCATGCGGTGGCGCCTTCCCCACGGCGCCCGCCTGCTGTTCGTCCTGCTGGCTGTGCCGGTGCACGCCATCGTCGGCCTGGCCCTGCTGGGTGGCTCCGAGCTCGTGGCCGGCGGCTTCTATCGAAACGCACCGTCACCGCTGGCCGACCAGCATCTGGGGGGTGGGCTGCTGTGGGCTCTCGGCGACCTGTTCGGGGTCGTGCTGGCCGGAGTCGTGCTGGCCCAGTGGATGGCCCACGAGGAACGGGTCGGGCGCCGTCACGACCGTCTCCTCGACCGTTCCGCTGCACGCCTTCGATGAGATCGGTGGTCATCGTCGATGCCTGTCGTACGGCGATCGGGCTGCGGCATGGAGGTCTGTCCGGCTGGCACCCGGTCGACCTGGCCGGTGCCGTGCTCACTGCGCTGGCCGGCCGCAGCGGCGTCGATCCGGGAACGGTCGACGACGTGGTGATGGGGTGTGCCACCCCTGTGGGCGACCAGGGATGCAATCTGGCCCGCAGCGCCGTCCTGGCCGCCGGCTGGCCGTCGGCGGTGCCGGCCTCCACCATCGACAGCCAGGGGGCCAGCTCGCTGCGGGCGGTGGCCGTGGCGGCCGCCGCCATCGCCGCCGGATCCTGTGAGGTGGTGGTGGCCGGGGGCATCGACTTGTCCAGCACCACTCCGGCCGGCGCGTGGGTGGAGCCGGGCAGTCGCCCCTTCGGCCCGGCCGTGGTCGCCCGCTACGCCGGCGAGGGTGGGCTGGTTCCTCCTGGCGTGGCGGCCGAGGCGATGGCCACCCGATACGACCTGGGCCGCGATCATCTCGACCGTTGGGCGGTTCAGAGCCGAGACCGTGCCGTGCGAGCGGTGGAGGAGGGACGCTTCGACGACGAGATCGTGGCCGTACCCGCCCGCCAGTGGGACCGAGAGCGCCGCCTGGCGGTGGATCTCGACGTCGACGTGGTGGCTGACGAAGCGGTGGCGCGAGTGATCGGGGATACGTCGTCCTGGCCGGCCATGTTCGTCCCTGGCGGCGTGATCACCGCCGCCAACAGCTCGCCGGTGGGCGACGGGGCCGCCGCCCTGCTGCTCATGTCGGAGGAGCGGGCCGCCGCCCTCGGCATGCCGACGTTGGCCCACGTCGTGGGGGCCGGCGCCGCGGGCGTCGACCCCCGGGACATGCTCGGCGCCGTCATCCCCGCCGCCGGAGCCGTCCTACGGCGTTCGGGCGTGGGCGTGGCTGACGTTGCTCGTTTCGAAGTGGATGAGACCTATGCCACGGTTCCCCTGGCGTGGATGGCCGAGCTCGGCGTGAAACCGGCACGGGTGAACCCCGAGGGCGGGTCCATCGCCTTCGGCCATCCTCCCGGCGCCGGCGGTGCCCGCATGCTGACCAGCCTGGTGCACGGGCTGGCTCGCACCGACGGTGGCCTCGGCCTGGCCACCTCGGGAGGCGTGGGCGGGGTGGCCGCTGCCGTCCTGGTCGCCTCATCCTCCCCGCCTTGATGTTGAAGCGGTCCGGACACGCGCCGGTGTGCCTCTCAGAATCCGCTGTGGAGGTGGGCGGCCACGGCGTCGACCACGCACATCGCAGTGGCGTGCAGGGCCTGGTCCCGACCGAAGCGCTCGACCAGCGACGTCACCGCCACCCCGGGAGGGATGGTGACGCCGTCGAGGACCTCGCCGGCAACGACCAACACGGGAACCCCGGCGGACTGCGCCATCTCGACTACCCCACCCACCGCCTTGCCGGCGAAGGAATGCTCGTCGAGGAACCCCTCCCCGGTGACGACCAGGTCCGCACCGACCATTCGACCTTCGAGGTCGACCTCGTCGGCCACCAGCTCGAATCCCGGAACCAGGCGTGCGCCCACCGCAGCGAGGCCACCGGCGAGGCCACCGGCCGCTCCTGAGCCCGGCACGGCCCGTACGTCGACGCCGTGGGCCTCCTGGTAGAGCTGGGCCAGGCGCTCGAGGCGCCGCCGCAGGAGCTCGACCTGGGCCGGGCTCGCGCCCTTCTGGGGAGCGAAGACGGGAGCGGCGTCGACGAAGGTGGTCCGCACGTCGCAGGCCACCACCAGCTCCACGGCCCGGAGGCGGGCGAGGGGTTCGAGCGCTCGCACTGCACCGAGGCCGCCGTCGGTCGACGCCGAGCCACCGACACCGAGGATCACCCGCCGGCAGCCGGCATCGAGGGCGGCGGCGATCAGCTCGCCGGTCCCATGGGTGGAGGCGGCCATGGGATCGTTGCCGTCGGCGCCTCCCACCAGGTCGAGGCCCGACGCCCGCGCCATTTCCAACACGGCGCTGTCGCCGGCGCGTCGCCAGGGGGCGACCACGAGATCACCCAGTGGGCCGGTCACGGTGGTGGTGCGGTTGGGCCCTCCCAAGGCCTCCAGTGTTCCCTCTCCACCGTCGGCCACCGGGACACACGCACACGTCCATCCCTCGGCCTCGGCCGCCGAGCTGACGCTGGCGGCCACCTGGCGGGCCGTCAGCGTTCCCCGGAACTTGTCGGGCGCGGCCACGACGTGCACGGGCCCAAGGGTGCCGCAGGCTCACTTCGTTCGCCACAGGGCACGGTGCCGCCTTCGGCGCCGCTGAGGCGGGCCTCGCTTCGCTCCGCGCCCTGTCGGTACGGTGTCGGCCGATGAGTGAACGCCCGGAGGATCCTCACGTCGTCATCGTGTCGAACCGGGGTCCATTGTCGTTCAGCGTGGCCGACGACGGTGCGCTGGTCGCCCGGCGAGGAGGCGGTGGACTCGTTTCGGCCCTCGGACCGGCGGTGACCGGCAGCGGAGCGACCTGGATCGCCGCAGCCATCACTGACGCGGACCGCCGTGCGGCATCGGAGGGAGTGGTCGAGGCAGCCGGGTTCCGCCTGCGTTCTCTGGTCGTCGATCCCGACGCCTACCGCGCCTACTACGACGTGGTCTCGAGCGGGGCACTGTGGTTCATCCACCACCGCCTGTACGACAGCGCCCGTCGGCCCCGCTTCGATCGCCACTGGCGCCAAGCCTGGGACGCCTACCGGGAGGTCAACGCCACCTTCTCCCGGGCGGTGATCGACGATGCCGCCGAAGGAGCGGTGGTGCTGGTGCAGGACTACCACCTGTCCCTCCTCGGGGCCCAGCTGGCGACCAAGCGGCCGGACCTCACCACGGTCCACTTCCACCACACGCCGTTCGGCGGACCAGACGACGTACGCATGCTCCCCGACGACGTCGCCTACGAGCTCCTGCACGGCCTCGCCTCCTCCGATGTCTGCGGCTTTCAGGCCGCTCGCTGGGCCGCGGCGTTCGAGGCGTCGTGTCAGGAGGTGCTCGGTCGGTCGTGTCCCACATTCGTCTCACCGGCGGCGGTGGACCCGGGCGAGATCACCTCGGTGGCCAGTTCCGCCCCGTGTGCCGACGCACTGGCCGAGCTGGATCATCAGGTGGGCGACCGGCGACTCGTGGTGCGCGTCGACCGCATCGAGCTCTCCAAGAACCTGTTGCGCGGCTTCCACGCCTTCGACGAGCTGTTGGAGACCCGGCCGGAGTGGCGGGAGCGCGTGGTCTTCGGGGCCTTCGTCTATCCCTCTCGGGAGGGCTTACCGGAGTATCTGGCGTACCGCCAGGAGACCGAAGGTTTGATACGCCAGATCAACGAGCGATGGGCCACACCGGGCTGGACGCCGATCCTCTACGACCCGAGAGACGACTTCGCCCGGTCCGTGGCCGCGCTGCGCCGCTTCGACGTGCTGTTGGTGAACCCGGTGCGCGACGGCCTCAACCTGGTGGCCAAGGAGGGTCCGATGGTCAATGACCGTGACGGCGTCCTGGTCCTCAGCCGCGAGTCGGGGGCGTGGGCCGAGCTCGGTGATGCGGCCCTCGGCCTCAACCCCTTCGACGTCTCCGCCACCGCCGCTGTGCTTCACCAGGGCCTGTCGATGGGAGCCGACGAGCGCCGGGCTCGCGCCCGGGCGGTTCGTGACCTGGCCCGGGCGCGGACGCCGGACGACTGGCTCGCCGACCAACTGACGGCGGCGGCGTCAGCCCGAGGCAGGCACTGAAGCTATTTCAGGGCGAAGGAGCTAGTGGTCCTCAATGGCCGACTCAGAGGCCAGGGCCTCCAAGAGGGCCAGGGCTCCCGTCGGGCCGTCGACCACCCAGTCGGCCCGCTCCACCAGCTCAGGAGGGGCCTCATCGCTGTCCACGGCCACCCGCACAGTGTGGACACCGGTGGCCGCCAGCCGATCGAGGGCGGCAAAGGCGGACACGTCGCCGAGGTCGTCTCCGAGAAAGCACGCCGCCTCCATCCCCTGAGCCAGGGCTTCGGTCTCGGTGCCCTTGTCGATGTCGACCGGTGGGTGGAGCTCGACCGATGCCCGCGCCTCGTTGACCGCCAGACCGTGTTGATCGGCCTGGGCCGCGGCCCAGGCCCGAAACTCGCCACCCCGATCCGGACACGTGCGGAAGTGCAGGGTGAGCGACAACCCCTTGTCCTCGACCACGGGGCCGAGCTCGGTCAGCGCCTGGGCAACGGCGTCGGCCAGGACCGGTCGCCAGCGCTCGACCTCCTCCACTCGCTGATGTGCCCCATCCCGCCAGCGCTCGAGCCCGTAGACACCCGACAGCGACAGGGCGGGGCCGAGGCGGTCGACCAGGTAGGCCACCGGTCGTCCGGAGATCACGCCGGCGACCGCGTAGCGCTGGGCGAGTCGGTCAAGTACCTCGACCACTCCAGGGAGGGGGACGGCAGCAGAGGGGTCGTCGACGATGGGCGCGAGGGTGCCGTCGAAGTCAGTGAGGACCGCAGAACGGGAGGGGGCGTCGACGAAGGGCAGGAACAGTGACGGGAGCTCCATTGCCAGGGACGCTACCGTCGGCATCCGCCATGCGCCTGCTGCCTCACCTCCACGCCTGTCGACGTGTCGCGTCCACCATGGCCGCCCTCACGCTGGCCTTGATAGGCCTCGTCGGTTGTCGGGACGGTACCGTTCGCCTCACCTTCCGCCCCGAGGCGGGTACCACGTACCGCTACGAGGTGGAGGTCCGCACGGTCTCGGAGGTCCGCATTGGCCGGCAGGCTCCCGAGATCAGGGAGGAGGACGTTGTCCTGACCGCCGAGCACACTGTCCTTCGGGCGGGGGAGGACGGTGTGGAGGTGCGAGTCCTGCTCCAGGAACCGGGAGGACCGCAGCGCGTTTTCGAGGTGGTCTTCGACCGGGCCGCGCAGCTCGAGGAGGTGCAGTCGATCGAGGGAGTGCCGGATGACCGGCTGGGCACGCTCGGCATATCCGAGATCTTTCCGGCCGCCGCCGGCGCCCCTCCTGATCGCCCGCTGGCGCCGGGAGCGAGTTGGATCATCGACGATGCCATTCAGCTCCCTGACGGGAGCGCCGCCGCCACTGAGCTGACCGGGTCGGGACGGCTGGTGGAACTGGCCGTCGTCGAAGGCGTAGAAGTGGCTCGGCTCGCCTCGGCCGCCCGCCTCCCGCTGGAGTCGACGCAGGTGTCGCCGGAGGGGAGCCTGCACCTGTCGGGTTCTCAGGTGACTGAGTACGCCGCCACGCACGATCTGGAGGATGGTGCGGTGCGGGAGGCGACCTCGAACACGGTGGGCAATTTCGAGCTGGAGATCGGCCCTCCCCCTGGACTTGCCAGCAAGCCGGTGAGCGGCACGCTGCGGGTGGAAGTGAGCTCCTTCACCCGACTCATCGATTGACCGACAGGGCGGCGGGCGAAGCTCGACTGGGAGCGAAGCGAGCCTCTCAGGCGTCGGCGGCGAGCTCCGGGCCAGCCACCACCACGACGTTCGCACCGGCCAGGTCGTCGACGGGCGGCGGGTCGGTCAGGGGGGCCACTTCGGGCATCGGGTCGAACACGGCCGCCACCATCTCGGCCGCCTCCTCGAAGCCGGGGGTGTAGTAGACGATCGACTCCTCGACCTCCTCGCCGGGAATGACGTTCGTGGGGGCGGCGGCCTCGAAGCCGGCCTCCGTCACGATTCCGGTGACGTCACCGGCCAGTCCGGCCACGCTGGCCCCATTGGCCACTAGGACCGTGATGGTTGAGGGGTCCGGTGGCGCCTCGGTGGTCGGCGTGACCGGAAGCTCCTCCTCCTCGGCGATCGTGGTCGTGACGTCGTCGCCCACCGGGCCGGCGTCGTCACCGTTGCCCAACGCCTGAGGATCGGGGCTGTCGGTGGCCTGGAGCAGGAAGATGCCAAGAATTACGGCGACGGCGATCAGCGCCACTCCCCGGAGCATCGCCCCGCTCGCCGAACGGCTGAAGGAGTTGTCATCGCTTGCATGCTGGCCTCGACTCATCGGGACTCGGGACCTCCGGTCGGGCGCCCTTCGAAGCGCACCCGGCGGCGGTGCTGACGCTGGCGACGCAGGCGATACACCACCAGGGGGTCATAGCGCACAGCTTCAGAGGTGTCGACCAGGCGGCCGAGCAGGTGGTAGTAGTGGGTCGCCGACACGGAAAGGTGCTCCTTGATCAGCGCCTCCTTGGGGCCGGACAATGTCCACCACCGCTGCTCGAAGTCGAGGATCGCCTTGTCTCGCTCGGTCAGCCCCAT
Source organism: Acidimicrobiales bacterium (assembly GCA_035942015.1). Taxonomy (GTDB): domain Bacteria; phylum Actinomycetota; class Acidimicrobiia; order Acidimicrobiales; family CADCSY01; genus JADDRA01. The sequence goes on along the minus strand of DASZDM010000262.1, from coordinate 5,805 downwards.
CGGAGGAAGCCTTGCCTCGGGCGGCCTTTGATGCAAGGACCCTCGCGCCTCGTGTGGGAAATGTGCGCTGGAGCCGAGTGTCGGGTTCGAACCGACGACCTCTTCTTTACAAGAGAAGCGCTCTACCAGCTGAGCTAACCCGGCCGGGCCGGCCTCTGCCGCCGTCAGCACTCTACCGGTGTGGCAGAGCCTGCCGCTGGGTAAGCGCAAGGCGACGCAGACACAAGGAGGCGATGCGAGTGCCAGTAACGCGAAACGGCCGACAGCAGGTGGCGGCGGAAGGCCAGCAGGTGGCCCAGACGGCCAGCCAGCAGGGCCAGGAGGTCGTGGCGACGGCATCGGGCCAGGCCAATGAGGTGGTGGGGGTCGTGCGCGAGCAGGCCACTCAGCTCACCCAAGAACTTTCCAGCCAGGGTCGGGAGCTCTACCAAGAGACCAGGCGTCAAGTGCAGGACCAGGCGCAGACCCAGACCGAGGGCCTGGCCCAGGCCCTGCACCGATGGGGCTGGGAAACCCAGGCCCTCGTCGACGGTCGTCCGGAAGAGGCGGGAGCCGCCGGAGAGTTCGCTCGCCAGGCCGCCGACAAGCTCCACGAGCTGGCCTCGGAGATCGAGATCCGGGGCGTGAGCGGATTGGTGGAGGAGCTGCAGGACTTCAGTCGCCGCCGCCCTGGTGCCTTCGTGCTCGGAGCGGCGATGATCGGGTTCGGCGGCGCCCGCCTCGTCCGTAGCGGCAAGGGTGCGAACGATGAGGATCCCGAGATGATGAGCGACGGCGGCGCGACTCCGTTGCCGCCCGCCGTTCGCCAACCCCGTTCCAGTGGCGGAAGAAGTGTCTCGCCGGTTGCCACCGGGTCGGCCAGGCGGAGGAACCCCGCCTCGACCGGAGGTGAGTGATGGCCCCGGCCCAGCGCCTCGAGCGGCGACCGCTCCAGGCGCAGCGGCACGATGACCGAACGCTCCAACAGCTGTGGTCGGACATAACCAGTCAGACGGGGACGCTGCTGCGCCAGGAGGTTGAGCTGGCCAAGATCGAGACCAAGGAGGAGCTCAGCCGAGCCGCCAAAGCCGGCGTCTTGTTCAGCGTGGCCGGCGTGAGTGGGCTACTGACGCTCGTGCTGGTGTCCTTCGCGGCGGCATGGGGACTGGCCGCCGTGATGCCCGAAGGCCTGGCCTTCTTGCTCGTGGGCCTCCTCTACGCCGTAGTGACAGCAGTTCTGCTCAGTCGGGCTCGTAAGCGGGCGGCAGAGATCGACCTTCCACCACGCCAGACCGTCGAGACCCTGAAGGAGGACGTGCAATGGGCACGAGCACTACGGAGGTAAGGGCTGACATCGCCCGCAGTCGCGATGAGCTGGGTGAAACCATTGGCGCGTTGGAGCAGCGTCTGGCCCAGACCAAAGAGGACGTTGTCGATCGAGTGAGCCCCAAGCGGGTGTGGTATCGGAAGACCGAGGGGCTTCGGCGCCGAGTAGGCGCCGTGACTGGGTCGGTGACGGGAATGACCGAGAGAATGGAGATTCAAGTGGCGACAGGAACTCGCAAGGTACGGGGAGAGGTACAGGAGTTGGCCGGGCAGACCTCGGTGGGCATGAGCCGTACGACCGATGGTGTGCGGCAAAGCCAGGCCGGCCTTCGCCAGAAGGCCGAGGAGAACCCGATGGCGGCGGGGCTCGTGGCCTTGGGGGCGGGCGTGTTGGTCGCGTCGCTGCTTCCGCCGACGCCGGCGGAGCGCCGGGCGGCACTGCGACTCCGCGACGAGCTCGACCCCGTCAAGGAGCAGGCCAGTGAAGCTGGGCGCCAGTTGGCCGACGAGGTGAGCTCGTCCGCCCAGGAGCGGATGGAGCAGGTCAAGTCGCGGGCCAACGAGGCCGTCGAGCAGGTCAAGCAGGAGACCACCGCGTCAACCGAGGAGGTCAAGAAGGAGACCAAGGCGGCCAGCCGTCGGGTCAAGGGTGAGGCCAAGGCGAGTACCCGCCGGGTCAAGAGCGAGGCCAAGAGCGAGAACGGCTCGACGTCGGCCACGAAGGCGGCACCCCGCCGGCGCCCGGTTCGGGCCCGGTAGCGGCTCGAGATCCGCTCCCTCACACGAGGTAGCGGATCTCGCCGTCGGACACCTGGAGGACCGCCTCGACGGCCGCCACCAGCAGGGCGTGCAGCACCCGGAAACGATCGACTTCAGGATCGGCATCGGTGGTGTTCGGGGCGTCGCCGGCCGCCATGGCGTCGGGGGCCGCCAGCGATGCCAGTTCGGCGTCCCAGTCAGCTGACTCGGCCGCCACCTTCAGGCGCATCGAGGGCGCCTGCAGCAGCGCCCGCTGCAGGTCCTGCACGATGGTCACGACGACGTCTGTGGTGGTGCGCACGCCGGGCGTGGCCAGCAGGTGCAAGGCCTGCAGCTTGCGCATGGCCATGGCTGCCACCAGATGAGGGTCACCCAGCTCGGCCACGGCCGAGTCGACCTCGCGCAGATCAAGGGTGATCCGCTCGGGAACCTCGAACCACTGGCGCAGTATGGCGAACATCTCCGCCGTCACCGAACCCAGCGCCAGCAACTCGTCGGGCTTGGGGACGGTTTCCGCGCCGTTCGCCGGGTCGGGCTGGTCGGTCACGGCGCCAACCTGCCGTCGAGTCCCTGGCAGTTCAGGTCAGAGCCTCGTCGAGGTTGTCATGGATGGCGAACACCTTGGTGAGCCCGGTGACCTCGAAGACCTTGCGGATGCGGGGCTGAGTACACACCAGCTGCAGGTCGCCACCGCTGGACCGCACCCGTTTGAGCGCTCCGACGAGCACACCGAGACCGGTGGAGTCGAGGAAGTCGACAGCGTCGAGATCCACCACGATGCGCTTGTCGCCTCGGGCCACGAGGCCGTGGAGCTGCTCTCGCATCTTGGGCACGGTGGCGACGTCGACCTCGCCCGACACCGCGAGGACTGAATAGCCGTCGCGCTCGTTCAGTTCCAGCCCGATATCCATCTGCCTGACCTCCCGTTGACGGCGCCCGTCACGCTATCGCCTGGACCTGCCTCTCGCGCTCCTGGCCTGGCCGGTACGGTTGGCCGGCGTGCACGTGGTGGCGGACCGGCTCCTCGAAGGGATCGAGGGGGATCGGGCACTGATCCACCTGGAGCGGTTGCCCGCACGGGCGGCGCGTCACCGCCAGCCCCTACCGGCGCTGCCTCCGGCGGTGGCGGAGCGATTGCCCGGGCCGCTGTGGTCGCACCAGGCCGAGGCCGTCGAACTGGCCAGAGCCGGTTCGTCGGTGGTGGTGTCCACGGGGACCGCCTCGGGGAAGTCGCTCTGCTATCAACTCCCCATCGCTGAGGCGATCCTCGATGCCGCCGATGGCCTCGGGCCTCAGGCCAGTGCCCTGTGTCTGTATCCGACCAAGGCACTGGCCCACGACCAGCTCCGGTCGATGACCGACCTGGGCCTCCCCGGCGTGGTGGCGGCCTGCTACGACGGCGACACGGAGCCGAGTGCCAGGGCGTGGACCCGGCGCTGGGCCAATGTGGTCCTCACCAACCCCGACATGCTCCACGCCGGTCTCCTCCCTCACCATGTCCGGTGGGCGACGTTCCTCAGCCGCTTGCGCTATGTCGTGGTCGACGAGATGCACACGCTTCGGGGGATCTACGGAAGCCATGTCGCCCATGTCCTGCGACGGTTGCGCCGGTTGTGCGAGCACTACGGCGCCGAGCCGGCCTTCCTGTTCGGTTCGGCTACCGTCGGCGACCCGGCGACCCTGGCCCGGGCGTTGTGCGGCAAGGTGGTGGTACCCGTCACCGACGACGGCTCACCGCGCGGCCAGCGCTTCTTCGCCCTGTGGAGCCCACCGGTGATCGACCCTGTGTCGGGCGAGCGGGCGTCGGCCCACTCCGAGACGGCGTCGCTCCTGGCCCGGCTGGTGGCGGGCGGGTCTCGGGTGCTCGCCTTCTGCCGCAGCCGCGCCGCGGCCGAGACGGTGGCCGCCGAGGCCGTGCGCCGTGCCGGTACCGGGTCGGGCGCCAGCATCCGCTCGTACCGCGGCGGCTACCTCCCGTTGGAGCGACGGGCGATCGAGGCGGGGCTGGCCAGCGGCCACCTGCGGGGTGTGGTGGCCACCAGCGCCCTGGAGCTCGGTGTGGACATCGGCGGTCTCGACGCATGCCTGTTGGACGGTTTCCCGGGAACCATCTCCTCGATGTGGCAGCAGGCCGGACGGGCCGGGCGCAACCAGGAGCGCTCCCTGGCCGTCCTCGTCGCCGGCGAGGACCAGCTTGACCGCTGGCTGATGGCCCATCCCGACGAGGTGTTCTCCCGGCCTCCGGAGCCGGCCGTGGTGAATCCGGCCAACCCCTTCGTCGCCCAGCCGCACCTGGCCTGCGCCGCGTACGAACGACCCCTCGAGCATGACGACGACCGCTGGTGGGAGGACCTCGACGAGGGGATCCGTCACCTGGTGGCCGAGGAGCGACTGGTCGTGCGGGACGGGCGCGGCTACTGGGCGGGCCGCGGGTCACCGGCGCATGCGGTGAGTCTGCGCAGCGCCTCGGCGTTCGAGTACCGCATCGCCGACCACGACGGGAGCCTCGTCGGCACAGTGGACGCCAGCCGGGCCTTCACCACCGTTCACCCCGGAGCCGTGTACCTCCATCAGGGCCGTGCCTACCGGGTCGACGAACTCGACGTCGTCGACGGCGTGGCGTGGGTTTCCCCCACCACCGGCGACGAGGTCACCCAGCCCCGGAGCGAGACGGCCGTGGAGGTCTTGCAGGATGAGCAGTGCGTTCCCATCAACGAAGGAGCGCAGCTCCACCTCGGGGCGGTGGCCGTACGCCAGCACGTCGTCGGCTACCAGCGACGGTCGGCGCTCACCCGCCGCCGCCTCGGTTCGGAGATCCTCGACCTGCCCCCCACCTGCCTGGTCACCCGGGCGTTCTGGTACACCGTCGACCACGCCGTACTCGACTTCGCCGGTGTGGACCCGGCCGCCTCCCCCGGCTCACTCCACGCCGTCGAGCACGCCGCCATCGGCATCCTGCCCCTGTTCAGTCTGTGCGACCGATGGGACGTCGGAGGACTGTCGACGGCCCGCCACGCCGACACCGGCCGGGCCACCATCCTCATCTACGACGGCTATCCCGGAGGGGCCGGGATAGCCGAGTTGGGCTTCGCCGCCGGGCTCACCCACCTCCGAGCCACGCTCGAGGTCATTTCCACGTGCCGGTGCTCGACAGGATGCCCCTCGTGTGTGCAGTCACCCAAGTGCGGGAACTGGAACGAGCCGCTCGACAAGGCCGGCGCCGTCGCCATTCTCGAGGCGGTCCTAGCCTCCTAGGAGCGTGCCATCGGGATGTCGTCGGGCTCGCCCGCCCGCTTCGACAGCAGGAACAGGTGCATGGCGCCGACCACGAGGGCCAGGCCGCCGGCGATGGGCACCAGCGTGGCCCGGCGATCCTCGTCGGCGGAGGAGTTGTCGAACTGAGCCAGTACCGCCGCATCGTCCGCTGGGGGATCGGGCTCGGATGGCGGGATGGTACGCTGGCTGGGGTCGAACGGCAGCGTCTCTTCGAAGATGTTCGACGTTGCCCGACTCCGCGACGGGGGACGAGGCGACGAGCGCCCGCTCTCACCGGCAGCGCCACCGGTGTTGGACGGCGTCCCCGAGTTCGGCGGAGGCAGATCGTCGGGCAGGGTGGGCTGCGTGCGTTCGGGCCCGGTCACCACCGATGACGAGGGCTCGCCCACCAGTCGGCTCTCGGTATCCGCACCCCGGCGCACGGCGGTGACCTGGTAGCGGTGCTCGTCGTCGATCCCCGGGTCG
>DASZDM010000261.1:0-4130 GCA_035942015.1 Acidimicrobiales bacterium | reverse complement strand
CGACCGGTGGCCCGACGGAAGGAGTCTCTGTGCGCAATGACCTGTTCAACACCCTCGACCACGACTGGGCGGTCTTCGAAGCGTCCCGTACCGGCGCCCGAGTGCTGACTAGCTGGAAGGACAGGGAAGGAGCGTTCGCAGACCTTTCCTCGCTTGGCCATCTGATGGATGCGCTCGGCGACCGTCTTCACCCGGAGCGCCAGGACGTGCTGATGTTCGCCCTGCTGCCAGACCGACCCGACGCTTCGTCTCCCGGCCTAGCGGTCAGGCATGCCTGCCGGCTAAGAGGGGCAGCGGGTGAAACCGGTGCCGTTGATGACAGGGCTGGCCTCGGCTGCGGTCTCCTGGCCGCGCCGGGCGTTCTCGGACTGCTCCTTGGCTGGGTCGTTGGCGTTGTCGGTTGCGCTGGCGGCCGCCGGCCGGCACTTACCGTTCGGGGTCTCCACGTTGAATCGGTGGGCGGCCGAGGCGGGAACGGCCGAGAGGGTGATGACGCCGGCGACGGCGATCGCTGCGGCTGCAAGACGGTGCTTCACATAGACCTCCTGGTAAAGACGCGGGGGTGCGTCAACTTCCTCTATGGCTCGGCGGTGCGAGACGTCACAACTTTCGGAAAGAATTTTTCCTGGCATAACGGCAAGGACGGCTCAGGTTTGGCGACGAGCCCGGCTGTTCCAGCCGGGGGCAGGGATCGATGAGCAGTTCGGCGCCGGGTCGGCCAACCCCTGTGCTGTTGGCGTGGTGAGCGCAGGTGTGGCCGGGGGCTCCGAGCTTCCAGCTTGGGGTGGTGGGGCTGCTCTTCAGGTGGCTTTGTTACCGGCTCCAGCCGCTGTAGCTGCCGTCACGGTCGTTGCTGTATGTGGCGGTGCCGTCGGCGCTCCAGTCGATGCGGACCCTCGAGCTGCTCCACTCATCGGAACAGCCGTCGCGGTCCGCGTCGGAGCACCACGTGACGTACTGGGTGCCGGCCATGCCGGTGTTGTCCAGGCGGGCGTGGAACTCGAGGTCGCCGGCCATGCCCTTCATCTGATAGCCGCTCTCGAAGCAGAGGTCGTTGCGGCCGTCGCCGTTCCGGTCCGACAGGACGGCGACTTTGGGACCGGCACCGTCCGGGTCCGGGCAGGCGGAGATGAAGCCGACGCCGCGCGACTCGAACGAGGCGGGGCCGTCGACCTTCAACCCATCCTTGAGGAGCAGGCGTCGTTGTCAACGTTCTTGGTGCCGGTGCCAGCCGGGCTGAACGCCTGGCGGTCGTACTGGTCGGGCGAGGAGCAGCTGGAGCCGGGGTCGACGTCGGGGTTGGCCGTGGCCGCCCCGGTGTCGGGGTTGATGTAGGACCAGGCCCGCCCGGAGCCACCTGAGTCCCGGTTGCCGTCTCCGTAGGAGCCCTAGGCTTGAGCCGCGGTCCCGCCGGTCAGCGCCAGCATGCCGGCAGCGGCGGTGGCAAGTGCGATCTGCTTGTTGAGGCGCATTTGTGTCTCCCGGTTGTGTGTTCGTTCAACGTCCCTATGCCGGACTCCGCCCGGACGTCCACCTTCAGGGAGAAAATGGCTCAGCCGCGCACGACGAGCTGGGTGCGGAGCACAGCGGGCCCCGAGGGGACCGGGTTTCCGTCGCCAGGTTCGGCCGTGATCTCGAGCACGGGCAGCTTCTTGGGGTCGACAGCCCCGAAGAGCACGATGCTGGTGCGACCCTGGTCGTCAGGATGGAACGTACCCGCCGAAACACGGTTCGGTGAGGCGGGAGTGTCCCCCGGGCCCACGAACCAGACCTCGTAGAACTCGCCCTTCGGCAGGATCGGCAGGTCGTCGCTCTTCAGCCGAATGACCCGGCCTTCCCCGACACGTATCCCCTCTACCTCCGCCTGGCGGCGGCCGTCGACGGAGCGCAACCGAACAGCGAACTCCTCCACGCCGTCGTCCTCCGCTGTCCGCAGCTGCTCGAGAACCTGCGCTGCCCCGAAGCCAACGATGGAAGCAGCCACCGCCACCGCAACAGCGGCGACCCGACGCCGACCGGCCCGCATGGGCAGGACTGACGCCTGCTTCACCTGGGCGGCTTCGGCGGCCCGGCGGAGTGCCTGCACCCCGGCCTCGGGCGGCTCGCGGTGGTCTGGTTCCAGCGCGGCCCGCAACGCGGCCAGCAGCTGGTCGTCAGTAGGCACCGGTCACCCCACCCAACGCCACACGCAAACGGCTCAGCGCCCGTGTCTGAGCCATGCGCACCGCACCCGGCTTCTTGCCGAGCACCTCACCGACGCCCTCAGCCGACAGGCCGGCCACCACCCGCAGCTCCAGCAGCTCCTGGTCCTCAGATGACAGCTCCTCAAAGGCCTCTCGAACGTCTCCGGCTTGCTCAGCAGCGAGGACCTGGTCAAGTGGCCCCTCGATCGACGGCAGCGGGAGACCGGCGACGGGTCGACGCAGAGCGCTGCGCTGCTGCTCGAGCACCACGAGGCGGGCGATGCCCATCAGCCAGGCATCGACGCCTGCACCCTTCCAGCGGAACCGGTCGATCGCAACCAGGGCACGTGTCATCGTCTCGCTGACCGCATCGTCGGCCGCTTCATCGCTGAAGAGCCGACGGCGCGAGTACGCGAACAGCCCCCGGTAGTTACGTCGGTACAGCGCCTCCCATGCATCAGGGTCCCTCCGCTGCGCCCGCTCCACAAGGTCGTGCAGCTCCTCTTCGCTCATCCCTTCCCTGCTATGCACCCAGAGGCCGATCCGTCACACAGCAAGGTGAGAACCTCCCCGCCCCCGCCCCCGCCCCCGCCCCCGGGGCCCGGGGCACCGCGCCGACGGGGAAGTACCCCTCCACCGCACGTTCGGGTCGACAACCTGGAGTCTGGCCCGAGCGCACAGAGGCAACCTACTGACCCGCCCACGCCTCGAGGAGCAGCCCGCAGGGATCGCGCGAGTTGAGAGATAGATGAAAACCCAGATCCTTCGGCCAGGCGGAAGGCGTTGCCGACCTCCGGCGAGGCTGGAGGCAAACCACGTCAGAAGGCGCGCGGTACCGGACCTCCCTTCTACTGCATGCGCGCGGCGGTGCCGGCAGAGCAGGATCCGAAATGGCGGCATGAGGTCGCGCTGCCGAGGTCGCAGCGACGCGGTTGCTTCCTGCTGCAAGCGTGACGAATTCAAGCGTTCGAAGGGAGGCAAGGACAACCCGGGATCACGACTGGAGCCACGAGATAACCGGCGTAGTGGCGCTGGCGCCGTGCCCGATAACGCCCGGTGTTCGCTGCGGCCGGTCGAATGGGGGGCGGGGCGGTGGCCGCTGGCGCTCAGGTCCCGGCGATGGCCACTCGGGCGGCATGTCGGCGTGACGCACTGGGACCTGCGAGGTGAGTGACCACCTTGGGTTGGATGGCTGACGTGGTGAGCGCGTCGCGGGCTCTGCTACTGGTCTTGCTACTGAAATCGGAGCGCAACCGAGCGGGAGGAGCGGACTCCAGCGGGAACGACAGGTCCCTGACCAGGACCGGAGCGGGAGGAGGCGACTCCAGTGGTAGGTGCAACCGCCCTCTCAAGGTGGAGACACGGGTTCGAATCCCGTTGGGGCTGCTCCAAAAGTGCTGGTCAGGAGGGCGTTTCATGCCTTCTGCCAGGGGTCTCGTGATCCCTCAGTCGAGTTCTGGTCGTCTACCTGGTATCGCTGCGTGTGTGAAAGCCCGGTAGGTGGACGACACAGTGGCCCCGGTAGCTGGGCGACACTTTCCGGACGCGGCTCCGGCACCTGGGCGACACCGGCTCCGGTAGGTCTGCGACACCCGAGTATCCGCGCCCTGCCCCCGTCCCGCTCCTTCGCTGTGGTCACACACGACCGCGACGAAGGAGGGCCGGACCGTGCTGGTGGAGCTGCGGCTCGTGGAACAGCGGCTTAGGGCGGTGCTGGAGGTGCTCAACGACGGGGCCAGCGTCAGCGACGTCGCCGGGCGCTATGGAGTGGCCCGCCAGACGGTCCACTGGTGGTTGCGCAAGTACGCCTCCGGAGGACTGGGGGCCCTCGCCGACGGGAGATCGCGACCCGACACGGGCCCCCACCAGATGAGCGTCGAGGTCGAGGCGGCGATCGTGGAGATGCGCCGGGCTCATCCGACCTCGGGGCCCCGCACCATCCTCAGC
>DASZDM010000260.1:0-4125 GCA_035942015.1 Acidimicrobiales bacterium | reverse complement strand
CTCGGCGTGGTCCTCTACGAGGCGTTGACCGGCCGGCAGCCGTACTCGGGCGACACGCCGCTCGCTTTGGCCCACGCCGTGCTCTCCAAAGAAGCCGTCCCGCTGCGCCGGCTCCGACCCGACATCGAGGCCGGCCTGGCCGCCGCCGTGGAGCGGGCCATGGACAAGACGCCGGAGCGGCGGTTCGGCGATGCCAGCGAGATGGCTGCCAGCCTGACCACGCCTCCGGCCGGTGCCGCGGGAAAGGACCCTTCGTCGATCACCGAGACGGTTGCCCACGGGGAGTTGACCCGTCCGCTGGCCGTCGGATCGACGCAGCGCCTTCCGATGGCACCGGTCACGGCAGTCCCGGGCGCCGATCAGGCCGCCGATCAGGCCGCCGGGCCACCCCGACGACACCATCCCTCCCGCCTGGTGGCCATAGTCGCCGCGGTGGTCATCGCGGCAATGGCGCTGGCCGGGCTGGCCGTTCGAGACCAGGGATCTCCCGGCGACGAGCCGGCCTCGTCGGCGGTACCGACCACCGTTCCCCCTGCGAGCGGATCGCTGCCGCCTCCACTGGAGGATGCCCTTCGTCGGCTGGAGGACACGGTGCGTCCATGAGGGCGAGGTCGACCTGGTCGGCTGGGGCAGGTGCCGTGTTCACCGTGCTGGCCGTGCTGGCCGTGCCGGGCTCTCTGGGTGGCTGCAGCGGAGATCAGGCGGCGATGTCGGAAGCGGCGAGCATCGAGCTGAGCGATCAGGTCCAGGAGGTCCGGTCGGCGGCGACGGCGGGCGACGTCGATGCGGCCCGGGGCAGGTTGGCGGAGATCCATACGAAGCTGGAGGCTCTCCGTGCCAATGGCCAGATCAGCGCGGACCACGCCACCCGCATCGCCGCCGCCACCGACGACGTCAGCCGGCACCTGGCCCTGCTCACCACGACGACGGTGCCGACGCCGGGTACGGCACCTCCTCCGACTGCCCCTCCACCCCGAGCGCCTGATCCCAAGGACAAGGAGAGTAGGGAGCAGGGAGAGGACGACAAAGGGGAGGAGAGAGAGGACGACAAAGAGAATGGGGACGACGGTGGCAAGGAGGGGAACGACGACAACGGTCGGGGGCGAGGGCGAAACTGAGCGCGCCTCAGCGCCTCGGACCCCGAGCCGCCGTCAGAAGTCGCTCGAGTTGTGCTCCTCCCGATTCATCGGTGCCGCGGTGCGTCCTCGGGGGGGCAGTACGGAATGTTCGAGTGGGCTGTATGGGAACGTAACCATCTGAGCGGATTACAAACCGCCGACGAAGCGACGGATCTCCGAGGCGAGCAACTCGGGTGCGCTGAACATGGCGCCGTGGCCCTGGCCTGGGAGGGTCACCACCGTGGAGGTCTCCAGTGCGTCGGCGACCTGGCGTGCAGTAGCGCCCAGCTCCGGGCCACTGAGCTCACCGAGGAGCAGCAAGGTGGGAGCGGCCAGGTCGGCCACGTCGGCCGCCGAGAACCGGTAAGGGATGCCGGCACGCAGTTCCGAAGGAAGGGTTAGCGCGTTGTCCAGCATGACCGGCCAGATCGGCCGGGTCTTGAGGAAGGCGACATCCGACTCGGTGTTGCCGACGAAGTCGACGAGGAAGAGGCGGAGCAAGCCTTCCCTGTCGGCTGCCGCCTCCAGTCGGGCGAGGGGTGCCAGGAGGAACTCGGGGAACGCCCGGGGCTCGGGCGGCTCGTAGAGGGTCAAGCTGGCCAGCTCGGGGATCTGGCCGGCGGCGTGCAGGGCGAACCGGGCACCGGACGAGTGGCCGACGACATGCACCGGTGCATCGACTGCACAGGCCACGGCCGCGATGTCGCCGTATTCGACGGCCAGGGAGTGCGACGGGCGCAGCGGGCCACTCAGACCCCGTCCCCGGCGGTCCATGGCCATCACCGTGAAGCCGTCGGCCAGGAGTGGCACCAGCTTCGCCCACTGACGGGAGTCAGCGGCCGTGCCGTGCACCAACACGATCGGCGGGCCCTCGCCCGTTTCCTGCCAGGCGATACTCGTGCCGTCGTCGGTTGTCACCTGCCGGTGCGCCGACCTCGGGCCTGTGCCGAACCGCTCAGTCCCCATCCACGGCCACCTCGACACCGAGTTGGTCGAAAAGGAAGGCCAGGACGTCGGCGCCCTCGTCAGCCTGCTTGCCCACGGGCTTGCCCGCTCCGTGACCGGCTCGGGTCTCTACCCGGAGCAGCACCGGTCGTTCGTCACCGCACGAGGTGGCGGCCTGGAGGCGGGCGGCGAACTTGTGGGCATGGCAAGGATCGACGCGGCTGTCGCTCTGGCCCGTGGTGAGCAGGACAGCCGGATAGCACGTGCCGTCGACCACACGGTGATAAGGGGAGTAGGCGTGGAGCCAGGCGAACTCCTCCGCCAGTTCCGGGTCTCCGTACTCAGGGACCCACAAGCGGGCGATCAGGAAGTTCGGGAAGCGCACCATGTCGAGCAGGGGGACGGCACAGTGCACGGCCGCGCAGAGGTCCGGACGCTGCGTCAGTGCTGCCCCCACCAGCAGACCGCCATTGCTGCCACCCCTGATGGCCAGTCGAGGGCGGGAGGTCAGTCCCTCGGCCACCAGCCAGTCGGCGGCGGCGATGAAGTCGTCGAAGCTCTGCTGTTTGTGCTGGCGCATCCCGGCCCGGTGCCAATCCTCGCCGTGCTCGGCGCCTCCCCGGATGCCCGCAACGGCGTAGATGCCGCCGGCATCGGCGACGGCCACGGCCATCGGCGACCACGCCGGCCCGCTGGCGATGCCGAAGCCGCCGTAGCCGGTCAACACCACCGGGGTATCCGGCCCGGCCGGGGTGGTCTCTCGTTGCACGAGGAACAGCGGCACCTCGACGCCGTCGGAGGAGGTGTATCTGACCTGGTCGACCGAGTAGCTCGGCGCGTCCGGGTGGAGGCCGTCGGGGGCCAGATCGCTCCAGGGCTCCAACCCGGCGGCGGTCCAGCGCCAGAGGCTCGGAGCTCGGGTGAAGGAACTGAAGCTCAGGAAAGCCAGCTCACGGTCGGGGAAGGGGCCAGCGTCGAGGCCGGCGAGGGTGCCGAGCGCCGGTAGCTCGACGGGGGCATCCCCGCTCCCGTCGAGGCGGTAGCGATGCAGGCGCGCCACCGCCACGTCGGTGAAGGCGACGAGCAGTGAGGCCCCGGCCACCGTGGCACCGTCGACGACGGCGTCGCTCTCGGTCACCATCGTCTCCCACTGTCGGGCTTCGGGCGCGGCGACCGATGCGGTCACCACCCTTCCCCGAGGGGCACCGAGGGTGGTGATGCCGTAGAGCCGGTCGCCCACGACGTCCAGCGAGGTCGTCGCTTCCTCACCCTCGATGAGGACCTGACTCCGGCCGCTGGTGCGATCGAGGAGGTGGACGTCGACCCGGCTCCAACCGAGAGAGACGTGGATCAGCATCCAGCGCCCGTCGGGGCTGAGCGACACGTGTGGCCACGCCGTGCGATCAGGCAGCGCCTCGTCGCCCCAGACCAGATCGTCGCCAGTCGGATCGTCGCCCACCGTGTGCCACCACACCGATCGGTGGTAACCGGCCTCCTCGTCCCCCACCACGGCCGGGTCCGGGTAGCGGGTGTAGGCGAAGGCCGAGCCGTCGGGGAGCCACGCCATGCTGGCGGCCCGGGTATGGGGGATCATGTCCTCGAGGTGGACGCCGGTGGCGACCTCGAGCACGCGCAGCGTGCTGCGCTCGTCGCCGGCGGCGCTGCTTCCGTAGGCGACGAGCGCCCCATCGGGTGAAGGGTGGAACCAGTCGAGGGCCACGGTGTCGTCACCGCCGGCGCTGGGGTCGAGCACCGTACGGGCAGGGCCGTGGCGGTCGACCGCCGAGCGCACCACCAGCCTCGTCTGGTCACCTCTCCCTCCCCGCTCCCGGGCGAAAACCACGTCGCCGGCCAGGCGGGGAGCGCTGACCGAGGTCGTCCGCAACAGGCGCTCCAGGCGCCGGTGCAGCCCGGACCGGGCGGGGAGGGCGTTGAGCACCGACCGGGTCCGTCGGTCCTGGGCCTCGACCCATGCAGCCGTCTCCGTACTCTCGCCGTCCTCCAGCCACCGGTACGGATCGACGACCTTGACCCCATGGAGGTGGTCGACCACCTCCTCGAC
>DASZDM010000259.1:0-7529 GCA_035942015.1 Acidimicrobiales bacterium | reverse complement strand
CTCGCGCGCGCCAACGCGAAGGTGCCCACCCCTGCCAGGGTGAGCACCGGAGCCGACCGGCACGGGGAGCCTCCCGGACCGATCGAAGACGCTGTCTAGGATAGCAGCGCCGTCGTTCTCTTTGGGCCACCCCCTCGCCGGGTGGCTCTTTTGCGTTGTGGAACCGACGCGAAACGAAATCGTAATGGATCCGATAGCTCTACGGGCCTTCCAGCGGGAAGTGGCTAAACAATGCCGGTTCGCGCTGGCTTCGATCGACTTGCTGAACCGAGCCAACCAAACCTTAGCAGAGTTGTGGGCAGAGGACTTCCCAAGCAAGGAATCCCGCCAGCAAACCGAGGTGACCCAGTACCAATTGTGGTTCTCCATCCAGAGCTTCCTCATCTCAGCCGCCAACATCTCTAAGTTGCTCTGGGGAACCAAGGCTGGAACAAACGCAGAGAAGTGGGCAAAACGAAAGCGAGAGCGGTTGCAGGTGCGCACGTCTTTGGGGGTCGCAGACAACTCGATTCTCAAGCTGTCGCCAGAATTCCGAAACCACTATGAGCACTTCGATGAACGGATCGAGGACTGGGCGGAGCGATCTTCTTCGGCTTGCCACGTTCTCTTAAACGACGTGATCGGCGCAACGGCCACCGTACACGGCCTCGACTCAGACAGCTTTATGCGCTCATACGATCCCGCTACGCAGCGGCTGAGTTTCCGGGGCGAAACGTTCGAGATCATTCCTGTTGTTGAAGCGATAAACCAACTACTGCCGGTAGCAATCGAGGCAGCCAGCAAACCTCATTGGGAAGACCCCGGCCAATCTGCGACCACCGGCGGCGGGGGGCAATAGCAACGCTTGCCCGGATGGGGCCAGTAGGGACGACAATGTTCTTCGTGGTTGCCGAGCTGTTGGCCTGGTGACGCCGAGTCCTACGAGTCGTCTTCCTCCCGGGCGGGCAGAGCGCCCCGGGTGAGGTTCTGTCGCATCGCCTTCCTCTGTGCACCGGCCTCCTCGCTCCAGCAACGGGCGGCGCCGATGCTCACCAGCCCGACGGCGAGCACGACCTCGATGTCGTCCGGGCGTGCATCGGCCTCGCCGAGCAGCCACGCCCGGGCGATCTGCCAGTCCACAGCCGACGGCTGTCGGCGCCCGGTCAACCGGTCGAGGTGGACCTCCCCGGCACGGGCCGCCGCGAGCGCCCGAACGGCGATCCCCGGTGCGGTCGTCTCGGCCCACCGCCCCAAGTCAGCCCACCCACCCTCGGGCGCGCCCCGCGTCGCCGACCACGGTGGCGTCTGACCGGATGCGGTGCCCACGTGCACTGTGCAGCGTCACCGGAGCGGTCGCCCGCTTCGACGTCAGCCAGTCGACCGCCATGGCCAGGGCGACGGCCCGGTCGTCGTGGCGACCGGCGACCGTGTCGAGACGCCAGACGTTCGGCGAGCGCTCCACCAGGCGCACCGAGGCAAGCTCGTCGGTCAGCTCGGGATCGTCGGGCAAGTCCACGGCGCGGTCCCTGATGGCCAGGAACAGCCCCACGGCGACGCGAGACGCTGACGTCGGCGTGAAGACGAACTCCTCGACAGCGATGCTCCGTGACCGGAGCCGTTGGTACATGCCCACCGCCTGCCAGGGGTCGCCCCGGACCTTGCAGCGGTAGTGGCGGGCCAGCTCGCGTACGTGCTCCTCGACCTCGCTGAGCTGCACCGGTCGAGCCGATGTGCCCCGCCATACGTCGCAGCGGTCGACACGCACCACCCGTTCACCGCCCGTCGAGGGCACGGAGGCGACGACGACGGCGGTGCGGTCCCGCTTCAAACCGAGGTCCACGGTGACCACGTACCGCCGCCCGGGCTCGCGAACGACCGGCCCCTCGTGGCCGACGCAGGCGAGCACCTGGTCGCGGCTGGAGAGCCGGTCCTCCGGGGCGGTCCAGCGGTTGAGGTGCAGCCGGGCGTACTGCGAGGGCAGCAGTAGCCGCTCTTGCTCGGCGAGCACGTCACGGTCGAGCCAGGGCGTGGGCCCGGGCACCTCGTGCACCCGCCAGCGCTTCGGCGCCTCCTGCGCCTGTCCCAAGAGTCGGTACGCGGGGTGCTCCGGGCTCCCGGCGGTGGTGAGGATCACCAACCGGGCCCCGGTGCTCTTGCTCAGGCTCGACAGTGCCGCCTCCCACAGCGTGCGGGTGTTCGGCGTGTCGGGCCACTGGGCGAACTCGTCGGCGATGAGCAACGCTGGGCGTAGCCCGTAGGCGCTAGGCCCGTCAGCGCTCAGTACGACCAGCGACGAGCCCGACGGCACGATCACCCGCCGCAACTCCACCCGCGGAACCCCACCGACCGGCCACACCTGCTCCGGTGTGCGAGCCACGAAGCCGGCCGCCTCGCGCAGGAGTAGCGCCGCCTGGTCGGCATCGGCGGCGACCGCGTACGCCTGCGACGACGGCGCCAGTACCTCGGCGAGCAGGACCAGGCCGACACCGGCGAGGTCCGTCGTCTTCGACGCTCCACGGGGACGAGTCAGGTAGTGGTACCGGGGTTCCTCCTCAGCGACGATCGCCGCGGCGTCGGCCCACTGGAAGGCGGTCGCGGCCTCGCCCCAGCGCCGGCCGTCGTCGAGGACCAGGGAGGCCAGCAGGGCGAGGGGATCACTGGACACCGGGGCGGACCTCCACCAACAGTCGCGCCTCGGCGAGCAGCTTCTCCCGCTCCTCGGCCACGTGCTCGGCCGGCGCACCGGCCAGCTTGGCCAGCAGCCCGGCCAACGACGACGGGTCCAGGGCCAGGCGCGCCCGGAGGTTGGCGGCCGTCGTCTCCAGCTTCAGAAGGAAGCCGGTCGCCGGCCGTGGCTGGCCGGCCTCGTCGAGGAGCCCGTGCTCGTCCAGATAATCGCCGACGAGCTGGCAACGAGCCTCGGCCCGGGACCAGGCGGCCACGCTGGCGGCGAACGCTGGCCGCGCCGTCCACGGCGCCAGCTCCACCAACTCGGTGGCGAGACTCTCGGCCAGCGGTGCGAGCACCCGCTCCGAGCGCGCCCCGTGGCGGAGGTTCGCCGTGTTCCCCTCCTCGAAGGTCCGCCAGGCGTAGCCGCGGGCCGGCTGTCCCGCCATCACGGCACCACCTGGCCGCACGTCGGGCAGCTCGCCGCCGGCATGGCATGAGCGACGACCGCTCCCGCAGCGTCGTCGAGCAGACCAGCAGCGGTTGCGAACAGCTCGGCCGCCTCGCCGGCGTGAGCGTCGACGCCGCTGCGGGAGTCAGTCGGCCTCGGCGCCGGGCCCGCCAGACGCTCGGCGATCTCCAACGCTCGCTGCGCCGCGAGCGACGCCTCGTCGCCGAGGGTCCTTGCCCGGTCGGCGAGCTGCTGGGCGGGCAGTGGCATCAGCGGCAGGGCCCGAGCGGCTGCGCCGGCCTCGAAAAGCTCTTGGCGACTGGGCAGGGCGGCGGCGATCTCCTCGTCGACGGTCAGGGCGGCCTCCAGGACCAGCACGAGGTCCCCGAGCGTCTCGGCCAGCGCCGCCAGCTCGGTCGCAGGATCTCCGGACGAGCGATGCCCGTCGACCGGAGCCGTGGCCGGGAACTGCGGCCCGCTCACGACGCCACCGGCCAGGGCCAGACCTCGGCGTCGCTCACCGTGGGGCCGGCGATCCCCAGGCGCTCGGCGATCAACCTTCCAGCGGCGACGAAGTGGAACCCGTGCACCGAAGCTCGTGCGGGCGCGGCCACCAAGGGGCGAGGCTCCGCCCGACCGGTCGGGCCCTCGCCGACGATGGCCAAGTGATGCGTCAGCTCGTGCGTCAAGGTCTTTCGCACCGCATCGGGGTCGAGCGTGAGGCTGAAGTCGACGGCCACCTCGGCGGGCCGGTCACCATCCCGGATCCGGTACTCGCCGTCGAAGCCGACGGCCAGGTCCTCGACGGCGACGCTGCAGGCCGGGAGGTGCTCGAGGCCGGCCGCCCGCACGAGCCCTCGGAACTCGCGAGCGGCGAGGGCCTGCGCCTCCCGATGCTCAGCGAGGACCTGGTAGAGGGCGTCGAGCCGGTCCTCGCTGTCGATGCGGACGGTTCCCAGTGTGCGTTGCAACGCCGGAACGGTCAGCGTCGCCGCGTTTCGGGGACCAACCGGGCCCCGGTGGGCCATGGTCTTGTGCTTCACTTCCGTGTCCTTTCGTCGGTAGTCGGGAATCGCGGTCGGGGCCGATGCGGTCAACGTCTCCACGGCGTCGAGGTCGACGGCCACCTCCACGGTGAGGAACTCCTCGGAGTCGACGACGTCGACCTCCACCAGGCCGGCTGACCGGAGCTTCCACAGCGGCGACGCCGCGTCGCCCGGGAGGTCTGAGCCGAACACCGCCCCGGCCAACTCGTGGAGGGCCCACCGGCGGCGCTCCGCATCCCCGGCCAGCAGGTGCGCCAGAAGGGCGCACTCCCTGGCGGCGAGCACCCGGTGCCGGCCTTCGCCGGCGGGCACAAGGCGGTTTCTCAGGGCGTCCATTCAGCGACCTCGCCTTCTCGATGGGGGCGGCGCCGCAGGGAGGGCGGCCCGGGGTCGATCCGGCCCGGAGGATGCGCGCGAGCGTCGCCCGCTCACAGCGCACCAGCTCGTCGGCGGCCACGTCCGGCTCCCGGATGCAGGACCATCAGAACGGCTCGTGGGTCGTGCACATCGGCGTGCCGTCGGGGGAGGGCACGCCATCAGCGGGGGCATCACACTCAGCGCAGACGACGACGACCGGCCCGAGGGCGTCGAGCACGGCCACTGCTGCGCTCGTGCTGCGAGGTGCGCCGCTAAGACAGTCCTTAGACCTCTTAGAACCGGGCACGCTCGGCGCGTCGCGCCAAGCGTCCAGTGGCTCCGGCTGGTGCGGCGCACCTGCTGGGCTGGCGCGTCGCACCTTCTCGGGCTCCCGTTCCGGCTGGCGCGTCGCGCTATGCGTACGGACGTCTTCGACGGGTGCGGCTGGCGCGTCGCGCCAAGCGTCCGGCGATCGGAGCCTGTCGAGTTCTTCCCGGCTCCGGGCCGGCTGTCGCCATCGGCGCTCAGGCTCCGGCTCCCAGACGCCCGCCAACGGGCGGAGGTCGGCGAAACGTGCTCGGGCGGGGGCGTGGCGCAGCCGAACGACGGTGTTCCCCCACGCTCGCACCGGTTCGGGGTCGAGCGCGACGATGCCGACGTCGGCGAGGTGGCGCAGGTGCTTCTGGGCCGTCTGCAGCTGCCACGACAGCCGGTCGGCGACCTCGCCGGCACCTTTCACCGCCCAGCTCCGGGTCCCCTGCCGAGCGTCGAGGTAGACGTACAAGCGGTGACAGCTGCCGCAGCGCAGCCCCTGAGCCATCGAGACGGCGACCATGGCGAAGCGCTCTCGCCCACCTGCGTTACTCTCCTCGACTGCTGGGTCGTGTTGATCCGCCGGCCCGCTTCCACCCGGGCCGGCGTTTCGCGTCCCGCTCACGACGGAACCCGGCCCTTCCGACGGGCTAGCGCCGACGCCAGCGCCAGCCGTGCGAAGTGAGCAGACCGGAGGTGGGCGGCGCGCCGGGCCCGCTCGGCCGGCTCTAGTACGCCATCGGGGTCGGCCTGGCGCTCGAAGCTGTCGAGGAAGGCCGCACGCGCTGGAGCGGTTCTGGCGGCGGGATCAGGGGTCGCGGCCCAGCTCTCGTGGGCAGCGATCCGGGCTCGCAGGGTTCGTTCCGACGGGGTCAGAGACTCACCGGCGCGTTGTGCCACAGGCCCCTCCAGGGGTCCTTGTGGCGGTGACACCCTCCGCCTAGCGCACGCGCAGTCGATCCAGGGTGCGGAGCAGCTTAGTGCGCTGTGCTGGGCTCGCGGTGGACGGTCACGAGGAGACGCGGCCGTCGCCCCGTACGCCGGTACCGGTCCACTTGCTCTCGAAGCTTGGCCCCACGCACAACCCCGAGCCCATGGTCGAAACACCGCACCGCCATTAGCTCATCGTCGGCAGGTAGCGGCCCGCCGTGGACCTGCCAGAAGGGCTCTCCCTCGGTGCTAGGGCGGGTCATGCTGGTTGGCTCCCACCCGGTGGCCCATGGTCCGTCCGCATCGTCGGAGACGATGGCGAGACGTCGCCCGCACAGGCGGCACACGACGTCGACGATCCGACGACGGTGAAAGTCGTACAGCGTGTGGCCGGGCCGGGGATCGAGAATCTGTGATTCCAGGACCCCGCCCAACACCGTGTGCGGCGCCCATGCCCGACCGCTCACAGCCTGTCTCCCGGGGCCAAGCGGCGGTGCGCGTCGAGCGCCCGGCCCTCAGCGACCGACCGGCCGTAGCGGTCGAGCATGGCCCGGTTGCGCCAGCCAGCGACGCGCATGAGGTCGCCCTCAGTGCCACCGGCGGCGAGCCACTGGTGGGCGAAGGTGTGCCGGAAAGCGTGGGCGTGCAGGCCCTCGACGTTCGCCTCGGCCCCGCGCCGCTGGAGCATCTGCTGCACGCCGGCGTCACCCAGCGGCCCGACCTTGCCCAGCCACAGTGCCGGATCGGCGGCGTACGGGTGGCGGGCACGCGCACGCAGGTAGCGGCGGAGGGCAAGCGCCGTCTTGGCTCCGAAGGGCGCCGCCCGGCGCCGGCGTCCCTTGCCCAGCACCCAGGCGACGTTCGTCTCCCAGTCGAGGTCATCGACGGCCAGGCCGGCCAGCTCGCCGCGCCTCATGCCCGAGTCCAGGAACATCCGCACGATGGCGGTGTCGCGCCGGGCGGCGAAGTCGGTCCCCTCGCACACGGCAAGGAGCCGGCGGATGGCGTCGTCGTCGAGGATGGGCACGGGCTGGTCGGGCACGGTCGGTGGCTTCGTCCGCTCCATGGGCGAGCGAGCGACCTCGCCCTCTTCGAGCAGGAAGCCGAAGAACACCTGGAGCCCGCCGTAGCGGGTCTTGGCCGTCGACGCCGAGCGTCGGGCCAGCAGGTCGGCGATGAACGCCTCGACGTGCTCCCGGCGAACGTTGGCGGCGGTGGTGGGCATGCCCCGCTCTTCGAGGAAGGCAGCGAACTGCACAACTGCGGACCGGTAGACCTTGCGTGTGGCCGGGCTCTTGTTCTGCGCCGCCAGGGCCAGGTCGAAGTCGACCGCCAGCTCGGCGACGGTCGGGTCGGTGACGGTCGGGCCGGACGCCGCCACCGGTCGTGTGGCGGACGTAGCGTGGGCCATGGGTCGGACCTCCTGCACAGGTCTGGCTCGCCGGTCGGGGGCCGGTTCAGGGCCGGTTCAGGGCCGGTTCCCGACCACTCAGGCCAGGTCGGAAATCCCGAATATATCGGGTCTAGGAGCGCTGTGCAAGGCGCCGGCCGACTGAGTCCCGTCCGCCGGATCGGCGTTAGCGCTGGTCAGCGCAGGTTTACGTCACGTTCTACCGGCCCGCATGGCTCCCGGGCAACACTCGATATGCGTCGTAGACCGACTCGATGCGGCGGATGGTGGTGATGAGCGAGTCGAGGTGTGACGGATCGGCCAGCTCGAAGTCGAAGCGCATGCGGGAGATGCGGTCGGTGCCGGTCTGGCTGGCGCAGGCGAGGATGTTGAGCTG
>DASZDM010000258.1:0-12035 GCA_035942015.1 Acidimicrobiales bacterium | reverse complement strand
CCCACCACCGTGAAGATGAAGTCGGTCTGCTGCTCGGGCACGAAGCCCAGCTTGGTTTGGGTCCCTTCGTAGAGGCCGGTACCGAACAGTCCGCCGGCGCCGATGGCCGTCTCCGCCTGTTCTGACTGGAACCCCGAGCTGGCTCCTGTTCCCTCCCCGGATCTGGCGAAGTCGGTCAGACGGTCCCGCTGGTACTCGTCGACCCAGTCGAACTGGAACATGGCAATCACAGCCACCACCGCCAATACAGCCAGCACCGCCAGGTGACGGGGTCGGGCCCCGGCCACGACCACCACCCCGACGAGAATGGCCACCAGCACCAGTGCGCTGCCCATGTCGGGTTGGAGAAGAATGAGCGCTATCGGGACGCCCGCGAGAATCAGGCAGGCCACGAGCCGCTGGCGGCTGAGGTGCCCGCGATCGGTGGAGCAGCACATGGCCAGGACCACGATGAGGGCGAGCTTGGCCAGCTCGGCCGGCTGCAGCTGGAAGGACCCGAGGGCGAACCATGAGCGGGCGAAGTTGACTTCGGTGCCGAGCGGCGTGAGCACGAGAGCCAACAGCCCGAGGCAGCCGAGGTAGACAGGGGCGGCCAAGTTTCGGTAGTTCCGGTAGTCGATGGCCACCACGACCGCCATCACCGCCACGCCGAGGACAAGGAAGGTGGCCTGCCGCTTGAGGTAGGTGTAGGGATCCAATCCGGCAACGGACATGCTCGTCCGAGTGGCCGAGTACACCATCAGACACCCCAGGCCGGCGATGGCCAGAGCGGCGCCGAGGAGGGGCCAGTCGAGATGGCGCCAGGGGGCCGAAGGGTCGCGCCGCAGCAGGGACCCAATGCCACGGGGTGCAGCCGTGGTCTGCATCAGGGAGCGCTGCCCACTAGGCGCTGCTCCCGGCGACCGGCGCCACCCTCTCGGGCTCCTCGAGCCCTGACAACGAACCCAGGATGCTCCGGGCCACCGGCGCCGCCCATCGGGAGCCGAATCCGGCCCGCTCCATGACCACGCTGAGGGCGTAGCGGGGGTCGTGGGCGGGAGCGAAGGCGGTGAAGAGGGCGTCATCGTCCCGGCCGCCGCCGGTCTGGGCCGTGCCGGTCTTGCCGGCCACCGGGAACTGCTCGTGGGGGAAACCCTCGAAGGCGTTGTAGGCGGTACCTCGGTTCTCACGCTCTCCGGACTGCGTGGCGCCGATGAGCCCGTCCAGGACCGGGCCTCTGGCGCCGGCGGGCAGCTCCACCCGCTCCTCCACCCGGGGCCGGATCTCCTCGATGACGTTCCCGTCCTGACCCTGGATCCGCAGGGCCAGGTTGGGTTGGTAGCGGACGCCGCCGGTGGCGAAGGTGGCGTAGGCGTTGGCCAGCTGAATGGGAGTCACGGCGATGTCGCCCTGGCCGATGGCGATGTTGACGTTGTCACCGATGAACCAGTCGCCGGTGGCGAAGAGCTCCGGGTTGGCGGCGTAGGCCTCCGCCCGTAGGGCGGGGCTGGCCAGACGTCCCGACGCTTCTGTGGGCAGCGCCACGCCCGTGCGCTCTCCGAAACCCAGCAGGGAGGCCATGTCCTGGATGGGTGTCTCGCCCAGCCGCTCCCGCTGCTGCCAGGACCGGGCACCAAGGTCGTAGAAGTACGTGTCGCTGGAGACGGTGAGGGCCTTGCGTAACGCGACCTCCCCGTAGGCCGCCCGGCCGGCGTTCTGGCGCCCGCATCCGCTGGCGCAGTCGGGAATCCTGTACGTGCCGGGGTCGTAGATCGTGGTGTCGGGGGTGATGAGCCCCGTCGCCAGGCCGGCCAGGGCCGTCACCAGCTTCCAGGTCGAACCGGGCGCGTACTGGCCCAGCACCGCTCGGTTGACGAAGGGAGTCCCCCGGGCGGGGTCGGTCAATGCCGCGAACTGCTCCGGAGTGATCTGGTACACGAAATCGGCGGGGTTGAACGTGGGCCACGAGGCCATGGCCGCCACCGTGCCCTCCTTGACGTCGAGGACCACGGTGGAACCACCGAAGATCACCGGTGCGTTCGTCACCGGGTCCCGGTGCCTCTGGGTCTGGGCCATGCCCTGGGCCAGTGCCTCCTCGGCCACCTGTTGGGTGTCCAGATCGATCGACAGCACCACATCGTTGCCCTGCACCGGCTCACGCCGGCTCAGCTCACGGATAGGGATATTGTTGGCGTCGACCTCCAGCACGACCTCGCCATCGACCCCGCGCAGGTGGTTCTCGAAGGTGCGCTCGATGCCGTCCTTGCCGATCCTCGAGGAGAGCCGGTAGCCGCTCGCACCGTCAGCACCTCCCGCCGCCGCCAGTTCCTCGGTGTTGATGGCCCCGACGTAGCCCAGCACGTGAGCAGCCAATGACGCATGGGGATAGTCGCGCACGGCGCTCTGCTCGGCGGTGACGCCGGGGAATTCGTCCTGGCGCTCCCGGAGCTCGATGAGCACCTCCTCGGGCAGGTCCTCGGCCACCGGCACCGGAGTGAAGGGCCCGAGGCGCTGGTCTTCGAGACGGCTGTGCAGCGCGAACGGTGGCTTGTCGACGACGGCGGCCAGCCTCTCGATCATGTCGTCGGCGGAACCGTCGTCGAGCAGTCGCAGGGCAGAGCGGTCGACGGTCACGACGTTGGATGCCCGGTTGGCGACCAGAACCTCGCCGTCCCGGTCGAGGATCCGGCCCCGGACGGCGGGCAGGGGGATCACTCGCCGCTGATTGGCCTCGGCTGCCAGCACGTGCTCGCCGGCGGTGAGGACCTGCAGGAACCACAGGCGGGCGAACAGGGCCGCGAACAGCGAGACGGCGACCACGGCGATGATGCCCAGGCGAAGGCGGGGGTTGTCGGCGGTCAATGCACGATGCCGGGAGCGAGCGGAGGCGCGACGGCCCAGCGCAGGAGTCGGATGGCCAATGGGCTCAGCAGGGCGTTGACCACCCCGACCACCACCGCGACGGTAGCCAGGCGGGCCGAGATCAAGTGTTCCTGGCCGAGCACGAGGCCGAGGAGCGCGAAGAGCGCCACGCCGACCGTGCTCGCCACGAGCGTGGTCAGCATCGGAATCCACCGGCCGGTGTGCAGGATGGTCGATTGGAACGCACCCACGCCGTAGGCCACGAGGCTGTAGGTCAGCGCCGACAACCCGAAGGGCGTCTGGAGGAAACAGTCGGCCAGCAACCCGGCGCCGAACGCGAATGCCGCACCCCGGTCGGCTCCCGCAGTGATCCCTGCGGCGACGGCCAGCAACAGCAACACGTCGCCGGCGACACCGAAGAACCGGAGCTGAGGCGCCACTGCAGTATGCACCATCACGGCAAGGAGCAGGACGGGTGGGAGACGGGTGGCGGTGGTCACGGGATCATCGAGACCCGGTCTGGAGCACCGAGACCAGCTGGAGGGTGGCAAGGTCGGCGACGGGGCGAACCTCAACGCTACGCTCCAATCGTCCCGGTGAGGGATCGGCCACAGCCACCCTTCCCACGGGGATCCCCGGCGGGAAGATGCTGTCGTTGAGGCCGCTGGTCACCACGAGCTCGAGGACACTCACGTCGGCGGAAGGGTCGACGAAGCTCAACGACAGCAACCGTTCCGGACCCTCCCCCTCGGCCACCGCCACCTCCGACGACCGGGCCAGGCGGACGCCCACGGCAGACGCCGGGTCGGTGATCAGACGAACGGTCGAGCGGGTGCCCGAGACGTGGACCACCCGACCGACCAGGCCGGTCCCGCTCACGACCGGCATGTCGACGGCCACCCCGCCGTCGCTGCCCTGATTGAGCTCGATGGTCTGTTCGAAGTTGGAGATCGGCGTGGCGATGACCCGGGCATCGACCCGGGGAATCTCGCTGGCGAAGTCGAGATCGAGCAGCGCCCGAGCCTCGGCCAACTCGGCTTCGGCTCCCTCGTCACGCAGGACGGAACCTTCGAGCTCGGCGATGCGGGCCCGCAGGGCGGCGTTCTCCTCCTCCAACTCGCCGTATCCGGTGACGCCGGACAGGGCGTCACCGACCGGCTTCAGCACCCCTGCGGCCGCATCGCGCACGGGCGCCAGCGCGTCGGCCGCTCCATCTCGTATCGAGCCGATCGCGCCTTCGCCGTCACCGCGGAAATCGAGGGTGATGACAGTGAGCGACGTGAGGATGAGGAATACCAAGGTGAAACGGGATCGGCCACCGCGCCGAGAGAGTGCCACAGGTGGCGGTCAGTGCTGGCTTGACGAAAAGAGGACGCCCTTGAGCGCCTCGAACTCCTCGAGGGACTGGCCCGAGCCCATGGCTACGGACTGTAGGGGGTTGGCCGCCACGGAAATCGACATACCTGTCTCGGCCTGAAGCCGCTCGGTGAGACCCAGCAGTAGCGCACCGCCACCGGTCAGGACGATGCCCTGCTCCATGATGTCGGCGGCCAGCTCGGGTGGTGTCTTGTCGAGGGTGACCTTGACGGCGTCGATCACCGACGAGACCGGCTCTTCGAGTGCCCCCCGGATCTCGCTGGTCGAGGTGAGAATGGTCTTGGGCAGGCCGGTGACGAGGTCACGTCCGCGGATCTCGGCCGTCAGCTCCTCTTCGAGCGGCCACGCCGAGCCGAGCGTGATCTTGACCTCTTCGGCGGTGCGCTCACCGAGGGCGACGCTGTACTCCTTCTTGATGAACTGCAGGATGGCGTCGTCGAGCTCGTCGCCTCCGACCCGCACGGACTGGCTGGCGACGATGCCTCCGAGGGAGATCACCGCCACCTCGGTGGTTCCGCCCCCGATGTCGACGATCATGTTGCCGGTGGGCTCCTGGACAGGCAGCCCGGCCCCGATGGCGGCGGCCATGGGCTCCTCGATGATGTACGCCGGCTTGCGGGCGCCGGCGAACTCGGCCGCTTCCTGCACGGCCCGCTGCTCGACGCCGGTGATGCCCGAGGGGACGCAGATGACCATCCTCGGCTTCACCCACCGGTGTTGGTGGACCTTGTGGATGAAGTACCGCAGCATCTTCTCGCAGATCTCGAAGTCGGCGATCACGCCGTCCTTCAGGGGGCGAATGGCCTGGATGTGGCTGGGCGTGCGCCCGAGCATGCGCTTGGCCTCTGTCCCCACGGCAACAGGACGTCCGTCCTTGATGTTGATGGCCACCACCGAGGGCTCGTTGAGGACGATGCCCCGTCCTCGCACGTAGATCAGGGTGTTGGCCGTGCCGAGATCGACCGCCATGTCGCGGCCCATGATGTTGGAGAGTCGGTTGTCGGACATGCGGCCTGGCCTCCGGTACGGGGAGGGCGATTACGCTCAGGCTACGGGTGGACCTCGCCGGCCACAAGCCCGAACGGCGGGGATCAGGCCAGGCCGGGAAAGAACAGGCCGATCTCCCGCTGGGCCGACGACTCGCTGTCGGAGCCGTGCACCAGGTTGTCGGTGATACGCAGCCCGTAGTCGCCCCGGATGGTCCCCGGCGGGGACTCGGCCGGATCGGTAGCGCCGATGAGGGTCCGCACGACCTTCCAGGTGTCCTCCCGGGGCCCCTCGGCCACCATCAGCAGTGAGGGGCTGCGGGTGATGAAGGCGACCAGCTCGGCGAAGAAGGCCTTGCCTTCATGCTCGGCGTAATGCCGCCGGGCGGTATCGGCGTCGATGGTGCGCAGCTCGGTGGCGACCAGGTTCAGTCCCTTGCGCTCGAGGCGGCTGAGGATCTCACCGGCCAATCCCCGCTCCACGGCGTCGGGCTTGCAGATGACCAGGGTGCGGGACATGGAGGCGCACGCTACCGGCCTCGCATCCCGGCCGGACGCTCATCCTCGGAGCATCGACACGTCGTCGGCGGTGGCGTTGGGCCGGCGACGCAGGATGGCCACGATGATGCCCAGCCCCACCACCACCTCGGCCGCCGCCACCACCAACACGAAGAACACCACCACCTGGCCGGCCACGTCGTTGAGGACGTTGGAGAAGGTGACGAAGGTCAGGTTCACGGCGTTGAGCATCAGCTCCACGCACATGAACATCACCAGCGGGTTGCGCCGCAACAACAGCCCGGCGGTACCGATGGTGAACAACATGGCCGAGAGGACCAGGTACCACGTTTCGTCGACCACCATTCAGGCCAGCTCCGATTCCGTGTCGGTGTGGCGCTCGACACCCTGTTCCTCGCCGTCGGCGCCATCGGCCTCCTCGGAACGAGGTCGCCGGGCCATGACCACGGCACCCACCACGGCGATCACCAGCAGTACCGAGGTGACCTCGAAGGCGAACAGGTAGTCGGTGAAGAGGACTTCGGCCAGCACGGCGATGTTGGGCCGACCGGCGTCGAGCGGAAGCGTGACGGACTGGGCTCCGGTGCTCACCTGCACGGCCCGCACCGCCAACACGGCCAGCAGGCCCACCCCGGCCGCCGCCACCACCCCGGTGGCGGGACGTTGGCCGGCCAGGGGATCGGTCGAGAGGTTCTCGGCGACGTCGACGCCCAGCAGCATGATCACGAACAATAACAGCACGACGATGGCCCCGGCATAGACGATGACTTGGACTGCGGCCAGGAAATGGGCCTCCTGGGCCACGAACAGCACCGCCACGCCGAAGAGGGTCATGACCAACATCAGGGCGGAGTGCACGGGGTTGCGGGAGAAGACGACGCCCAACGCCCCCACCAGGATGACCACGGCAGCGACGGCGAAGACCACGGTGTCGATGATCACGCGGACTCTCCCTCCTCGGTGGTCGGCCGGGGGTCCCCGGACTGGCCCGCCTCTGGCGCCCGGACCCCATAGCCGAGTTCGCCGGACCAGGACACGCGACCCTCGTAGGCGGCGCTGCCGTTGGGGGAGGTGGCTCGCATCCAGGCCGACGTGTGCTGGTCGTCACCCTCGCGCCAGTCCTCCCACGGCAGGGTCTGCGGCCGTCCGTCGTCGCCCACCAACAGCTCCGACCGGGTGTAGATGGCGTCGGAGCGGTTGGTGAAGGAGAACTCGAAAAGCTTGGACTCGGTGATGGCCTCAGTCGGGCATGCCTCCACGCAGAGGTCGCAGTGGATGCAGCGCAGGTAGTTGATCTCATAGACGAAGCCCCACCGCTCACCCGGCGATACCGGCGCCTCGGGCGGGTTGTCGGCACCGCGGACGTAGATGCACCGGGCCGGGCAGACGCCGGCACACAACTCGCAGCCGATGCACTTCTCCATGCCGTCCTGGTAGCGGTTGAGGACATGTCGGCCGTGGTGGCGGATCGGCTTCGGCCGCTTCTCCTGGGGGTACTCCGATGTCACGCGCTCCTGGAAAACCTGCTTGAGCGTGACCCAGAACCCGTCCAGGTACCCCATCAGGTCTTCACCCCGTCGGTCGCCGTGGTGAGGTCGCCGAACTCGTCCTCGCCACCTCGCAGCTTGGCCACCCGCAGGGCCCCGACCAGGGCCGCCCATGCGATGATGCCCACGGCGAAGGCGCCGGCCAAGGTCACAACCCGGCTCCAGCCGGCATCACGGCCGACGCTGATGGCGCCGATCACCAACAGCCAGCCCAGCGACAGCGGGATGAGGCGCTTCCACCCGAGGTCCATGAGCTGGTCGTAACGGAAGCGGGGCAGTGTTCCCCGCAGCCACACGAAGGTGAACAGGAACACCATCACCTTGAGTGTGAACCACAGGATGCCCCAGAGAATGTCGGGCCCGAACAGTACCGGCCCGGCCGGCCCGCCGAGGAAGAGCGTCACGATGATGGCCGACATGGTGATCGTGTTCATGAACTCGGCCAGGTAGAACATGCCGAAACGGATGGATGAGTACTCGGTGTGGAAGCCACCCACCAACTCCTGCTCGGCTTCCACCAGGTCGAAGGGAGGTCGGTTGAGCTCAGCGGTGGCGGCCACGCAGAAGATGGCGAAGGGGATGCCGGCGGTGGCGATCAGGTTCCAATTGGCGATGCTGCCGGCCTGGGCGGCCACGATGTCGTGGGTGGACAGCGACCCGCTGATCAACACCACGGCCACCACCGACAGGCCCAAGGCCGCCTCGTAGCTGACCATCTGGGCGGTGGCCCGCACCGACCCGAGCAAGGGGTACTTCGATCCCGACGACCACCCCGCCAGCATGATGCCGTACACGGCGAGCGACGACATGGCCAAAAGGAACAGCACTCCCACCGGAGGGTCGGCCACCTGCATCCACGTCCGTCGCCCGAAGATCTCGACGGCTCCGTCGTTGCCCCCGGTGAAGACCCCACCGATGGGCACGATGGTGAAAGTCAAGAAGGCAGGGGCGACCGAGAGATAGGGAGCGAGTCGAAAGATCAGCTTGTCGGAGCGATCGGGCTTGAGATCCTCTTTGAAGATCAGCTTGATCCCGTCAGCGAGCGTCTGGCCCAATCCCCACCGTCCGGCCCGGTTGGGGCCGATCCGGTTCTGCATGTCAGCGACGACCTTGCGCTCGAACCAGATCATGAAGATGACACCGACCATCACGATGCTGAAGCCGATGAGGGCCTTGACCACCACGAAGGCCACGACCACCCAGTCGACGCCCTCGGCGAAGAGCGGGTCGCCGGTCATCGGGTCGATCCGGAGCCGCTGGCCGCACCGGCCGATGCGGACAGGGTCTCGAGGCGGACCTCGGTCACCGGGCGGGCGACATCGATGAGGTCGGCGGCGCCGGGACCGGGCTGATTGAAGGACAGGGCCACGCTGCCCGCAGGGACCCCGGGATCGGCCACCGCTTCGACCACCACGCGGCCCTGGCTGCTGGTCACCTGCAGCCGTGCGCCGCTCTGCACGCCGAGGGGCTGCAGATCGGCAGGGTTGATCCGCAGCCGCGGTCCCGGGGCGAGCGGAGCCAACGACGGCGAGTGGTGGACCAGGGTGCCGTCGTCGTAGAGCCGCCGGCTCGAGACCAGGCGCAACGAGTAGCGGTCCACCGGAGGCGGCGTGGTGGCGGGACCGCGGGTCCGCCACTGCAGGACCTCGGGCCGCTGTGGGGTCGTCCCCTGGTCCCCTCCGCCGCCGGAGGGCCGAAAGACGTCGTCACCCCGGCCCTGCTCGGCCCGCACCGACTGCTGGACGGCGTCGGCCTGGGCGCCGGTGCCACCGGGCCCGTCGCCCTCGGCGTAGCCGCCGGCCGGTGATGCGTCCTCGGCGTCGGCCAACTCCTCGGGCGCTCCCGCGGGCTGGCTCCCCGACTGAGGCTCGGGCCGCTCGCCGCTCCCCATCGTCGTCGTGGCCAGAACGTCGTCGCGGGTGTGTGCAGGCGGTCCCTGGATCCCAGGCGAGTCGGCTTGCGACATGCTCGGCGGGGCGTTGTGGTCGGACACCTCGGCCAGGTCGCCGGCGAGGATGCCGTCGAGGCCCTCGGCGGACGCCAGCCGGGCCCTGGTGAGGCCCCGGTGGGACGGGGCCAGCCGCTCGATCTCGTCCCAGATGGCCTCCGGCGAGTCCAGTTCCAGGTCGCCGCCGAGGTGGAAGGCCAGTTCGGCGGCGATCATCCAGTCGGCCCGGGCCGTGCCCGGCGCCGTGACCTTCCGGTGGAGGCGGCTCACCCGGCCCTCGATGTTGGTGGTGGTCCCCGACTTTTCCCCGAACGCAGCGGCAGGGAGCACCACGTCAGCTCTGCGAATCGAATCGGTGAGGAAGCAGTCGACGGCGACAACGAACCCGGCGCCGGTCATGGCCCGGCGCGCCAAGTCGCGGTCGGGGAAGTCCTTGAGGGGGTCGGCGCCCAACAGGATCAGGCAGCCGACCCGTCCCTCGGCGGCGGCGGTCAGCATGCCCCGGGCGTCGAGCCCAGCACCCGCCGGCACGTCCCCCCAGGCGTCGGCGAACCACCGACGTCCCTCATCGAGGCCGACCCGGCCCGGCAACAGGCCGGGAGACAGACCCATGTCGAGCGCTCCCATGACGTTGGAGCGACGGAGGGCGGGAAGGAAGGTGGTAGCCGGCAGGGCGTCGAGCAGGGACCCGGCGGCGTCGAGGACGTCTTCGGCCGGCTCGGCCAACGACGGGCGACCGAGCACGCACACCAACGACCCCGCCCGCAGGAGCTGGGCAGCCTGGCGGTGGCGGTCGGGGCCGGAGTCGTCGGCCTCATCCGGCTGGGACCCGAGTAGCGAACGCACCAGCTGGGCCGCCTCGCCGGGCCGGTAGCGCAGCGACACGGTGGCATAGCGGGTCATGCCCGTCTCCACCGGGCTCAACTCGACCAGGTGGACGCTCTGCTCCACGACGGCTTGGCGCAGCCGGAGGTACAGCACCGGCAGCTCTTCTTTCAGGTCCGGGGCGAGGAGCACGATCGTGTCGGCGGCACACGCCTCGTCGATGGAGGCACGGGGAAGCCCGACCACTGAGTCGCCCGGCAGGCCGTCGCCCACCTGGGCATCCACCGAATTGGTGCCCAGGAGGGTACGGGCCAGCTTCGACCAGGCGTAGGCGTCCTCATTGGTGCCGCGGGCCCCGCCCAACACGGCGATGGACTCCGGGCCCCGGCGCAACTTGGCCCGGGTGATGCCTTCGGTGGCGGCAGCCAGTGCGTCGGCCCACGACGCCGGCGCCAGATCCTCCTCGCCGGCGGCACGCACCAGGGGTTGGCCCAGGCGGTCGTCGCTGTTGACCGCTTCGAAGTCGAAGCGTCCCTTGTCGCAGAGCCAGCCCCAGTTGACCGGATCGACGTCGACGCCCAGCTTGCGCACCAGGCGGTTCGAGGACGACTGCAGGGCGATGCGACAGCCCACCGAACATGAGGTGCACGTGGACTCGACCTGGTCGAGGTCCCAGGGGCGGGCCCGGAAGCGGTACGGCCGGGCCAACAGGGCGCCGACTGGGCAGATCTGCACGGTGTTGCCGCTGAAGTAGGACGCAAAGGGATCGTCGGGAAAGGTGTTGACCTGAGTGTGGTTCCCTCGATCGATGAAGGAGATGAGGGGATCGCCGGCCACCTCGGCGGCGAAGCGGGTGCAGCGGTCGCACAGCACACAGCGCTCACGGTCGAGGTAGACCAGCTCGCTGATGGGAATGGGCTTCTCGAAATGGCGCTTCTCCTCGACGAAGCGGCTCTCGCCCGGTCCGAAGGCCAGTGTCTGGTCCTGGAGGGGGCACTCACCGCCCTTGTCGCACACCGGGCAGTCGAGCGGGTGGTTGATGAGGAGGAACTCGAGCACGCCGTCCTGGGCCTTCTTGGTCAGCGCCGACTCGGTGTCGACCGTCATTCCCTCGGCCACCGGCGCCATGCAGGCCGGCTGCAGGGCCGGGCCCCGCCCGGAGTCGATCTCTACGATGCACATCCGGCACATGCCGACCGGCCGCATGCGGGGGTGGTAGCAGAACCGCGGGATGTAGACGCCATGGCGTTCGGCGGCGGCAATCACCAACTCCCCGGGCTCGGCCTCGATGGCTCGCCCGTCGAGCGTGACGGTGACGGTGGACTTGTCCTGGTCGGTCTGCGAACTCATGGTGAAGCCACCTCGTCCTCGGGTCGGTGTGAGGCACAGCCGCCGTCTTTGATGTGGCGGAGGTACTCGTCGCGGAAGCGCCAGATCGACGAGTACACCGGAGAGACGGTGGACGGGCCCAGGGGACAGATGGTCGTCTGCTTGAACGGGAAGGGGACCGCCTCCTCGCCGTTGCGGGGCGGATGCGGGAAGGGCCCCGGGCTGATGTTGTCACCCACGTCGAGCAGGAGATCGAGGTCGTCCTCTCTGCCGTAGCCGTCGAGGATCCGGCGCATGACCTTCTCCAACCACGCCGCCCCCTCCCGGCACGGTGTGCACTTGCCGCACGACTCGTGGGCGAAGAAGCGCACCAGACGCCAGGCGGCCCGAACCGCGCAGGTGGTCTCGTCCATGATGACGACGGCCCCTGAACCGAGCATGGACCCGGCCGCACCAACCGCTCCGGCATCGAGGGCCAAGTCGAGTTGCTCAGGATAGAACCAGGGCGCCGACGCTCCTCCGGGGATGAACGCCTTGAGGGCGTTGCCGTGGCGAATACCTCCGCCGTAGACCGGCGCCTCCACCAGATCCCTAAAGGTGGTCGTTCCCATCTCCACTTCGTACACACACGGCCGGCGGACGTGGCCCGACAGTGCGAACAGG
>DASZDM010000257.1:0-1552 GCA_035942015.1 Acidimicrobiales bacterium | reverse complement strand
CTGCCGACGCTCTGGCGGGCTTGGGCTTCGCCATGCACGCAAACGTGCGTCGCGAGCCCTTCCAGGCACATGAGACGGCTCCGCAGGCCTTCCTGCTGGCACAGCGTTCGTAGAGTCTCGGAAGAACCTCGTGACGGAGGTGGGAGGGAGCGCCGACGTGCCGATCACGCGGGCCCCGCGTGGCGGCGGCAGGCGGCTCGGCGTAGAGGGCGAGGAGCACCGAACGCTTACTTCGCGCCGGCCGCGCACATCGGCGGTGTCCCCTATCCAACCACGGTCAAGCGCCTTGGAAGATCCCGGACGAAGGGGCCGGAGCCCTGCCTACGGGATTGGCCGGCCCTCCACGAGGTTGTCGGGACCAAAACCAGTCACCGGGGGTCGCCACAGGTCTCCCCACACCAATCACACTTGTTGCCAGACCGTCGGTCACCGGAGACGGTCGACGGCCCGGGTGGCGAGGTCTTGCAAAGTGACCCCGTCGCTTGTGGCAGCACCGAAGTGGAAGCGGCTGTAGGCCACCACGAGCGTCTTCCCGGCGCGCGCCACCGTCACGCCGTTGGCATCATTCGGGTTGACGAAGCCGATCGAGAACGCCTCGTCGGCGCCGGCAATGTGCGTGGGATGGGGTGTCCGACCTTTCTCGTCGAGGTTCTCCTCTCCGGGGCATGCCGATCCGCCTTGCGCGGCTGAGAAGGCGACCGAGGCGGCCGCGGCGTCGGCATAGACCAAGTGCTCGACGGATGCATCCTGCAGCGCCGTATTGGACGCGAACGCGGCGCCCACCCGCTCCACCGGGAGGGGCTCGTCCGGCGGTGCGAGCTGACAAGGGCCGTAGCCACGATCGTCAGGGTGGTACGGACGGTTCTGGAAGTCCCCGCCCAGATCCGCCGCGGTGAGAAACCGTGGGTCCTTCGGAGCGGGCGGCGTCGTGCTGGTGGTACTACGGATGTCGATCGTTGTGCTGGACGCCACCGATGGCGAACTGGTGAGTGAGGTCGTTGGGGAAGAGGATGACGACCCGTCACTGCATCCCACAGCGAGAACCGCCGAAGCCAAGAGCGCGCTGAGACGCAGGCGGGCGCAGGTCGTTCTCATCCTGTTCCATTGTCGGGGCGAATCGGCCGGAGCGCCACCGGGTTGAAGGCGCAATGTCTCAACGTTCCCCAGGGTAGGCTCCCATCGGCGCCCTGGAACCCGCTTCTAAGTGCCGATCTCCCTGACCTCGCGCCCGGGGGCGGCCGCAGGCTCGGCGTCGGGGTGAGCAGCACCGAAGGTTCCTTCGCGCTGGCCGAGGGGGCGCCCGAGCCGGCAATGCGCGCGCCCCACCAAGCCGACGCACCTGGCAGTCTCATGGCGTGCGGATCTTCGCTCGGCGCGGGCTGCAGGTAGCGCTCGGTGCAGCCGTTGTCGGTGTCTTGGTCTTCGTGGCCGCGTCCTGGATGAAATCGCTCCGCACGGAGCTGCACCTGGAGGGTCGGTCATACAGGCAAGGGGAAACGGTGCCCTTCTCGCTGTCGGTGTGTTCGGACAGCCTGCTACCGATGAGGTCGGA
>DASZDM010000256.1:0-5440 GCA_035942015.1 Acidimicrobiales bacterium | reverse complement strand
GATGGTCATGGCCATCCCCTTTGTCTCTCGATGCATGTGGATGGCACTGCACCTGCCGGACGGGCGACCCAGCCGACCCGGACTCGTTGACGGCGAGGCCAGGACCATCGGTCACCCGCCCAACCGGTGGGTGCCGTCCCTCCGCTCCGCCGTCGCGTCATTCGAAGGACAACGAGGAGCACGTGTCAGCCGGTTCGAGAGACAAGCGGATCGGAGGGACTGACCGAACGTAGAGGACCTTCGACAGGCAGTGCCTCAGTCCCAACGACCGGCGCACCCCCATACTCTCTGCCGGTTCTCCAGCGGCCGCCGCCAAACCTCCGAGCCCGGCGGCGACCGCTAGATCTGGGATTACGGAGCGCCGGTTTCGTGAGGGCTCCGTTCCCATGTGTCGGTCAGCGGGATCGTGCAGTGTCGCCGCGGCTGGAGCCGGCGACGAAGGTGGCAACGATGTAGGTGGCGTGGCGGTCGAGGGACTGACGGGCCCGGTCGTAGCGCATCGTCGTCCTCGGGTCCGCGTGGGAGGCGGCCTCCTGCACGTCACGCAGCGGCACGCCGGCGTCTAGGGCGGCGGTGATGAAGCTGTGGCGGAGACTGTGCGGGCCGATTCGCTTGGTTATGCCTGCCGCCTTGGCGAGGCGCCGCACTACCCGGGCGGCGGCGTCCCTTGTCATCCGCTCGCCGTTGTGTCCGAAAAAGATCGGGCC
Source organism: Acidimicrobiales bacterium (assembly GCA_035942015.1). Taxonomy (GTDB): domain Bacteria; phylum Actinomycetota; class Acidimicrobiia; order Acidimicrobiales; family CADCSY01; genus JADDRA01. Next base: position 4,733 of record DASZDM010000256.1, on the reverse strand, counting down.
CTCGATCCGCTCGCCCACGGCGAGGTCGATGGCTCGAGCGGTGCGCGGTGCGAGCGGGATCATCACGGTCTTGCCGCCCTTGCGATGCACGACGAGGGTGCGGTGACCACGTTCCAGACCCAGTTGGTCGATGTCCGCCCCGAGCGCTTCTGAGATCCGCAGTCCGTTCAGTGCGAGCAGTGAACACAAGGCGTGGTCGCGGGCTGAGGAGAACCCTGCGGCGACCAGGAAGGCGCCGAGCTCGTTACGGTCGAGACAAACGGCGCGGGACTCGTAGTCGAGCCTCGGCCGGCGAACATGCACCGCTGGCGAGTGCTCGATCGCGCCCTCCTCGGCTGCGTAGCGGTAGAACCCCGCCACTGTTGACAGGCGGCGGCCGATCGTCGTTGGCGCCCGGCCGAGTTCCTCGAGCTCCCGGGCGTAGAGCTCGATGTGCGTGCGCTTCACCTCGAACAGCCCGAGCGCGTGATTGGCGCACCATCCGTAGAACTGACGGAGGTCGAGCGTGTAGGCCTCCCGCGTCCGCCCGGAGTAAGCGGCCAGGAACCCCGCCGCCGCCTTCACCTCCGCCGATGTCTCCGTCGGGTCGTACAACACCACCGAGTGCGTCACAGCCATGACTGGCTCCTTTCGAGCAGGGGCCGGGCGCGAGCCCGGCGGTCCGCGCTCAGCCCGTGAGTGTGCCGCACCTATCAGCTCACGAGGCGCCCAGATGCACCACCGCCGCGCAGAGCCACCGCCGCGCCGCCGCCTCAGCCCCTCGCCGCCGCCCACGCCGCCACCGCCCGACAAACCCGCACCGCCGCCGCCTCGGCCCCTCGCCGCCGCCGCCCGACCAACCCCGCACCGCCGTCGCCTCAGCCCCTCGACGCCGCCCACGCCGCCACCGCCGCCCAGAACCAAGCCATACACACTTGCAGGTTTCGCTTTGCGAAACCTGCAAGTGCCAAAGCAACGGCCCGGGTTGCCGGCCAAGGCCAGCCGCGACTACGTCCGCCATGGCACCACCACCCCTGTTCGCCGCCTCCGAGGTCGCCACCGGACGCGTCACCGACGCGTGCTACGACCGCGACCGCCACCAGGAGTTCCTGGACTTCCTCAAGGTCGTCGCCGCACCTACCCGAGAGTGAAGCTGCAGGTTGTGTGCGACAGCTACGCCACCCACAAGCATCCGACGGTCAGAGCTGGCTCGACACGAACCAGCTCACGGACCTGCCAGGGGTGACCTGGAGGAGAGCAGGCGGAGCCTGAAATCTTCTTGGCCGGCTCCCCCGCTGGCGGGCACGACCAAGCCGCGCAGGCTGGACGCACGCCGCTGCGGTCCCCAGCACGACACCTAACTCCCCGCCTCACCCGTGATCGTCGTCACCGTCAACTGTCGATTCGGACGCTGAAGGATCCGGGCAAGCAGGTCAGCCGCGTCCCGATCTGGGGCCTGTTGGAAGTGTGAGTAGACCGAGAGCGTTGTGTGGCCTCCTCCGCCGTGACCAACTCGTCCTGCGACTTGAGGGAGGGCCACGCCGGCGCCGAGCAACGTGGTGACAACGAAATGACGCAGCGAATGGAGATGGATCTCCCGGTCGAGGCCGATGGAGTCCCGTAGATGACGGAACTTACGGCTGGTGGAGTCCGGACGCCAGGGCTGAGAGCCATCAACTTCACCGGAGAACAAGTAGGCGTCGGCCGGGAGGGACACCCCCAGGGTGAGCGCCCTTTCCGCGCAGCGGCTGCGGTGGGCGCTCAAGACCGCCATGGTGGCGGCGTCCAGCGAGACGGTGCGCAGTGACGAACGGGTCTTGGGCTTCCTGCGTTCCACCGGTCCTTCGGGTCCGAGGGAGATCACCCTGGAGAACGTCACCGTCGCATCGTCAGTGTCGAAGTCAGTCCAGCGAAGGGCACAGAGCTCCCCACGACGGGCACCGGTGACTGCGGCAAGTATGAGGAATACCGCGAGATCAGGGTTGTCGCGCTCTGCGGCCTCCAGCAGGTCCAGGACCTGCGGCACCGCAGCAGGAACCACCTCGGTGCGTTCCAACTTTCCCGGCGAAGCCTTGGCTGCTGGATTGAAGAGGAGCCACTCCCAGGCAATTCCCTGCTCCAGTGCGGCGTGTACCACGACGTGAATGCGTCGCACCGTGGCCGCCAACAGGGGGGAACCCTTGTCGCACAACTGGCGTCCGTGTTCTTGGGGTGGGACGTGACCACACCGGCCCCCTCTGGCCCGGAGGTCGGCGTAGAAGGTGTCTAGGACGGAGGTGCGAAGCTTGTCGAGCGATATTGGGAGAAGCGGGCCAAGTTTGGTGTCGATGATTCGTCGAGTCTCGGCGATCGTCTTTGGGGACCAGTCCTTCGACACCGAGGCGACGGTGAACCATCGTTCCACAAGCGCGCCGAACGTCTCTTCGCTCGCTGTGCCGGCGCCACACTGCGCCACGAACCCGGCCAGTGCCTCCTGGGCTGCCCGCTTGCCGCCCTTGAACGTCTTGGTCCTGTAGCGGTCCCGCCGCGTGACGGGGTCGCGGCCCAGGTACACCCGCAGCTCCCACGTCCCCTTGCCCCGCTCCCGGAGATGGCCCCTCATCGGCGTCAGGGTAGGCCGAGAGTGGGCCTTTCAGTAGCATCCAGTAGCAGACCCGGGAAGGCTAGTTCGACTGCCTGAGCAAATTATGCCTCTGACCAGGTACTTTAGAAGCAGCCCCAACGGGATTCGAACCCGTGTCTCCACCTTGAGAGGGTGGTGTCCTAGGCCTCTAGACGATGGGGCCGTGCTGTCGCCGCCACGCTGACCGACGAGCGGAGAGCGAGACGACCGGGCTCGGGGGGGAGGACTCGAACCCCCAATGTCTGGACCAGAACCAGATGTGTTGCCGATTACACCACCCCCGAAGGCGGGTGACGGATCAGGTTAGCCGGACCCCACATCGGAACGCACCTGACCCACCCGGTCGTCGAGGTTGACCAACCGGCGGAAGCCGATGACCCGCCCCAGACCTACCGCCACCGTCTCTCGGCCCATCTTCACCAGCTGGGCCACCCCGCTCTCGGGGCTGTTGGGGGTGGGCGAGGCGTGGCCGTGCAGGCCGACCTCCTCGGCGATGCGCTCCGTGCGCAGGGCGTGGTAAGGGCTGGACACGAGGATCACCTCCTCGATGTCCTCCTGGCGGAGGAAGCGAGCGGTGGCAGCCAGGCTCTGCCAGGAGTTCTCCCCGCCGGACTCCAGGCGCAGTGACGACTCGGGCACCCCCGCACGGATGAGATAGCCGGCCGAGGCCGACGCCTCGGTGGCCGAGTCACCGGGTTGGCGGCCACCGGTGACGGCCACCACCGGGGCCAGGCCCTGGTCGAAGAGATCGGCGGCGTGGTCCAGGCGGGCCTGGAGCACCGGAGAGGGCTCGCCGTTGTACTGGGCCGCACCCAACACGACGATGGCCTCGGCCGGTTGGGCCTCGTCGCTCCGCGCCGCCTGGTACACCTGGACGAAGGTGAACCCGAGGTAGGCGGCCACCAGCAGGGCGACGACCAGACCGAGACGCAGCAGGCGGCGCATCCCTCAGAGGCGGGCCCGCGCCGCCCGCAACCGAGCCAGAGTGCGCTCACGCCCGAGGACCTCGAGCGACTCGAACAGCGGCGGCCCCACCGACCGCCCGGTCACCGCAACCCGTACCGGAGCCTGAGCCTTGCGCAGCGACAACCCCAGCTCCTCACCCACGGTCCGCAGCGAGGCCAGCAGCACCTCGCTGGTCCACGGCGACGACTCGTAGGCCGACGCGGTGGCGTCGAGCACCTCGGGCGCCGGGGGCTTCATGGCCTTGTCCCACGACGCCCGGTCCATGACGGGCTCGTCGAGGAACAAGAAGTCGACCATGCCGGGGACCTCAGCCAACGTCGCCACCCGCTCCTGGACGAGCGGGGCCATGCGCTCGAAGGCTTCGAAGTCGAAGTCCCCCGGGGCCCACGGCCCGTGCTCCAGGAAACGGCCGGCAGCACCGATGAACGCCGACGTCGGCAGCGACCGGAGGTAGACACCATTGACGTGGGTGAGCTTGTCGATGTCGAAGAAGGCCGGGGCGTGGTTGACGTGCTCGAGGCGGAAGAGCTTCACCATCTCGTCGAGCGGGCGGATCTCCACACCGTCGGGTGGTCCCCAACCGAGCAGGCAGAGGTAGTTGACCATGGCCTCAGCCAGGTAGCCACGCTCCTGATAGACCCCCACAGCCACGTCGTCACGCCGCTTGGACAACTTCTGGCGCCGGGCGTTGACCAGCATCGGCAGGTGGGCGAAGACCGGCCGCTCGGTGACGCCCAGCGCTTCACGCAAGAGCAGCACCTTGGGGGTGGCGTTCAGGAGGTCCTCGCCCCGGATGACGTGGGTGATGCCCAAGTCGACGTCGTCGACGGCGTTGGCAACCACGAACATGGGATCGCCGCTGGAGCGCTGGATGACGAAGTCCTCGAGCACCACGTTGTCGAAGCCGACCTCGCCTCGAATCACGTCGACGAAGGACGTCCGGCCCTCGTCGGGGGTGCGGAAGCGCACCACCACCCCCTCTCCCGCCTCGACCGAGCGCTGGCGGCACCAGCCGTCGTACCCGGGGGCGCCCCCCCTTGCCTCGGCCCGGGCCCGTACCTGGTCCTGGGTGCAGTCGCAGCGGTAGGCCAGGCCCCGGTCCAGCAGGTCGTCGGCCGCCGCCCGGTACTGGTCGAACCGGGCTGACTGGTGGTTGACCTCGTCC
>DASZDM010000255.1:0-6651 GCA_035942015.1 Acidimicrobiales bacterium | reverse complement strand
AGGCGATGGAGCAGCTGGCTGGAGGCGACGGGGTCGCGACCACCCAGCTTGCGAGCCATCCCGAGCTGGAGGGCAAGGCCGGCGAGCTGGGGACCGAGGCCGTCGTGAAGATCCCTGCGGATGCGCCGCCGCTCCTCCTCTGCCTGTCCGATCACGGCATGTGCGAGGAGCACCGTGACGCCGTAGACGCTCGCCGCTCCGGCGCTGAGCACGACGAACACCAGCGTTCGGTCGATGACCCGCCGAATGTCGTAGAGCTCGTGACGCAGCATCCCCACCGCCGCTCCCAATGGGATGATGGGCGGAGGCCAGCCCGTCGAGGGGCGCGGGGATGCCGCCGATGGTCTGGTCGACGAGGACGACGGCGATCCACGGCGGTGGCACCGAAGACGAATGCCCGCAGCTGGTCCCGCTCGACTCCTCTCGCACGGGCGAGGCGGACCAGCATGCCGGCGGCGCTGAGGAGCACGAGCGTGAGCACCAGAAGGGGAAGCCAGCCGACGACATCCTCGAAGCGCTGGGGCGAGCCGGAGATGCCAAGCGGGTGGCGCAAAGCCGGCGTACTCGAGCGGCAGGTCGGGCGGGAACGGCGTCATTGCCATCCAGGCCATGTCCACGGCGACGACAGCGACCGCCGCCCACACCACTGGCCACCACCGGGGCGACGGCGGCCGGCCGGCGGGGAACAGCAGCACGAGCACACTAGGCGTCAGCTCGTAAGCAGGCAGCCAGAGGAAGTCACCGAGTCACAGACCCCATGTCGCCACGGAGCGGGGCACGAGCCCTTCGGCCCCAAGCACCGCCACCTCGTGGCCCATGCCGGCGAGCCCGGTGCTCAGCGCCAAGCCGCAGAGCAGCCAGCCGATGACATGACGAGGATGGCGTCGGAGGACGAGTGCCACCGCCTGGCCGAGCCCGTACTCGTTGATCCCATAGGACGGGGTCGCCCGGTTGACGACATGGAGGCCGGCGATGGCGATGGCCAGCACGACGCCGGCGCCGGCCAGGGCCCAGGGCACGACCCGACGGGCGTCGAGGCCATCCGCTACTCCGTCCTCGGGCATGCCCCCTCTTCGAACGTCAAGATCCGCTCCTCGGCTGCACTGACCGCGGCCTCATCAGAGGGCTCGCCCTGGGCCCGGGCCAAGAAAGCCAGCGAGATAGGCGGTCACGTCCTCGTCGATCTCCGGCGGCGCCGCCTCCTCGAGCTGCTCGAGCGTCGCCTGGTTCTCCTGCACCAGCTCCCAGTATTGCTGGGCGTCGCCGCCTGCGGCCTGCCCCGTCGCTTGCCGCACCTCGTCGCTGTTGCCGTCGCCGCACCCGCCGACCAGTAGGGTCATGGTCAGGGCGAGGGAGCCGGTCGTCCGTGCCATCCGCATCGAATTTTCTCCTCCTTTCGTGGTGAGCGACTCGCTACGCCACCGGACGCCCAGGGTCACGGGAGCAGCGTCCCAGGAGACCGGGAAATCAGCCTTGCGGTGCGCCGAAAAAAGATCCCTGTAGGCGTCGGCTTCGTGTCGCCACATGCCAGGGGGCGACGGGTGGTTACGGTCAGAGGGGCCGTACCGCAATACGCGATACGCTGACCGACGTGGCCCAGGCGATCTCGGTACGGCTCGACGACGATGCAGAACGGGCCCTGCGTGCCTTGGAGGCTGCTGGAATGTCCCGATCGGAGGCCATCCGCTCCGCACTCGTCGAGTCGGCCCGCCGACTGCGGCAAAGCTCCGAACTCGCTGCGGAAGTTGCGGCCTTGGAGGCCGACGATGCCGACCGCGAGGAGATGTCGGCGGTAGCGGCGCTGATGGAGTCGCTGCGTGCTCCGCGGTGACGTCTACCGCTTCAAGCTCCCCAAGGGGCTCGGCCACGAGCAACACGGGGACCGGTTCGGCGTCGTGGTCCAGGCTGACGAGTTCCTGCCCCGGTCCGTCGTGATCGTTGCACCGACATCACGGAGCGCCCGGGCCGCATCATTTCGACCGGAGATCGAGCTGGATGGTGCAACGACGTTGGTGCTGGTTGAACAGATTGGCGCGGTCGACGCCGGCCGTCTCGGTGATCTGGTTGGCCACTTGAGTCGCGAAGAGCTGTGGGGCGTCGACGACGCCCTGTCGACGGTGCTCGGGCTCCGCTGATCGGCCGCCCTGCTACTCCGCTTGCTACTCCATTCCAGCGGAGCAGAGCGAAAGCGCCGGTCTGTAGCGGAACCGGCAACGCTGTGACCAGGGCTTTAGCGGGAGGAGCGGTCTCAGGCGGAGACCCCCAGAACCTTCGCAACGTAGAAGTCGGCGGTTCGAATCCGCTCACCTCCACCAGTCAGGTAGCTGGTCAGGGCCCTCCCTCTCCCGCTACCTACTTGGATTTTCTTCGCTGCGACTCCCTCGCCGGTGGGGAGTTCGTGATGGCCCTTGCCAGCTACCTTGCAAGAAGTCGACCTGGCCCAGAGAACGAGCGATTTCCGTGGTTTCCATGGCGTCTGGTCGCTGCCTTCACCACTTGACACCCATCGCAGGTGCGTGCTGTCCTCTCGGCGATGGTATGGGGCGCCTTCCCGGTGAGCATCCGTATGCCGCTGCGTCGGCTCACAACCCTGCTAGCGGTGGTAGTCGGCATTGGGTGCGTACAGCTGCCGGCATCGGCTCGCCACAACTTCTCGATGCTGGACGTCGACCGCGCCGAGGTTGTCGCCGGTGAGGAGATCGGGGTGAGTGGCTTCTCGTACACCGACACTGCCTACATCCGCTTTGGAAGCGTCGACGGCCAGATCCTTGCCGAACTGCAGCCGAGCGACGATGACATGATCAAGGGAACGGTGCAGATTCCCATGGGCACCCCCGCCGGGCGGCACGTGCTCTACGCCGTTCAGCAGGATGCCGACGGGGCACCGAGCCGATTTCCGGGACTCGCGGCCCTCACCGTCGTGGAACCCGGCGGCCCTCCCCTGGGTCTCGCCACCGGATTCGAGACCGAAGCACGACCAGAGGACCTGATCGAATCAGCCTCGTTCTCGATCGGCGACTTCCTGAGCCTGGCGCTGGCCATGGTTGGCGCCCTGAGCTTGCTGACCGCCGCGTTCTACGGGCTCTTCATCCGGCGGCGGCACGCCAGCGCGGTCCGGCCGTGACCCGGCGACGACACCACGCCGGAGCGCAGCTTGTCCTGCTGACGGTGGTGCTGATGGCGACGGCGTCGATGGTGCAGGCGGCGGAGCCGTCACGGGTGCTCCAGGCCGTTCAGGCCACCGACGACGATCCGAATCCGAGCCGGATGTACTCGTCATGGGAATGCCACTCTGACTTGGCCCCACTTGGGACCGCTTCGATGGCTTGAAGTGGCCCCACCCCCAACACACGACCCCTACGTTCCGTGGTTGCTGAGACCGCCGAACGAGGGAGAAGGAGATGTCGAGGGTGGAGCTCTATGAACGTATTCGCAAGGACAGCCGAGATGAAGGCCTGGGGATCCGCGCCCTGGCCGAGCGCCACCATGTGCACCGCCGGGCGGTGCGCCAGGCGCTGGCGTCAGCCACGCCGCCGAAGCGTAAGGTTGCCGAGCGGGAGGCACCGGCACTGGGCCCGTGGACGATGCTCATCCGGGCCTGGCTGGTGGCCGACCGAGAGGCTCCCCGCAAGCAGCGCCACACCGCCCGTCGTGTGCACCAGCGCCTGATCGCCGAATACGGAGCCAACCTGGCCGAGTCGACGGTGCGGGCCTACGTGGCCCGGGTGAACCTCGAGCTCGACAACACTCTGCGCTCGGTGACGGTGCCCCAGACCCACGGCCCAGGTGAGGAGGCCGAGGTCGACTTCGGCGAGTTCATGGCCTTCATCGACGGGGTGGCGGTCAAGTGCTGGATGTTCTGCATGCGCCTGTCGTACTCCGGGCGGGGCTTCCACGTGGCGTTCTCCCACCAGGCCCAAGAAGCGTTCTTCGAGGGCCACGTGGGCGCCTTCGAGCACTTCGGGGCCGTGCCCGGGCGCATCCGCTACGACAACTTGAAAGCGGCGGTGGCCAAGGTGTTGATGGGCCGGGACCGCACCGAGAACGAGCGCTTCGTGGCCCTGCGCTCGCATTACGGCTTCGACAGCTTCTATTGCATCCCCGGCATCGAAGGTGCACACGAGAAGGGCGGCGTCGAGGGTGAGGTGGGCCGGTTCCGCCGCCGCCACCTGGTCCCGGTGCCCCGGGTGGCCTCCCTCGGCGAGCTCAATGAGCTGCTCGCCGCCGGCGATGTGATCGACGACGGCCGCCACATCGCACGTCGCCCCGATGCCGTCGGCGTGGCCGCCGCCACCGAGGTGGCGTCCATGGCGGCCCTGCCCGAGGAGCCCTTCGACACCGCCGCCATCTTGGGGGCCAAGGTCGACACCAAGGGCCGGGTGTCGGTGCGCCAGAGCTTCTACTCGGTGCCCGTGGGCCTGGCTCGGCGAGCGGTGACGGTGCGCCTTGGCGCCCAGGCACTCGACGTCATCGCCGAGGGACGCGTCGTGGCCAGCCACGCCCGCAGCCTGCATAAGGGCACCGAGGACCTGGTGTTGGACCACTACCTGGAGATCCTGCAGCGCAAGCCCGGAGCCCTGCCCGGCTCCACCGCCTTGGCCCAGGCCCGGGCCTCGGGGTCCTTCAGCGCCTCCCACGAGCGGTTCTGGGCCGAGGCCCGGGCCAAGCTGGGCGACGGGGCCGGCACCCGGGCGCTCATCGGCGTGGTGTTGTTGCATCGCCGTCTGGCCTCCGACGTGGTGGTGGCCGCCATGGAGGCGGCACTCGACATCGGAAGCGTCGATCCCGAGGTGGTGGCCATCGAGGCCCGCCGTCTGGATGATCGCCGGCCCCCGGCCCCGGTGGTTCCCATCGGCAGCGGCTCGCGTGACACCCGCCCGGTGCCGCGCCTCGACCACTACGACGCCCTGCTGGCCGCCGGAGCGCAGTCATGACCATCACCGCCATGACCGAGCCGGCAGCCGAGTCCGCCATCGTGGCCGCCTGTCGGTCCCTGCATCTGCCCACCATTCGCTCCGAGGCCGCCACCCTGGCCGACGTCGCAGCCAAGGAGCGCATCACCCACCGGGCCTACCTGGCCGAGGTGCTCTGCGCCGAGGTCGACGAGCGGGACAGCCGGCGCCGAGCCCGACGTGTGGTCGAGGCCCGCTTCCCCCGCCTCAAGCGCCTGGAGGACTTCGACCTCGCCGCCGCTCCCGGGGTCAACCCGGCCACCTTGGCGGCGCTCTCCCAAGGGGGCTGGATCGACGCCGGCGAGCCGGTCGTGCTCCTCGGCGACTCGGGCACGGGCAAGTCGCATCTGCTCATCGGCCTCGGCATCGCCGCCTGCGAGTCAGGACGCCGGGTACGCTACGTCACCTGCGCTTCACTGGTCAATGAGTTGGCCGAGGCGGCCGACGACCGGATGCTGTCCAAGGTGGTGGCCCGCTACGGGCGCTTGGACCTGTTGCTGGTCGACGAGCTGGGCTACGTCAGCGTCGACCCCAAGGGCGCCGAGCTGTTGTTCCAGGTGCTGACCGAGCGGGAGGAGCGGGCCTCGGTGGCCACGGCCTCGAACCACCCCTTCAGCGAGTGGGGCCAGACCTTCTCCGATCCCCGCCTGGCCGCCGCCGTGGTCGACCGCCTCACCTTCCGCGCCCACATCATCGAGACCGGGAGCGACAGCTACCGCCTCCGGATGTCCCGGGCGAAGAAGGGAGCGGGAACGACCTGAGCCGCCGCTCCTCCGTCGAATCGACTCGCCCGTGTTGCCCCGGCGCTCTACGGGGAGCCCAACCGAAAGGAGCCGCAACCGGCCACAGCCACAACCCAAGGGCCTCATGATCCGCCACCCAGTGCGTTCAAAGGGTGTCCGGAGCTACTGCAGCGCGCCACGGGGTGGGGCCACTTCAAGCCATCACGGTGGGGCCAGATGGAGTTGACATTCCCACGCACCCGGCCCATGAGGGCCGTGTGATCGATCTCGTCGAAGCACGCCTTGATGTCCGCCTCGAACACCCACAGGTAGTTCCTGTTCGGCGAAGCGAGGTGATGGATCTCAGCGATGGCGTCCTGAGCTCGGCGCCTCGGGCGGAAGCCATAGGAACATGGCTTGAAGTCCGCCTCGAAGATCGGCTCGAGCACCAACTTCAACGCGGCCTGCACGACCCGGTCCGCGGTCGTTGGGATCCCCAACGAGCGAACTTTGCCGCCCGTCTTGGGGATCGTCTTCTCCCGCACCCGCTGAGGCGCGAACCGGCCAGCCTTGAGATCGTCTCTCAGCCCGACCAGCAGCGCCCCAGCACCGAACACGATGGACCGCGGGGCGATGCCATCGACGCCGGCGGTTCGTGCACCCTTGTTGCCCCGCACCCGACTCCAGGCCACAACCAGGAATGCCGGGTCATACACGAGGTTGGCGAGGTCATCGAAGCGACGGCCAGGATCAGCCATCGCCCATTGGTGCAGCTTCGTCTGCATCACGAGTACCCGGTGCTCGGCCTCGTAGAGGTCAGGCCACGGATCGCCGATGTTCACCGGCGCACTTCTCGCTTCGCATTGATGCTGCGAACACGCTGGACCCCTTCGCCATGTGGCCGGCTTTCCCGGCCTCGGACTACTACGGGTCCTCCGCCCCACCCCGACGGCATTGGCCGGCAACGAGCCTTCCCG
>DASZDM010000254.1:0-2429 GCA_035942015.1 Acidimicrobiales bacterium | reverse complement strand
CTGACAGAGGACGAGGCGGCTGCACTCGGGGCGCGACTCGCGGGCATTGCCCCTGTCGCTGCCATCAGCGAAGGTCGGCAGGCCGCAAGCTCAAGATGGGGGAGGCTGCTTGGGAGAAGGCGGCGCCACGCATAGGTGCCGATCGCCCCCGGGCCGTCCTTGCCGACCGGGACGTGGTCCGGCCGCTCGCGATCCCCAAGTAGGAGGGATGTCGGAGCGGGACACCCGGCATCTGGGGCGGCCAATCGGCGAAGCTGTGACGGTGGACCCACGTGAGGCGTTGTCGGATACGCCGGAGTGGCCGAGTGCGTCGGTCACGGCCGTCTGGACAGAGGTGCAGCGCCTCACTGCCCTAGACGACGAGCCGCTCCTCGACCAGCTGGACGACTTGATCGACTCCGACATCGTCGGAAGAAGCCGAGTTCCTCTGAGCACGCTGATCATGTCTTCGTGGCCGTGTGGGGTCACTCGATCGCTCGGCGCCCGTATTTCCTGCGCTCGCTGAGACTGCCATTCGAGTCCCTCGAGCACCGGGCAGATCGGGAGGACGCGCTCGACGTTGTTGCTGCTGTCAAACATTGCTGCCCCTACCTCTAGGAGGTCATCGATGATGACCTCGATTGGACCGATCACCCGATCCCAGGCGAGGGGGCGACCACCCCTAGGTGCCGCTCGTTGTGGCTGCCGGCGCGTAGAGGTGGACCTGGGCGGGTCGAGCATGGGCATGGACGCTCATGCCTGCCATACGGTGACGCTGCACGTGGGCTCGGGCGGTTGCGCGTGGTCGGTCCGTCATGGACGACGGCTCCGGGCCTGGCGCTCGGAGGGGTGGTACGTCAAGAGCCGCAACGAAGCGGCGGCCGAGAGCCTCGAATCGCTTGGAGCGCCGACGCTCGTGGCGCATCCGTACCGCCACGTCCAACCGTTCTTGGCCGAGCTCGAGTCACCCAGGGTCCACTACGACGGCGACCGCGGGCGCCTCAGCTATGTCGTCGTCGTCGCTCGAGGCGGGATGACCTCACTTACGCTCGACCAGTTCGTGGCGCAGCTGGACCTCCTGCGGCGGCTGGCCGAGTTGGACCGGCAGGCGAACCGCCAGTCCGGTGAGCGCAGGGCATACCGCCAGGCTTTGTCAATCACGATCGAGCGCGAGGCGCGATGGTACTCCGGTCCCAGACAACATCCCGACCACGAATTGGAGTGCTGATGCGGTGTTCCAGATGTCTCTCTCGAGTTGGCCACGGACGCTCCTGACGTGGCTTGCCGCAGCGTTGCTGGCGTTCGTGGGTTACGGCTCGGTGGCCTTGTCGGAGCCTGCGAGGGGCTCGTCGTCGTCCCACTTTGGCATGACCCAACTACCTCACAGCGACCCAGCGGTAGTGGGCGGCAACCGGTGGCAGTTGCACGTGCCGACGAGTTCGGCACCGTCGAGATCAGCTCACCTATGGAAATCACGGCGACTTTCCGCTCATGGGCAACTGGGATGGCGACGGCATCGACACACCCGGCGTCGTACGCGCCAACGCCTGGTACCTGCGCGACTCCAACACCGGAGGAGTGGCCGACGTCTCGTTCCGCCACGGCAACCCGGGCAACTCCCGGTGGTCGCTGCTTAGGACGGCGGCCGGGGCGACATGCCCGGCGTCGTGCGTGGCAACAACTGGTACCTGCGCAACTCCCAGACCACTGGGACCCCCGACGCCTCGTTGGTCTACGGCAACGTCGGCGACTTCTCGCTGAGCTGGAGCCACTACTGAGCTGCTTTCACGCGGCACGTCTACAGATCCCGTCCCCCCATACCTGCGATAGGAGGACGCCTCGCCGGGGAGCCGGCCGATGACCTAGAGCCACCCAGCTTGACCGAGGTCAGCAATCCTTCGAGCCCGAGCAGGTCACGGGGGTGAACCTTGCTTGCTAGTGCTAGAGCGCCGACATTTCCGAGGGGGCGGTAGCGTCGCTCGCGCGCCCATTTGATAGTCCCCGGCCTCGTCGACTGAATTCATAAGTGGCTGATTCTCAGGCCCGGGGCGACGTCGGCCGACCGCGCAGCGTCCCTCAACGCTAGAACCTTTGACATATATCGCTGAGCGATGCATTATCGATCTGGATGGACACGTCCATGCGGGAGCCCACCTTCCTCATCCTGGTCGCGTTGGCCGACGCCGAGCGCCACGGCTATGGCATCATCCGTGAAGTCGAGGAGTTGTCCGAAGGTCGACTGAAGCTCGGGCCGGGCAGTCTCTATGGGGCACTGGACCGGCTGAGCGAACGGAACCTGATCCGGACCACTCGTACCGAGGTCGTGAATGGTCGGCTTCGCCGCTACTACGCCATCAACGACGCTGGCCGGATCGCCGTGCGTCAGGAGGCCACGCGCCGCAGCGCAGTGCTCCAGGCGGTCGAGTCGCGATTGGGCCTGGCGTCCACAT
>DASZDM010000253.1:0-2291 GCA_035942015.1 Acidimicrobiales bacterium | reverse complement strand
GGTGGCGGGTGGCGACCTCGCAGTAGAGGTCGACCAGGGCCAGCCCGGTACGGACCGGGCCGCTCTTCAGCGTGCGGCGGGCCCGTTGCTCGGGGCTCGACTTGTGGGTCGACGGCTTGAGGCCGCAGTCGGCGACGGCCGTGCGCCAGTCGCGGATGAGCGGGTGGTCGGCGACCAGCTCGATGGTGACGTCCTGGCTGACGAGGGCCACGGCTGTGTCCTCGGGGAAGGGCTGGGCGGCCACCGTGGCCGCTGCATCACGCAGGTTCGAGGCCACGAGGCCTCCAACCAGGACGTAGGGATGTCGTTCGGCGATCTCGCGGGCGATGCGGAGGTCGACGCTGGGCATGGAGATGCCCGTGCTACCGAGCGTCGATCCCGTTGACGATGAGGAACGAGGTTCCCCACGTCGGACAGGACAGCGAGTCATCGGGCGATGTGGAGCGGCGACGTCTGGTCACGCGGGCAGCACAGGAGCTCCGACAACTCGACGTCCACTCGGTCCTGCTAAACCCGAATCCACCGATTGGCCTCGGCCGGCCGACGAGAAGGCCGCGAAGTCGATCCGTGTGGACGTTGACAGCCCAGGGGGGGTCGAAAGCCTCCATCGACCGCTGATGGGGCGTGGCGACCCAAGGCGTTCGGGCTGGTCCGGTCATGGGGGTGCTCGACGGGCCGGCCGGAATGGCCGCCGTTCTGTTCCTGACCTCAGGTGACGAGAACGACGACGCGGCGCAGGTTGCCAAGCGCAGTGTCGAAGCGCCCGGCCCACGGCCAGCGCTCGGGCAGGTGCAGGGTTGGCTTGCGGGCCGAGTGAGTGAGACGGCCGGGCATCACCAGGTATCGCCGGCGCAGGGTGTCGGTGGCGATCAGGCTCTCGCCCAGGCCGAGGCGGCTGGTCCATCGGGCCACGTTGTGGGCCATGACGCCCAAGGCCAGCCAGGCGGCGTTGGCCCCGAAGCGGCCGGAGGGCATGTGGTTGAGCCCGACCCCGTACTTGAGGTCACGGATGGTGTTCTCCACCACGGCGTGAGCTCGATGGTCGGCCTCCAGGGCGATCGTCTCGCCGTCACGGTCGGTGACGAAGGCGTGGAAGGCGTAGTCGACGAGGAGGGCGAGCTGCGACCCCGGCGTGGGCTTGACCCGCCGCACGATGAGGCGCACCACCGGTGCCTTCTTCCCGAAGGGCCGGTAGGTCGTCTCGGCCACGTCGGCCCCGTCGAGGAAGTACGGGATCGAGGCCCAGGCGTCGTCGGGGATCTTGGCGATGACCTTGTACAGTGCTTTGTTCAGCTTCACCGTGATCGACCAGCGCACGCCCGCCTTGCGGCAGGCGGCGGCCACGGCCCCGGAGTAGAAGCCCGAGTCGGCCCGCAGGGTCAGCGGGCCGCTGGCGCCGGCGGCGCGCAGGCGGTTGAACGTCTCGGTGAGGAAGGATGCCGCCCCTCGCCCGGAGTTGGCGTTGCCGCCCCGCTGGCGGCAGTGAACGACGGCGCCGGTGCCGGCGACCACCGCGAAGAGTGGGTGGTAGCCCCGCACGTGGTTGTAGGTGAACTTCGCCCCACCCTGCTTGGCCAGGCCGTAGGTCTCGCAGATGGAGGAATCCATGTCGACGGTGACGGGCTCATCGCCAGGCCCAGCCCCGGCAGCGAAGGCCCGGGCGAGCAACAGGCCCGACACCTTGTCGAGCTGGCGGGCATGGCCCCAGGTGAAGCTGCGCAGGAAGGTGCCCAGCGTGGAGGGGGCGGACACGGTGTGGCCAAGCGCCGCTGCGCTGGAACCGGCCCGCAGCGCATCGGCGTCGTCGATGCTGTCACCGTCGGCGAGAGCCGAGTGGATGAGGGTCATGGCCTTGGCGCCCACGTTGGCATGACCAGCAGCGTCGCCCAGGTCGACGTGGTCGTCGAACAGCTGCCGCAGGCCAAGGTGCTGGGCCAGCGTGGCCGGCAGGATCAGGCCGGCGTTGGCCACCGCATGCTCGTCGTCGAAGGTCACGGCGACGGCGTCGAGGCTGTGCGATGATCGCATCAAGAAGGTGCCCTCCGATTCGGGGTTCTGGCAGGTTTCGCAACCGCCATTCTCCCTGGTCGGGGGGCACTTCTACGTGATGGGCCAGCCCTTCAGGCGGGGCCAATCGGTGGATCAGGGCTTAACGGGGGGGCGTCAATGAAGGTTTCGGTTATGGCCCCGGGCAGGCGGCGTGGCTGGAGCGCATGGCCCGCCGGATCCCGGACGCCCGCATCGTCACGGTGGCCGACTCGTCGCACATTCTCGTGTACACCGACCCGAGG
>DASZDM010000252.1:0-2261 GCA_035942015.1 Acidimicrobiales bacterium | reverse complement strand
ACCGACGTCGTCCCGGAAGCCTGTCAGCTGCACCCGTTCGCTAAGCCCCAACTTCACCACGTGGTCGCGCAGGGCTTGCTCGTAGTCGCGCTCCCCGAACAACGGCGCCCCCACCACCACTGCTTGCTCGGTCCCGTTGGGGAAGGCCCGGGCGAAGGCCTCGAGGAACAGATGCTGACCCTTCCACGGCGCGAGCCGGCCCACCATGCCTATTCGGAGCGGTGAGTCGGCCGGGCGGGAGCGAGAAGCGGCCTCGATATGAACTGGGGGTGGGATCACCGCAGTCGGCACTCCCGGCGCCCCAAGTCGGTCACGGGTGGTCTGGGAGTTTGCGATCACCATGGCGGGGAGGTGGCGGACCATGGCCCGCACCATCCGTATGGCCGCTGGCGGCAGGTAGTCCGTCTCCAGCGAATCGTGGGCGTGCCAGACGACCGGGACCCGGGCCAGGGTGGCGGCTACGCTGCCGTAGACGCCGGCCTTGAGCGAGTTGGTGTGCACCAGATCGGGACGCAGCTGGCGCAGGCGGCGGACGACAACGGCGATGTAGCGGGCCGTGTGAAAGACGCTCGCTCCGGGCAGGACCCCCGGCTGGACCCGGTGCCTCGACAGGCCCCGAGCGACCTCTGCCATGGGTAGGACCTCAACCGAGACGCCGGCCGCCTCCAACTTGGCCACGAGCGGCCCCTCTTCGGCGAGGAGGACGTGAGCGTCCACCGCTTCCGCCAGCGCAGGCAGCAGGCGCAGCAGTGCCAGCTCCGCCCCCGATAGCTGGGCGCAGTGGTCGACGTACACGACGCGCAGTCGGGAGCTCACCTGGCCAGCATGGGCGCGGAGTCCGTGCGAGCGCACGCGACGGCCCCCGTGGCTTCTCTAGAGTGCCCGTGGCATGAGGAGGCACAGGCGAGGAAACGGGGACGGTACCGAACCCGTCGGCGTTGCGGCCGTGGGCATAGCGCGCCAATCTCGGTGAACCGTCGGCGCTTCATCCTTGCCGTCGGCGCCACCGCCGCCGCCGCCGTCGCCGTTCGAGCTCCTCCCGAATGCAGCGTCCCCCGCAAGAGGTATGACTTGCCCTACGGCGGCGTGGTCACGCACCTGGGCTACTTCGACACTCAGTACGGCGACGCAGCCATGCTGGCGAAGCACCTGCAACTGGTCGGGGCCAAGTTTGCGCGAGACGCGTGGCCGCTGCCAGAGGCGTCGCCCGACCAACGCCGCCGGTACCTCGAGGCCCTGGAGCTGGCGCACACGGTGGCCGCTACGAGCTTCGTCATGATCACGGGGCGGGCGACCGAGCCCATCGATCCGATCCTCGATGAGATGGAGCCCTACACCGAGCTGCTGGCCGGCATCGAGGGGCCCAACGAGTGGAACCTGAAGGGACGACCTCGGTGGTCTGAGGAGCTCAGCACCTATGTCAAGGAGCTGTACGCCAAGGTCAGGGACCGCCCGGCGTTCGAGGGTATCCCCGTGATCGGCCCGTCCATCGGTCTGTCGAAGGACTTCGGGCCCGTGTTCGGGGACCACTCCGGGCACATGGACATCGGCAATTTCCACTTCTACCAGCCTGCCACCCAGGTCGACATCCCTTACTACCGGGCGTCACTGGCCGGCGCCCGGACGGTCTCAGGAAACAAGCCCATGGTCGCCACCGAGGTCAACGGCATCATCGGTGACGGCTATCCCGGCACCGAAGAAGATCAGGCCGCCAGCTACGAGTCCCTGATGGGACTCTTCGGCGACGACGGCATCCGCCGGGGGTTCTGCTACCAGCTCTTCGACTTCTCGAGCCCCTCCCGACCGCTTTCCCATCGTGAGAACAACCTCGGCTGCTACCGGGCCGACTACACAGCCAAGCCACTGGCCGTTCCGGTAGACAAGACCAACCGGAGGGACACCAGCCCCCGCCTGCTGGGGGATACCACCTCCTGCGAGGCTAGCGTCGGCCATTGAGGTGGCAAGGGGGCGACGGGGCGCTCTCTCTTAGCCTGGATCAACCGATTCACATCCGATGACGCCATCATAAGGACTGCCGGGGCGTCAGGGGTCGGCCGGGTCGGAAAGGTGCGTGCTGCGGCCGCCGGGCGGCGCCTCTCACCCGGGGCGTTCGTGGCGATCGGTTGTCGGCGCTGGTCTCGTCGGCGGTGCGCCCGGCCGCAGGCGAGCCCTAGCCGGTGGAGGGTTGCACGGTGCGCAGCACGGCCAGGCGGCGATGTCGACCCAGGCGTCCTCGTCGATGGCGGCGATGGCGGCGTCGG
>DASZDM010000251.1:0-5607 GCA_035942015.1 Acidimicrobiales bacterium | reverse complement strand
TGCCAGGGTCGTGCGCCACCAGCGCCCGAAGACAAGGCCGAAAGCGATCAAAACCGGGATCACGCGAAAACCTCCCCGGCCGACTGTAGACCCGTTCCAGTGCCTTGCAGACGGCGAATCCCGTCTGCCCGCCCATACGTGCCGCTCGCGCGGGGCTGGAGCGGCGGCGGCCCACGGCACGGCGTCGAGGGCCAGCAGTACCGAACGGTTCTTCGCGCTGGCCTTGCCCGCGAGGGAGTCGGCATTCGGCGTGGGCAGGGTCGTGCTGTACCGAGGTCGCCTCAGCCAAGGCTGGCCCCGTGGCTCCAGCCCGCATCGGTCTCCTCCGGCTTCACATCCTGATCTCGACGGTGCTGAAGAAAAGGAGCCAAGCCGCCGTTACGACGACGAAGAGGATCAGGAACAGTAGTAACACCCTTAGCACTCGCATCTAAGCACTCCCTTGGACGACCACGAGGGCGATTCGACTTCAAACGCCCACATTGATCGCTACTACTTGATCTTTTCAGGGGGAGGAGGCGAGAGGTCGACCTCGACCCCGAAGTCGAAGAACTCCCACACGAGGATCTCCTCTGTCCCGAGCGTCTGGGAGCGGTAGCGCCTGGTGCGGCCGTTTTCGTCGACCCAAACCTCCACCGGGTAGCGGTCACGCTCCCGCGATGCCCCCGCCTCCGCGAGGCGCACGGTCCCTCGATAGTGGGTCGTGTCGACGCCGCGCACCGTCTCGGCTCCGACCTCCGTCACCTCATCGGTGACGGACCGCAGGTACTCGAGCGCGTCCGTGGACGCCACAAGGTCATTCCGGAAGGAGGTGGTGGCGTCGCTCCCCGCGCTGCTACGGGACCAGACATCCTCACCGGTGCCCTTGGTGTAGGCGTCCCCGTTGGCCAACTGCAGGCGATCCCCCACGACGGTGTCCCCGAAGAACAACGTGTAGGTCATCTCCCCAGCGCCGAAGTCACCGATGCCCTTGAAGGTCGCGCCCGGTGCTCCCTCCCCGGGAATCTGCGTGATCTCAAATCGGGCGGTGGGGGCGTCGGAGTTGCCGCTGCACGCGGCCAGGGCGACCGCTGCGACCACCACGATGAACAGCTTGTGGGCACGGGAGCGCCAAGTTGAATCAGGTGGCTGCGGGTGGGTAAGCGCGGCGCCACTATGTGGCAGGCCGGTGCCGGCTCGTCTCAAAGTGGCGGCCATCGGCGAACGGCGATCGTGACATGGTCGTTGGGTCTCTAGCAGTGACTTCCATGAAGGGATGTCCATGAGTCAGACACAGCCCTCTGGAGCTTCTACCGCGCCGCGTTCACCGGCACGGAAGCTCGTCACCCTTGTGCCGTCGGTCTCGAAGATCAGCAGCAGCCCATGTTGGGAGGGTTCATCGGAGTCGTAGATTAAATAGCGCCCCTCCTCGTTGTAAGGATGCGGCTTGACTCGGGTTCGGTCGCCGTAGATGCGCTGAACCTCGCCTTCACTGTCGCCGATTCCCACGCCAGACACCGTCCTGACGGAACTTTCAGGCCCAACATCGACTCGCTGAATCCTGTCGGAGATGACCATGAAGGCGATGTGCGGCCCGTCTTCGACGGTGGCGAACGCACAAGAGGATGGGTGCGGCGACGAGGTGGGATCCACTCGGATCGGCTTCCCACTCGCTCGTGACGCTTCTGTTGTGGTCATCCCGATTCGGACCGGACCGATGCCGTCCAACCGAAGCCGGGAGGTAGAGGTGAGAGGGGTGTCCTCGCGTGCCTCGACGGTGCCCCGATCGGTCGGATTGGAAGTTGCGGTGCTGGAGATGGTTGGGGCTGGCGGTCTGACTGCGTCAGACGTGCCCCCACTGCTGCAGGCGGCCACCGCCAGGCCGCAGACCAGCAGAGCGATCCGAGGTTTTCGCATGACCCTCAGACTGCCCGATCGGGATTGATTCCGCGTGGCGCTCCCCACACCGTGCCACTCGTGACCGGGCGGCACCGACGTGCCGGTCGCGCGGGCCTCAGGCGGGGGGTCAAAGGCTCGCGGTAGAGGGCGAGGAATACTGAAGGTTTCGTCACGCTGGCCCGAGGACTTCGCGAGCCGGCACCATTCTGTGCAGGTGCCTGGCATCGGCGACCGCAGCGTCTTCGGCTGTTGGGGGGTGAGCAGTGAGTACAGAGATGCCAGATTGGTTCTGCTGGAGTTGGGTCGGCGCCGCGGCGGCGACGGGTGGGACCGTCCTCGGCATCGGAGTGGGAGGGGCTCTTGGCCTCGGTGTCGCCAAGCTCGCAGGAGTCCCTGATTATGGCGGTGCCCTCAACTATGTCCTCGTGGGCGCAAGCGCGTTCGGCGCCCTTGGGTGCTTCCTGGCACAGGTTCTCGCTCGTGATTCCCGCGCAGGACCGACCGCGTTCTTCGTGCTGGTGATGCTTGCTTCAGCACAGACAGTTGCGGACCATCTCACTGGAGCACTCGCCAACCTGTTCTCGACAACGTTCGGAACGGCGATCAGCATTGCGGTGTCCCTCTACGTCCTGATCCCATTGCTGTCGCCTCTCCTGGCTCGGCTCATGGCCGCAGTCGTGCCGTGGCCCAACCGTCGATAAGTGGCTCTACGGGTCTTCCACACCAATCACGCTGGTCCCAGTCCGTCGGTCACCGGAGACGGTCGACGGCTCGGGTGGCGAGGTCTTGCAAAGTGACCCCGTCGCTTATGGCGGCACCGAAGTGGAAGCCGCTGTAGGCCACCACGAGCGTCTTTCCGACGCGTGCCACCGTCACGCCGTTGGCATCACTCGAGTTGACGAAGCCTATCGAGAATGCCTCGTCGGCGCCGGCAATGTCCGTGGGATGGGGCGCCCGACCTTCCTCGTCGAGGTTCTCCTCTCCCGGGCAAGCCGATCCGCCTTGCGCGGCTGAGAAGGCGACCGAGGCGTCCGCGGCGTCGGCATAGACGAAAAGCTCGACGGACGCATCCTGCAGCGCCGCATTGGACGTGAACGCGGCGCCCACCTTCTCCACCGGGAGAGGCTCGCCCGGCAGTGCGAGCTGACAAGGGCCGTAGCCACGATCGTCAGGGTGGTACGGACGGTCCTGGAACTCGGCGCCCAGATCTGCCGCGGTGAGAAGCCGTGGGTCCTTCGGAGCGGGCGGCGTTGTGCTGGTGGTACTACGGATGTCGATCGTCGTGCTGGACGCCACCGATGGCCAACTGGTGAGCGAGGTCGTTGGGGAAGAGGATGGCGACTCCTCACTGCATGCCGCAGCCAGAACCGCCGAAGCCAAGAGCGCGCTGAGACGCAGGCGGGCGAAGGTCGTTCTCATCCCGTTCCATTGTCGGGGCGAAGCGGCCGGAGCGCTACCGGGTTCAAGGCCCAATATCTCAGCCGCCCCCCAGGGAGGCGCCATCGGCGCCCTGGGACCCGCTCCGACGTGCCGCTCGCGCGGGCCGGGCCAACCGGTGCTACGTCCCTGCCGAGAACGATCCAGCGCGCCGATCATCCGTTCGCGCTCGCCTCGCCCGCCGTCGAGGCGGCAATATGGAGGTCGCCCGTAACTCGCGGCCGACTCGGCCGCGCGCCTGACTGTGGTGGTGGAGAACACCGGACCGCGACGGGCACACTGGGGCCTCATGGAAGCGCCGACGGTTCCGCCACAGACTCCGGCGAGTCGACGACTCGTGAAGTGGGTCGTGGCCGTCGGGATCGGTCTCGTCGCCGTCGCTGTCCTGGCTCTCGCCCTCAATGGACGGGATCACACTCTGCGGCTGGACAAGCTGCCCGAGGGCGTCACCGCCCACGAACTCGGCGGCAACGATGTGTTCATTTTCCGCGACGGCAACGATGTGAGGGCCTTTCTCTCCGATGCCAGACACCTAGCGGACGACACGTTGTGGTGGTGCCCGAACGAGCAAATCTTCATCGAGGTAGAACATGGCTCAATGTTCGACCGGCAGGGCCGGAAGATTGGCGGTCCTGCCGCGGGCGGTTTGAACCAGTACGGAGTCCGCACCAACGACGGCGAGCTCATACTCAATACCGACGAGGTCATCGTCGGTGGTCAGACCCCGCGTGGCGAGGCCCCAGCGTCGCTTGACGACGCGGACTTCTCGCGGCCGTTCAACTCCGGTCCAGGATCATTCTGTGAGGACCCGGTCGCTTCCCCTCCGGAAGCCGTAGGCGCGAGATAGCGCATCCCTGGGTTCCCCAGGCGACGACGTGGCCGGGCCTCATGAGGGCTCTTTGCCGCAAACTATTTGCTCGCAAGTCCCGTACAGCTCACGCGGCGACATTGTTGCGGCGGCGGCCTTCGTCGCCGCCATGAAGCTCGCCGCAGCGATCACCCCGCCGAGGAGGGGGACAAGCCAAATCCACGGCTGCGCCTCTTGCAACTGGAGGTACGTAAGCGCCCACACCACCTCGGCAACCGTCAGACCGACGAGCACAACGCCAGCGACCCGGAAGGTGGTCGTCCGATGACGCTGACACACAACGAGCATCAGCGGAACTGTAACCGGGGCGGCAAGGACCGCCCCGCCCATTGAAAGCAGCAGCAAGCCGGCGATCGTGAACAGGAGGACTCCGGCCAGCCGCCACTTGTTCCGTGGAGCCGTTCTATCGATGGGCACCCCCCCCGTTCTCGCGCAGCATCCTGCCTTCGAGCTCGAGACTCGCGGCTCTAGCCTTCCAGCTGTTCCTCTCCCTCCGGCCGCTCCCTTCGTTCCCGTAACCAATCCCTAGCGAGGGCAAGTGAGACGAAGATCCATCCGGAGTAACCAAGTCGAATGATGAAGTTGCCTCCACAGCGATCGTGCTTGTCATCAATCTCCACAAACAGCAACTGCGTCAGGGAGCCGCAATCTGGGGGAGAGGCGGGGGTTAGGAGAATCAGTACGCCTGCGGCCAGACCAACGAGCAAGAGGGCGGCTGGAAGATTTGGCCATCGAAGCACTGGCCCCATGGTCCCATCCCGATCGCCTCGCTGCCATCCCTCCCAACACCCACGCTGATATGCCGGTCTGCAGCGCCACCGGCATGCTGCTGAGCTCGCCGCCGGTCCTCAGCGAGCCGCACCAATCAACCAGTCGCGCTGGCCGCGACCGCCGGCAACCCGGCATCATGCGTGGGTGCCGGTGTCGATCATCCGCAGGTGCGTCGCCGGCCTCGTGATGGCACTGCCGATCTTGGTCGCTGGCCTCGACGCCTCGGTGGCGCCTCTGAAGGCGGCCAAGGCGGACGCCGGTTCCGAGTCGTGAGCGGCCGGCTCATCTACGTCGTCAACTGCTCTCTCGACGGCTACATCGAGGACGCCGACGGCGGCTGCGGTTGGTCCGAGCCGGATGAGGAGCTCCACCAGTTCTTCAACGATCTCCTCCGTCCGATCGGCTCGTTCCTCTACGGCCGCTGGCTCTACGAGTCGATGGCGGTGTGGGAGACGGACCCCTCCCTGGCCGCCGAGTCACCGGTGATGGCGGACTTCGCCGCGGTGTGGCAGGACGCCGACAAGATCGTCTACTCGACAACGCTCGAGGCGCCCATCACGGAGCGGACGCGGATCGAGCGGGTCTTCGATCCCGACGCCGTGCGCGGGGTGAAGGCGGCCGCGGCCACCGATCTCCTGATCGGCAACGCCACG
>DASZDM010000250.1:0-3213 GCA_035942015.1 Acidimicrobiales bacterium | reverse complement strand
GGACATCTGGGGCCAGGCTCGATCGGCGACGAAGCGGCGGCGAGTTCCGGCCGACGCACCTCGAAGCCGAGTTCGACCAGGTGGGCCGCCAGCTGCTCGACGGCTTCGTCCTCCCAGCCCTTCAGCTCTCGGGCCGGCGCCGGCACCGGGTCGCCATCCCAGAGGCCGGTGTAGAGGGCCAGGTCCTTGCGTTGGATCGAGGCGCCGCCGAAGTCACGTCGGATCCGCTCGGGCACCCAGGTCCGGTAGAGGTCGGCGTCGTGCTCGTAGCCGGCGTCGAGCAGCTCGATCCAGGGGCCGCTGGTGTAGGTGCGCTCCACCTCGGCGGCCAACTCGTCGAGGGTGGAGAACGCCCGGGAGGCGATGGTGGCGCTCCCGGCGCTGGGCTGGTCGGAGTCGTCGTACCGCACGCGGCGGCGCATAGTGACCAGCGTCCAGCCGGTGGGCGAGCGGAACAGCCAGCAACGGTCGGGCAGCTCCGCACTCTCCCAGCTGCGCTCCAGGTCGGCCTGGGCCACGCCCCAGCCGTCGATCTGCAACTGGCTCATGGCGCTTCCTTTCTCGGCATGCGAGTCGAGGTCGCAGTAAACATGTCGGTGTCACCCTACGCCGCAGGTGGGACATCCTCGGGCATCCCAAGGGCGGCCCGGCCAGGGTCCGCAGTAAAAGGGCCATTTACTGCGGAAGACCGCATATTTCATCTGGTGCATGATCACGCAGACGCGTCCTCGCTGGCGGGAGCTGGGCTTTCTCCGGCGGGTGAAGGGCGCCAGTCGCTCAGTCACTCGGGCCCCACGGACCACGCAGTCAGAACTTCGGCTTGCTGAGAATCCCCGAAAGGCCAGTCCACTCGTCCTGAACTGGCTGACGAGCCCGCGGATCGGCAAGGTCCAGCTCTTCGAGCAGGCACGAGCCCTTCATGTAGTTGCACGTGCCACAGGCCGCAACGAGGTTCTCCGGAGTGTTATCACCACCGGCGCGCCACGGCACCACGTGGTCGGGGGTGTATAGGAGAACGAGACCCGCGGCATGCTTCGTGAGGTCGGTGGCGCCCCAAGGAAACAACGCCGGGAAGCTGGCGTTTAGCGCGGTGATGACGTCCCGAGCGATCAGCCGAAGTCCGCAGTAGCGGCATCGCCAGCCGTCGCGTTCGCCGACGGCTCTGCGCGTGGCAGCGGGGATTGGGCGAGCCACCCGCCGCACCGCTGGGGGAAGATGGGCGGCGCTCTGGTGACGGCGCTCCCACTCGACGCCACCCGCCGTCCAGTAGGTCCGGAAGGGGGCGTCCTCCAGCTGCGTCAGTTCTTTCGTCGCTTGGCTCTCGTCCGAGCGGACCAAGGCATCGACGGCTGAGCGAAGCACGTCGGCGGCGCCGTGTAACGCCTCAGTTGGGAGGACTAGGCACCGGTCGGGCACGGGAGAAAGTCTTGCGCACCGGACACCCGAGCGGGCGTGTGACGGCCGCTTTGCAGTTGACGTCCAAGCGGTCGGGTGCGGGCTCGGCTACCGCCGGCGCATCCTCGATCGGTTCCGCGACATGATGGGGAGGTGAGCTACACCCCGCCACCCACGTGGTCCCTAGTCGAGCCGCCGCCCGCGGTGGAGGCTGCCGCCGACCTCCTGGCCCTCGCCGCCGCAGCGTTGGAGGTCCAGCCCGTACCGGATCTGCGCGGCAAGGAACGCATACGGGCGCGCCGACGACAGCTCGGCATCGCCCATGCCTATGCCCGTGCCGTCGACTGGACGGCCATGGAATGGTTCTGGATTGAGAGCGGCCGGGAGGCAGAGCGCCGCCACGACGAACGCGCTCACCAGTCCTACGCTGGCGCTAGGGCCAACCCCACGATCCCCGCCGCCATCAAGAGGGCCGTGGCGGCACGCGACGGCTGGCGATGCCGCTACTGCCGCATCCGGGTAGTGAGCTCGGCCACGCTCACCAAGCTCGAGGAGTTCCTCCCGGCCGCACTGCCACTGTGGCCCGCGGAGATGGGCCCCGCCGAGGTCACGGCCCACGCCGCACAGTGCGTCTTGCGCCTCACCTGGGACCACGTCGCGCCACGCTCAGCAGGCGGCACCAACACCGAGGAGAACGTGGTAGCGACCTGCGGCACATGCAACTTCTCGAAAAGCAGTTGCACTCTGGAAGAACTCGGACTCCTCAATCCGCTGTCTCGCGAGCCCCTCGCGTCGGACGGCTGGGACGGCCTTGACGGCCGCCTGGGCGCCCGCCGGCTGTGGCGTAACGATACGTCGGCAGCCTGCGCCGGAGTGATCCTGGTTGTGTACGCCGACAGCGGCAAGATCGGCACGATCACGGTCGAGGGCGACACGGTGACCGGCGACCCGCCGGGCATGACCGACATGCTCGAGGCTCGTATCGCCCGGGGCATGTCCGCCCAGGAGGCCGCCGAGGACCTGAAGGGCTGGAGCAACGGCTACATCGCCGTGCGCGAGCAGGGCGAACCCGACCCGTTCGAGCCACTGCGGAAGTCGAAGAAGTGAAGCGCTCGCGCCTGCCAGAGCGATCCGGCCAAGGCCGCCGAGTGGCAACGGCGGTCGGGCGGGTCCCATCCCCCGGGCCCGCCCGAACGGGTCGGTATCCCGCTTCGCCGCCGTTTCATCCGAAAGGGCGGGATTGCGGCGCCACCGGCTGGAACCGCCCTTACCCCGCCTCTGCTTCACCTGGCGTCCGCCGCTGGCCGGGTTACCTTTCGGACCACTCCTGGGACGTGGACGTCCAATGATTCGACTACGCCAAGGCGACCCACTGGAGCTTCTCGACCGTCGCTGGTCGCCCCAGGTCCTGGTTCGCCTCCTCGACGGCCCTCAGCGCTTCGCCCAGCTGGCGGCGGACATCCCTGGCGTTTCCAGGAGGATGCTTACCGAGCGGCTCCGGGAGTTGGAAGCAGCGGGCATCATCGTGCGCCACGTCGACGCCGGCCCGCCGATCTCAGTCAGCTACGCCCTCGCCGAAGAAGCCGAGGAGTTGGAGGCCGCCCTCCGTGCCTTGAAGGCGTGAGCGGCGACCAGGGTCAGCTGATGGGGCCAGCGCTAGAGCTAAGGCCGGTCAACGTCGTCGGGGCCATCGCAGCCATCGCGGGGGTTGGCGCCACCTCACGACGACCTCAGAGGGCTGACCCGCTACCTACCGCTTCCGGATCCGCAGCACCCCAACTATGCCAGGGGCTTCATTGGCGAAGTACGTCACCGAGA
>DASZDM010000249.1:0-33850 GCA_035942015.1 Acidimicrobiales bacterium | reverse complement strand
GCGGGGCGCACGATCACCGGCAGCCCCACCTCCTCACTCACCACCACCGCCTCCTCCAGCGTGCGGGCGATGCCCGACGCAGGCACGGTGAGGCCGATCTCCTGCATGGCCTGCTTGAAGCGGTCGCGGTCCTCGGCGGTGGCGATCGCTTCGGCGTTCGCCCCGATGAGCTCCACCCCGTGTCGCTCGAGCACGCCCCGTTCGGTGAGCTCCATGGCCAGGTTCAGCGCTGTCTGGCCGCCCAGGGTGGCCAGCAGGGCGTCGGGCTGTTCGCGCTCGATGATGGCGGTGATGACGTCGGCCTCGAGCGGTTCGATGTAGGTTCGGTCGGCGAAGTCGGGGTCGGTCATGATCGTCGCCGGGTTGGAGTTGGCCAGCACCAGGCGGTAGCCCTCGGCCCGCAGGACGCGACACGCCTGGGTCCCCGAGTAGTCGAACTCGCTCGCCTGGCCGATGACGATGGGGCCGGATCCGATCAACAGGATCGTCTCGATGTCCTGGCGGCCTGGCATTACGCGCCTCGTTCCATGAGGGTCTCGAACTCGGCGAAGAGGTAACGGGCGTCGTGTGGGCCGGGACCGGCCTCCGGGTGGTACTGGACACTGAAGGCGGGGACGTCTCGGCAGGCGATCCCCTCGATCACCCCGTCGTTGAGATTGACGTGGGTGACGTCGGTCCCCCCGACGGTGCCTTCGACCACTGCGTAGTTGTGGTTCTGACTGGTGATCTCGACCGTCCCGCTGGTCACCTGCTGCACCGGGTGGTTGCCACCGTGGTGGCCGAATCGGAGCTTGTAGGTCTGGCCGCCGAGGGCGGTGGCCAGCAGCTGATGACCCAGGCAGATGCCGAAGACGGGAATCTTGCCGAGGAGCCCGGCGATGCTCTCGGCCGCTCCCGCCACGGCGGCCGGATCGCCCGGCCCATTGGACAGGAACACGCCGTCGGGCTCGCGGGCGAGGACCTCGTCGGCCGGGGTCGACGCCGGCACCACCTCGACGGTCGCCAGACGACCGAGGTGACGCAGCATGGTGGTCTTGACCCCGAAGTCGTAGGCCACCACCCGGCGCGGGCCGTCGCCGGTGACATAGGGCGCAGCGCAGGTGACGCCGGCCACCAGATCGACACCGTCGGTTCCGGGTTCGGCGCGGGCCGCGGCCAGCAGCGTCGCGACGTCGGCGGTCCCGAGCGCTCCCGACAGTGCGCCACCCTGGCGGAGATGGCGGGTGAGGCGGCGGGTGTCGATCCCGGTGATGCCGGGTACGCCGGCCCGGCGCAGGAAGTCGTCGAGGTCGCCCTCGGCCCGCCAGTTGCTCCGGCGCCTCGCCGCCTCGCGCACCACCACCCCGCGGCAGTACGGCCGGCGGGCCTGATCGTCGAGGCTGGTGACGCCGTAGTTGCCGATGTGGGTTGCGGTGAAGGCCACGATCTGACCGGCATAGGAAGGATCGGTGATGACTTCCTGGTAGCCCGTGAGCACGGTGTTGAACACCACCTCGCCGGTCGCCGCGGCCACGTCGGCGCCGAAGGCCTCGCCCTCGAACACCTCGCCGTCGGCAAGTACCAACAGGGCCTCCCGCACGGGTGTGGTCATCGCTGCGCCTCTCCGTCGATGACCACCGGCTCCCCTCGAAAGACGGTATGGCGCACCCGGCCGGTGAGGATTCGCCCGGCATAGGGGGTGTTGCGACTGCGGCTGGCCAGCCGTTCGGGCTCCACCACCCACGTGGCATTGGGGTCGATCACGCAGAGGTGGGCCGGACGACCGGCACCGACCGGCCCTCCGTGGTCGGCGTCCAAACCGGCAATGCGTGCCGGCTGCCACGACAACAGGCCCAGCAGGCGCTCGACCGGGAGATCGAGCTCGGTGAGGCCGAGGGCCAGGGCCGTCTCCAGGCCGAGCATCCCCGGTGGCGCCTGGTCGAACGGCCGCTCCTTGGCCTCAGGAGGATGGGGTGCGTGGTCGGTGGCGATGGCATCGATGGTGCCGTCGGCCAGGCCGGCTCGCACCGCCGTCACGTCGGCATCGGTCCGCAGTGGCGGATTGACCTTGAACACCGGGTCGTAGCCGGCCGTGGCTGCCGCCGTGAGGGTGAAGTGATGCGGTGCCGCTTCGGCGGTGACGGCCATGCCGTCGGCCTTGGCCGAGCGGACGAGCGCGAGTGAGCCGGACGTGGAGAGGTGCAGGAAATGCATCGGGGCCCCGGTGAGGCGGCCCAGGGCGATGTCACGCGCCACCATCATCTCCTCTGCCTCAGCCGGGATGCCGGGAATGCCAAGGCGGCTCGACCACTCTCCCTCGTGCAGATGGCCACCGGCCGCCAGCCGATCATCCTCGCAGTGCTGGGCCAGGGTGACCCCGAGCGCAGAGGCGTACTCGAGGGCCCGGCGCATGAGGAGGCCGTCCTGCACGCCGGCTCCGTCGTCGGTGAACAGCCGCACTCCCATCGCCGCCATCTCGGCGAGAGGCGCCAGCCGACTCCCCGCCCGCCCGGCGGTGATGGCGCCGGCGGGATGCACGGCACAGGCCGCGCCCTGGGCCAACTCGAGGACGTCGCGCACCACCGAGGCACAGTCGATGGGCGGGTCGGTGTTGGGCATGGCCACCACCGCGGTGTAGCCGCCCAGGGCGGCTGCCCGGGCGCCCGTCTCGATGGTCTCGGCCTCCTCCTGGCCGGGCTGGCGAAGGTGGGCGTGCAGGTCGACGAGGCCGGGTGCGACGAGGCAGCCGCCGGCATCGAGCACGAGGGTGCCGTTCTCGCCCTTGAGGTCTTCGCCCACGGCAACGATCATCCCGTGGTCGACCAGGACATCGCCACGCCGGCGGCCTGTCTGGTCCACCAGGGTGCCGCCGCGCACGAGGAGTCGGTTCACGTCGACGTCCCGCCGGTGAGGAGGAGGAACAGGACGGCCATGCGTACGGCCACACCGTTGGCCACCTGTCGGGTCACGACCGATCGGGGCAGATCGGCGACCTCGCCGGCGATCTCCACCCCTCGGTTCATCGGCCCGGGGTGCATGACCACCGCCTGCTCGCTCAGGAGCGAGGCCCGACGCATGGTCAGGCCGTAGGTGGCTGTGTACTCCCGCAAGGAGGGCACCAGGGCCTCGGTCTGGCGCTCCTGTTGCATACGCAACAGGATCACCGCGTCGACCTTGGGCAGCACGCCGTCGAGGTCATGGCTGACGTCCACCGGCCAGTGGTCCAGGGTGGGTGGGAGCAGCGTCGGCGGGGCCACGAGGGTCACGTCGGCGCCCAGGCTGGTGAAGGCGGCCACATCGGACCTGGCCACCCGGCTGTGCTTGACATCACCCACGATGGCGATGTGACGGCCAGCCAGCGGACCGAGGTGCTGGCGGAGGGTGTAGCAGTCGAGCAGCGCCTGGGTGGGGTGCTCGTGCCACCCGTCCCCGGCGTTCACCACGCTGGCGTCCACCCAGCGGGCCACCTGGGTGGGTACACCGGCCGAGCTGTGTCGCACGATTACGGCGTCGACCCCCATGGCCTCGATGGTCAGTACGGTGTCGCGCAGGGATTCGCCCTTGCTCACCGCTGAGGTGCCGACGTTGAAGTTCATGGTGTCGGCCGACAGGCGCTTGGCCGCCGCTTCGAAGGACAACCGGGTACGGGTCGACTCCTCGTAGAACAACGAGACGACGGTACGGCCTCGCAGGGCCGGGACTTTGGGAATGGGCCGGGCGCTCACCTCCACGAAGGAGTCGGTGAGGCGGAGCACCTCCTCGATGCCGTCGGCCCCCAGATCGTCGATGGACAGCAGGTGCCTCATGCCACATTGCGCCGGCGATGATCCGCCGGCGCCGGCTTCGCCGAACTGGACCGGCTGCTCCGGCTGGCGCCTGCGCAGCTCATGGCTTCTTCATCAAGTCACCGAGGTCGACGCCGTCGGCGTGGACGTCGACGGCCTCGTCACGACGGGTCGGCAGGTTCTTGCCCACGAAGTCTGGCCGGATGGGCAGTTCGCGGTGTCCGCGGTCGACCATCACGGCCAGCTGCACCGCCCGGGGGCGCCCGTAGTCGCACACCGCGTTCAGGGCAGCGCGGATGGTACGCCCGGTGAACAGGACGTCGTCGACCAGGACCACGGTTCGACCGGACAGTTCAGCGGGGATGTCGGTGACCGCCTCGGGCATGACCGGGCGGAGCCGGATGTCATCGCGGTAGAACGCAACGTCGAGAGTGCCGAGCGGAACGTCCACCGACTCGATTCGGGAGAACTCCTCGACCAGGCTCCGCGCCAGGGGCACCCCGCCGGTCTGGAGTCCGACCACCACCACGTCGTCGAGGCCGGCATTGCGCTCGATCACCTCGTGGGCGATGCGGGTGAGGGCCCGTCGCACGTCGCCGCTGTCCATGACCCGGCTGCGGGCGTGAAAAACGCCCCCATAGGGGGGCGTGATGTTGCGTTCGCGTTCGGCCACTCGAGTCTCCAGTCCGTCCGGGCCTCACGGGACCCGCTTCACGGTAGGGGCCGGAAGGCTCCTCGGATGCCGCTGGCTCCTCAGTTGCCTTCGGCTCCTCGGGATCCGACAGTAGCAGCGGCCGGGCCTTCTGCGACAGGCGCCGACGAGGGTCGAACCTGCCTGGCGATCTTGCTGAGGACGCCGTTGACGAAGCGCCCGGAGTCGTCGGTGGAGAAGGCCTTGGCCAACTCGACGGCTTCGGAAATCACTGCACCCACCGGGATGTCGGGTCGGTGGGCGAGCTCGTAGGTGGCGATACGCAGGAGCGAGCGGTCGACGACCGGCATGCGGGCCAGCGTCCAGCCCCGGGCGACCGTGGCGATGAGCCTGTCGATCTCCTCCTGGTGGCGAGAGACGCCGGCGACCAGGTCGGCGGTGAAGGGTTCGGGCTCGATGACCAGGTCGTCGAGCACGGTGCCGAGGGGCACGCACCCCTTGGCCTCGGCCTCGTAGAGGAGGGTCATGGCCCGTTCCCGGGATTCCCGGCGGGATCCCATCCCGCTCCCACCGAAGCCCATGGGTCAGACCCGCGTGAGGTACTGCCCGTTGCGGGTGTCGACCTTGATACGGTCACCGACGTTGATGAACAACGGGACGGAGACGGCGATGCCCGTCTCGACCGTCGCCGGCTTGCGGCCTCCCGACACCCGGTCGCCCTGCAGCCCCGGTTCGGTCTCGGTGACCTCCAGCTCCACCGACGTCGGGATCTCGACGCCGACGATCTCTCCGGCGTACATCTGCAGCACCGCGCTGGCCCCCTGCACGAGGAATCCGGCAGCCGGGCCGAGGGACGAAGGAGCCACTGTCAGCTGCTCGTAGGTGGTGTTGTCCATGAAGACCAGCTCGTCGCCCTCGCGGTAGAGGTACTGCATCTCCCGCTTGTCGATCACCGCCTGCTCGACCTTCTCAGACGCCCGGAACGTCCGGTCGACCACCGCCCCGGTGCGCGAGTTCTTCAGCGTGGTGCGGACGAAGGCACCGCCTTTGCCGGGCTTCACGTGTTGGAAGTCGACGACCTGGAACAAGCCCTCGGGCAGGTCGAGGGTGATCCCGTTCTTGAGGTCGTTGGTGGTGATGCTCATGGCAGATAAGGGTCCTTGGGCGCGAATGTGAGCGGCTGGCAGCCGCCGGCGGTGACCACGACGGTGTCCTCGATGCGGACACCCCCGTGCTCGGCAAGGTAGACGCCCGGCTCGACAGTCACGACGTGGCCGGCCTCCAGGATAGCAGTCGAGAAGGAAGCGACCCTCGGCTCCTCGTGGATGTCGAGGCCCACGCCGTGGCCCGTGCTGTGGAGGAAGGCGTCGATCCATCCGGCCTCGTCGATGACCGTTCGACAGGCCCGGTCCACGTCACCGGATTGGACACCGTCGGTCACGGTCCGCACGCCTGCCGCCTGGCTCGCCGCCACAACTTCGAGCATGCGCTGTTGCGTGGGCGAGGGGTCTCCCACCATGGTGGTTCTGGTCATGTCCGAGTGATACCCGTCCACCAGGGCACCGAAATCGACCACCACCAGGTCGCCCTCGACGATGCGGCGGGGCCCTGGTCGGGCATGGGGCTTGGCCCCGTTTGGCCCGCTGGCCACGATCGTCTCGAAGCTGGCCCCCTCGGCTCCTCGCCGGCGGACCTCACTGTCCAGCTCCAGGGCGAACTCCGCTTCGGTCGGCTGCTCCGCCAGCCGGTGGCGGACGGCCCCCAGGGCCGCATCGGCCACACTCGCGGCCGCGGCCAGGCGGGCGAGCTCCCCCTCGTCCTTGCGCTGGCGCAGACCCTCGACCAGCCCCTCGGTGGGGACCAGCTCGGTGTGGGGAAACCACTCCTCGGCGTAGCGACGCTGGGCCGACCAGCTCACATGCGCCGCCTCGAGCCCCAGCCGGCCGACGCCTGACACAGCGGCGGAGACGAGCTCCTGGCGCGCCGCCGCCGTCTGGGCCATCTCGATGCGTGCCTCGACGCCGGCGGCGGCGAGTTGGTCGCCGGCCTGATCGCGGTAACGCCCGTCGGTCACCAGGACCAGCTCGTCGGGTCCGGCCACGAGCAGACCGGCTGAGCCGGTGAAACCCGTGAGGTAGCGAACGTTGACCATGTTCGTGACGACGAGCGCCTCGATCCGCAGCTCCTGCTGAAGGGTCCGGAGCCGGACCGACCGGCCGGCCACATCCATGGGCGTGAAGGTCGCCAGGGCTGGCATCAGCTCCGGTCCTCCAACAGACGGGCAACGGCGTGCATGGCCAGGACGTAGCCGTGTCGGCCCAGCCCGGCGATGGAACCGTCGACGACCGGGGCCACGACCGAGGTGTGTCGCCATGGTTCCCGAGCGCCCGGGTTCGACAGGTGGAGCTCTATCTTCACCCCGTCGTAGGCGGCCAGGGCGTCATGCAGCGACCAGGCGTAGTGGGTGAGGGCGCCGGCGTTGATGACGACGGCGGCGCACCGCCCCCGCGCCCCGTGGATGGCCTCGATCAGCTCGGCCTCGGCGTTCGACTGGTGGTGCTCGAGTTCTAGGCTGGCCGCCTGGGCGGCCTTCGCCGCGGCCTCCACGTGGTCGTCGATGGTGTCAGTCCCGTAGACCTCGGGTTGACGCTCCCCCAACAAGTTGAGGTTGGGCCCGTGGAGCAACAGGACGACGGGCCGACCTCCCTCGTTCTTTGTCGACTGAGAAGTCACCGACACTGTCCATCCGACAGAGAACGGAATGCGGCGTGGATGGCCTCGAGAGGGACATCCGGAACGACCTCCACGCCGCGTGGTCCATCGAGCACGAAGGTGAGGCCCGTGACGGCCTTCTTGTCGCGGGTGAACAGGCGGACGAGCTCGGCCGGGTCGACGCCCGGCGGCAGGCTGGTCGGTAGGTCGTACGCAGCCACGATCTTCCGGTGCTCAGCCACCCGGGCCGTGTCGATGCGTCCGAGGTGCCGGGCCAGCTCGGCCGCGAACACCAGGCCCACGGCCACTGCCTCGCCGTGGCGCAGGTCGTAGCCGCCGGCGGTCTCGAGGGCGTGGGCCAGGGTATGGCCGTAGTTGAGCGTGGCCCGCCGGCCCGACGCTCCCTCGTGCTCGTCGACGGCCACCACCGCGGCCTTGGCCCGGACACAGGCGGCGACCTGGAGGTCGATGGGCAACTCGAGCAGGTCCTCGACGCCGAGGAAGCGGTACTTGGCCATCTCGCCCTGGCCGCTGCGCAGCTCCCGGGGCGGCAGGGTCGCCAGCACCTCGGTGTCGCACAGCACCGCCGCCGGCTGCCAGAAGGCGCCGACCAGGTTCTTGCCCTCGGCCAGGTTCACCCCGGTCTTGCCGCCGATGGCCGCGTCCACCTGTCCGAGCAGGGTGGTGGCCACGTGCACCACGTCGACACCCCGGTGGTAGACGGCGGCGGCGAAGCCGGCGGTGTCGGTGACCACCCCTCCACCTACCGCCACCACCACGTCGCCCCGGGTCAGGCCCCAACGGGCGAAGCCGGCGCAGAGGTCTCCCACCGTGGCGAGCGACTTTGCCTCCTCGCCGTCGCCCATGGCGAACTCCTGCTGTTCGATGCCGGGGTCGACCTCCACGCCGATGCCCGGCTGCGTCACGATCGCGGCGCGGGCCGCTCCCTGGGGGAGCACCCGTGCCAACTCGTGGCGCGCGCCGGCGCCGACGACGACGTCGTAGGGCCGAGAGGAGATCTCGACGGGCACGGTGATCACGAGACCAGCTCCAGTACCGCATCGGCAGCCTCGTCGATCGACACGGAGCTCACGTCGACGACACGTCCGCTGGCCACCTCTTCGTAGAGGGCGGAGCGCTCCTGGTGCATTCGTTCGAGCACGGCCCTCGGGCCGTCGTCCAGCAAGGGCCGGTGATCGGCGCTGGTCACCCGATCGGCCAGCACGGAAGGTTCGGCCCGGAGCCACACCGCCGTCGCCCCGTTGCGCAGTCGCTCACGGGTACCCGGGTCGAGGACCACCCCGCCGGCGGCAGCCACGACGGACGGCGTGGGCCGGGCGAGGGCATCGGCCAGGGCTTCGGCCTCCAGTCGGCGAAAGACCGCCTCCCCCTCCGACGCGAAGATCTCCCTGACCGTTCTTCCCGTGCGCGCCTCCACCTGGACATCACTGTCCAGGAAGTCCCGGCCCATGCGCTCGGCCACCCGCCTGCCAACCGTCGACTTCCCTGTGCCCATCAGCCCGACGAGGACCACGTGGCGAGCGGGGTCGGGCTCAGGGGCCGGGCCCTCAGAGACCGGCGACGAAGGTGGCATGGTTGCGCTCCAGCTCCTCGATCGAATCGCCCCCGAACTTGCGGAGGGCCTCGCCGGCGAGGACCAGGGCGACCATGGTCTCGGCCACCACACCCATGGCCGGCACGGCCGTGACGTCGGTACGCTCCTTGAACGACACCGTCGCCTCCTTGGTCTCGGTGTCGACGGTGGCCAGCACCGGGCGGTTGAGCGTGGCCAGCGGCTTCATCGCCACATGGGCCACCAGCAGCCCCCCGATGGAGATGCCCCCCTCGACACCACCGGCCCGCGTCGACGCCCGCCGGTACTCGCGTTGGTCGGCATCCCAGTGGATGGGGTCGTGGGCCACCGATCCCCGTTGGCCGGCCACCTCGAAACCATCGCCGATCTCGACGCCCTTGACGGCGTGGATGCTCATGAGGGCCTGGGCCAGGAGGCCGTCGAGTTTTCTGTCCCAATGGACGTGGCTTCCCAGGCCCACCGGGACACCGAAGGCGAGTACCTCGGCGACACCTCCCAGCGAATCACCGTCGGCCGCCGCCGCTTTGATCTCCCGCACCATCTCCGCCTCGGCTCCCTCGTCGAAACAGCGGACCTCGGAAGCGTCGACCCGAGCCAGGTCGTCGGCGGTGGGCCGAGCCGCCGTGGACGACGTGGCTGTCCCGATGCGGATGACGTGGGACAGGACCGACACCCCCAGTCGCGCAAGGAGCAGCTTGGCCAGGCTGCCGGCGACCACTCGGGCCGCCGTCTCCCGGGCTGATGCCCGCTCGAGCACGTCACGTGCGTCGACGAAGCCGTACTTCTGCATCCCGGCCAGGTCGGCGTGGCCGGGCCGGGGCTGGGTCAGCGGCTGTGGTCCGCCCCGGCGCCGGCGACATCTCCTCGTGCCAGCGGTCGGAGCGCTCCCACTCCGAGTTGCCGATGAGGATGGCGACTGGTGAGCCGAGGGTGCGGCCGTGGCGGATGCCGCCGAGCAGGGTCAGCTCATCAGCCTCGAAGCGCATGCGGGGCCCACGCCCGTAGCCGAGACGCCGCCGCGCCAGTTCCTCTTGAATCTCCTTCTCGTCGACGGGCAATCCGGCCGGCAGTCCCTCGACGATGACGGCCAGCCCCCGCCCATGGGATTCGCCGGCAGTGAGAAGACGCAACACGCAGGCGAGGGTACTGCCAGCCGCCGATTGCGATGGGGGATGACTTCAGCCCAGATACCAGCCGAGGAGGGGTTCGCCGAAGA
Organism: Acidimicrobiales bacterium; assembly: GCA_035942015.1. GTDB lineage: Bacteria > Actinomycetota > Acidimicrobiia > Acidimicrobiales > CADCSY01 > JADDRA01. The sequence continues at coordinate 23,912 of DASZDM010000249.1, read as the reverse complement.
TGACGGCCAGGATGGCGCCCCCGGCCAGGAAGGGGGCGAAGGGAACGTGGTCCCGCCGGGTGCGCAGGCGGAGGGCGATGAGAGCGACCCCGCCCACGGCGCCGAGCAGGAACCCGAGGAACAGGCCCAACAGGACGTGGCCGAGGTCGAACCACCCGAGGTACAGGCCGAGCACCAGGGCCAGCTTCACGTCGCCCATACCCATTCCGCGGGGCGAGATGAGGTTGATGACGAGCAGGCCGGCACCGGCGGCGACGCTGCCGACCAACGCCGTCCGCAGCGACGACCAGTCGCCGTCGATCAGTGCCGCCAGTGCCAGGAGCGGCACGGAGACGACCAGGGTGGCGAGCACGATGCGGTTGGGGACGATGTAGTGCTCCAGGTCGATGACGGCGACGGCCACCAGCGAGGCGACGAAGACCAGGAAGGCGGGCAGCGCCCAGTCATCGCCGAGGCGCAGTGCGACGGCGGCGAAGAGCACGGCGGTGGCAACCTCGAGCACCGGGCTGTTGGTGCCGGGCGTCCGGTCCAGTGGTCGGCGCATCAACTTCGCGATCCCTGGGCCCACCGGAGCCTTGGCCGGCACCCGGTCGACCACCACGGTGAGCGCCCTGCCCACCGCCAGGCCGGCGACCGCACAGGCGACGACGAGGAACATGCGCCGGGAAGGCTACCGCCCGCGGCCACCCGGCCCGGTGGCGAGGGCAAGCCTGACGGCGTCGAGCGGCATCTCCTCGCCGGTCCACAGCTGGAACGACAGCGCCGCTTGGTGCACCAGCATGCCCACCCCGTTGGCCGTGGCTGCACCCCTGGCCTCGGCCGAGTCCATCAACACGGTGGTCGCCGGTGCGTAGAGCAGGTCGACCACGAGCTGCCCGGCTCCCAGATCGTCGGCCCGTACCCCGAGGGGAAGCTGGTCCCCGACCGGCGTGGCGTTGACCAGCAAGTCGACATCAGCCACATCCGCCGCCATCCCGGCCCGGCCGACGCTGCCGGCCAGCGTGGCTGCCCGGGCGGCCTGCTCCCGACGACGCGCCACTACCACCACCTCCTTGGCCCCGCCCTCGGCCAGGGCCAGCACCACCGCCCGGGCCGCACCGCCGGCACCGAGCACGAGACATCGCCGTTCAGACGGATCGAACCCGTGGTCGGCGGCCAGCGCGGCCAGCAGGCCGGCGCCGTCGGTGCTCTCCCCTGTCAGCGTTCGACCTTGGGCCACCACGGTGTTCACCGCACCGAGAGCCGACGCCACCGGCGACAGGCGGTCCACCGCGGCGGCGACATCAGCCTTGTGGGGCATGGTCACGTTGAGACCGGCGAGTCCGAGGGTGCGCATGGCTTCTACGGCGACCCGCCCGTTGCCGGGCGCCACGTCGAGGGCGACATAGACCCAGTCGAGGTCGAGATGGCGGAAGGCGGCGTTGTGGATGACCGGCGACAACGAGTGGCGTACCGGGTGGCCGATGACCGCCGCCACGCGGGTGAGACCCCCCGGTGCCCAGGGGGCCGCCGACATCTAGGGGTTGACGCCCCGGGCCTTGGCCTCGGCCACCAGGCGACTGTGCTCGGCGCCCGTCTCGGCGAAGGCATGGGTGCCGTCGTTCTGGTACTTGACGTAGAAGAGCCAGTCGCCCGGCGTCGGGTCGATGGCCGCCTCCAACGAGGCCCGTCCGGGCACGGCGATGGGCGTGGGAGGCAACCCGGCGAACTTGTAGGTGTTGTAGGGGGAGTCGACCTCGAGGTCACTGAAGAGCACCTGGCCGTTGGGGCGGTGCTCCCCGCCGCGGGCGTAGATGACGGTGGCGTCGATCTGCAGGAGCATCTCCTCCTCCAGGCGGTTGTGGATCACCCGGCTGATCTTGGCCCGATCTTGCGGCACCCTGGCCTCCGACTCGATCAAGGACGCCACGACGATGGCCTCGTAGGCGGTGAGGCCCCCCGGGAGGTCGTCTTCGTCATAGCCCACCTCGGTGGCGACCGTGTCGAACTGTTCGACCATGCGCTCGAGCAGCGCGGCTTCGTCCTCGGTCTGGTCGAATCGGTACGTGTCGGGAAACAAGAGCCCTTCCAGGCTGTCGACGTCGTCGGGCTGATACCGCGATCGCACCGTGCCCGACTCCGCCAGTTCGAGGAACCGTTCCGCCGAGAAGCGATCCACTTCGCCGACCCGCTCGGCCACCTCCTCCAGAGACAGGCCCTCGGGTACGGTCACCTGGTCGAAGGCGATCTCCGGTCCCTCGTCGAGTGTCGCCACCACGTCGCTCATGGTGGAGTTCCGAGCCAGGGTGTAATCGCCCGCCTGAAAGGACGCGCCGCCGGTGAACTGCACGTAGTACCCGAAGACGCCGGCGTCGGAGATCACCCCTTCATCAGCCAGGAGCTCGGCGATATCGGCAGTGGTGGCTCCCTCGGGGATGGTGAGGGCGACCTCCTGGCCCGGCGCTCCTCCCGGATCGATCTTGCCCTTGACCCAGAGGACGGCGCCGATGAGACCCAACACGACGACGACGGCGACCACGGTCAGGACCATCAGCAGTGGGCGCCGCCGGCGTGGCGGCTCGGGATCGGGAGACATGCCTCGGTGGTCCTGGTCGAACAGGATGTCGTTCATCCCGCCTCCTCCTGTCCCCTGCGCTGGTCCAGCCATGATTGCAGGAGGATGGCGGCCGCCGCCTGGTCCACCACCTTCCGACGGGCTGGTCCGCCCAGCCCGGCCGCCGCCAGCGCGTTGTGTGCGCTCACGGTCGTGAACCGTTCGTCATGGCACTCCACGGGCATGGGGAGCCGGGCCTGCAGTTCCTCCACCTCGCCCAGCACCAAGCGCACGGCGGGCCCGGACCTGCCGTTCAGCGACAGCGGCAGGCCCACCACCACCCGCTCGGCGCCGACCTCGGCCACCAGCTCGGCCACTGCCTCGTGGTCGGCGTGGCGCGTGCCGGCTCGTTGCAGCACCAGCCGGGGCGAAGCGAGCGTCCCCGACGCGTCGCTCACGGCCACCCCGATGCGCCGGCTCCCGAGGTCGAGGGCGAGGACCCTCACGCCGCCCCGGCGGCAGCCCGGGCCTGATCGAGCGCCTCGTCCAGGCGCTCGGGGTGCCGCCCGCCGGCAACGGCCAGATCGGGGGCCTTGCCGCCTCCCCCACCCACCGTCCGGGCCGCATCGGCCAGCAATGCGGACGCCACCAGCCCGCTTCCCGGAGCCACTGCGGCCACCAGGGCGACACCGCCGGCGGCCGGCGCCCCACCCAGCACCACCGCCCGCACCCCCGGCTGTTCTCGCACGGCCACGGCAAGGTCCTTCAGCTCCTCACGACCAAGGTCGTCGCGACGGGCCACGACCACCCCGTCGACGGCCTCGGAGGCCAATTGGGCAGCTCCTGCTCCTGCGGCCGCCCGTTGCGCCGCCTTGGCCTGCTCCCTGGCCGCTCTGAGTTCGTCACGGAGCCGCTCCACCCCGGCCACCACCTCGTCGGGAGGCACGGCCAGCAGCACCGACGCCCGGGCCAGCTCCTCCCGGTCCCGGCGAATTCGCTCCAGGGTCGCCGTGCCGGTGGTGGCGAAGATTCGACGCTGGTTGGAGCCGATCGAGCTCTCCGAGGTGATGCGGATGGGTCCGATGTCGCCCAGGGCGCTCACGTGGGTCCCGCCGCAGAGTTCGACGGAGTGGCGACCCGCTTCGAGGACCCGCACGATCTCCCCGTACTTGTCCCCGAAGAAGGCAATGGCCCCCGCCTCGGCGGCCTGCGCTTTGGTCGTCTCGTAGTGACGCACCCGGTCGTTGGCCAGGACCTCCCTGTTGGCCAGATTCTCGACCACGTCCAGCTGCTCGGGAGCGGTGGCGGCGTGGTGGCTGAAGTCGAAACGGAGGTAGTCGGGACCGACGAGGGAACCCTGCTGCTTGACGTGATCGCCCAGCACCTCGCGGAGGGCCCAGTGCAGGAGGTGGGTGCCGGTGTGGTTGCGGCGGATGGCCTGGCGGCGCTCGACGTCGATGGTGGCAACCGCCTCCTGGCCGGGACGGACATCCCCTTCCACCAGCCGGGCGGTGTGGCGGTGCAGCCCCGGTAAGGCATAGGTCGTGTCCACCACGTCGAGGCGCCCGGTGGCCGTCGTGATGGCGCCGGTGTCGCCGACCTGGCCACCACTCTCGGCGTAGAAGGGGGTGCGGTCGAGAAAGATCTCGAGCTCTCCCTCGTCGCGTTCGACCACCGCCAGCACCTGGGCCTTGGTCTCGTGCTCCTCCCGGCCGGTGAACTCGGTGGGCCCGGACTGCTCGACCAGCTCGCGGTAGGTCTCCATGACCATCTCGGCGCTGCCGCCTCGACGGGACTGTCGTCCCCGGGCCCGTTGCTCGGCCATGGCGGCGTCGAAGCCGGCACGGTCGACGACGACACCCGCGTCGGCCGCCATCTCCTCGGTGATCTCGATGGGAAAGCCGTAGGTGTCGTGCAGCTTGAAGGCCACGTCCCCGGGCACGGTTCCGCGGACCAACTCGGCCTGGAGCAGGGACGAACCGGCGGCCAGCGTCTGGCGGAACCGGTGCTCTTCACGCTCGACGGTTTCACCCACCAGCCCAGCCGACTGCTGGAGCTCCGGGTAGGCCTCGCCCAGCAGCTCGACGGTCCGCTCGACCAGCTGCTTGAGGAACGGCCGGTCGATCCCGAGTTGGTGACCTCGAGTGACGGCTCGGCGGATGGCGCTGCGCACCACATAGCCGCGCTCCTCGTTCGACGGCACGACGCCGTCGGTCACCAGGAACGAGATGGAGCGGGCGTGATCGCCGACCACCCGCAGGGCGACGTCGCTGGTGCTCTCGGCGCCGTAGCGAACCCCGCTGACCGATTCGACGACCTCGATGAGAGGCCGCACGGCGTCGGTGTCGAACACCGTCGGAACACCTTGGAGCAGCATCAGCCAGCGCTCGAGCCCACCTCCGGTGTCGATGTTGTGCTGGGGAAGATCGCTCAACGACCGGTCAGGGTGGCGGAACTGCGACATGAAGACCAGGTTCCAGAACTCCACGTAGCGGTCCCCGCTGCCCTGCGCCGGTCCACCCTCCTCTCCCCACTCCGGTCCGCAGTCGAAGTGGATCTCCGATGAAGGGCCACAGGGACCGGTGGCCCCCATCTCCCAGAAGTTCTCCTTGTCGAGGCGCTGGATGCGTGCCATCGGCAACCCGACGGTCTCGTGCCAGATCGCTTCGGCGTCGTCGTCGCTCACGTGCACGGTCACCCACAACCGGTCACCGTCGAAGCCGATGACCTCGGTGAGCAACTCCCAGGCCCAGCGGATCGCCTCCTCCTTGAAGTAATCGCCGAAGCTCCAGTTGCCCAGCATCTCGAAGAAGGTGAGATGACGACGGGTACGCCCGAGCTCGTCGATGTCGTTGTGCTTGCCGCTGAGACGCACGCATTTCTGGATCGACATGGCCCGGGCCCAGGGAGGCGACTCCTCCCCGAGGAAGTAGGGAACGAACTGCATCATCCCGGAGTTGGTGAACAGCGGCGCCGACGGATGGTGAGGGATGAGGCCGGCGGCGGGAACGGCGGTGTGGCCCCGCTCCTGGAAGAACGACGTGAACGCGCGTCGGAGCTCGGTGGCATTCATTGCCCCCCCATCCTACCGGCGACCCCATCGAGGATCAGGGGCCGCCCGATCTGGCCACCGGCCCGGGCCGCGTCCCTCGGAGCTCCGCCTCCCTGTCGCGCATGGCCGTGCGACCCTCTTCGGCCGCGACACGAACCCCCTCGCCGAGGCGACGGACGGAGCCGGCGAGCTCAGCGGTCACCCGTGCCGGCTGGTAGCGGGCCACTTTGGCCTTCACCTTGCGCTGCCCCCACAGGGCCAGACCCGCGCCGACGCCGGTTCCCATCGTCATCCACGTCAGCCGCTTGAACACGGCGTCAACGCTGACGGAGACTACGGGCTGCCTTGGCGGTGCCGGCCCCTAGGGCCATGGCCTTGATGACAGGGTTGGAGAAGGCCAGGTAGGCCAGCCGGGAGGCCGCATCGACGGTGCCGGACACCGATCGCACCGACGCCACGGCCTCGTCGAGACGGTTGAGCTCGGCGTTGACCTGGTCGACACTGCGCCGTAGCTCTGCGACGACCGGCAGGGTGTCTCGTCGCAGCTCCTCGATCCCGTTGCGCAGGACGCCCATGGTCCGGGTGAGTGCTCGCAGGGCGAACGCGGCCAGGATCACGCCGGTCACCCCGGCGATGGTCACCACCACCGCGGCCAAATCCACCGCGCTCATGCCTCGGTGCCGCCGTCCCCGCATCGGGCTGCCATGCGCCTGGCCACCTCCTCCTCCTGACCGTGGGCGGAGGGCTCGTAGTACGCCCGCCCGGCGACTGTTCCGGGGCGGTGTCGCTGCTCGATCCAGCCCCGCTCGTCGTCGTGAGGATAGTCGTAGCCCTTCCCGTGGCCCAGCGCCGCCGCGCCGCGGTAGCGGGCGTCTCGGAGGTGGAGCGGGACCTCTCCGGCCGGAAGCTCGGCCACGTCGGCCTGGGCCCGTCCCAGCGCGACGGTCACCCGGTTGGATTTGGGAGCTGTCGCCAGGTGGACCACCGCCTGGGCCAGGTTGAGCTGCGCTTCGGGGAGGCCGACCAGGTCGACGGCGCGGGCGGCGGCGTCGGCCACCAGGAGAGCCATCGGATCAGCCATGCCGATGTCCTCCGACGACAGGATCACCAGGCGGCGGGCGATGAACCGGGCGTCCTCGCCGGCGGCCAGCATGCGGGCCAGCCAGTAGAGGCCGGCATCGGGATCGCTGCCGCGGATGGATTTGATGAACGCGGAGATGACGTCGTAGTGCTCGTCGCGCCCGTAGCGCAGCGCCCGCTGGTCGAGGGCTGCCTCGGCGTCGGCCAGCGTGATCCTCACGCCGTTCGCGGAAGGATCAGGACCGCCACCGGTGAGGGCCAGCGCCACCTCGAGTGCACCGAGGGCGGCCCGGCCGTCACCACCCGCCCGATCGGCCAGATGAGCCAGGGCATCCTCGTCGGCTCGGGCGCCCTCGGCGTCAAGAGCCCGCCGCAGCAGAGCGGTGACGGCCTCGAGCGAGAGCGGGTCGAGGCGGAACAGCGTCGAGCGACTCAACAGCGGTGGGTTGACCTCGAAGTAGGGGTTCTCGGTGGTGGCGCCGATCAGGATGAGCACACCCTCCTCCACCGAGGGCAACAGGGCGTCCTGTTGGGCCCGGTTGAACCGGTGGACCTCGTCGAGGAACAAGATCGTGGCCCGCCCGTGCTGGCCCAGGCGTGTCTTGGCCCGACCCACAACCTCGCGCACGTCCTTCACGCCGGCGGTCACGGCCGACAGCGGTTCGAAGGCCGCTCTGGTGGCACCGGCGATGAGGCGGGCGACCGTCGTCTTGCCCGTCCCCGGCGGTCCCCACAGGATCACCGAGGAGAGCCGGTCTGACTCGATCAGGCGCCGGAGTGGCTTGCCGGCGCCGAGGAGGTGGTCCTGGCCGACCACCTCGTCCAGAGTTCGGGGTCGCATCCGGGCCGCCAACGGGGCCGACACCGCCAGCCGCTGCTCCGCCGCCGCCTCGAACAGGTCCTCTCCCACCCTCGGAGTATCGCCTGGTTGCTGGCTACCATGACGACATGGAGGGTGGGCGCCTCACCCAGGAGCAGATCGCCAAGGTCTTGCGCCGCGCCGCCGAGCTGGACAGGACCCCCGAGGACGATCATCGTCTCGATGCGTCCGCCGTAGAGGCCGCGGCCGTCGAGGCCGGCCTCTCCCCGATGTCGGTGTCCCGGGCTCTGGTCGAGCTGGAGGTCGGGGCCCTGGAGCCCGTCGTCCCGGGCCGGACGGGGCTCCTCGGACCGCCGTCGCTCAGGGTGCAGCGAGCGGTGCCCGGACCGAGGTCGGCCGTCGACACCGCCGTCCGAGCCTGGCTGTCCGGCCAGCTCTTCGAGCAGCGCCGTCAGTTCTCGGGTCGGGAGCTGTGGGCCCGCCGGGAGGGGATGCTGGCGAGCGTCCGGCGAGGCCTCGACTTCAACCATCGCATCTCCCTCAATGGCGTGCGCAGCCTGGAATTCGCCCTGGCGGCGTCGCCGGCGGGAGACGGAAAGGTTTTGGTGTGTTTCCACGCCGACGTCCGCGAGCAGCGTACGGCCCACGCCTGGTGGATGGCCGGCGGTGCCGTGGCGGGTACGGGCACCGCCGGGGCCCTCTTCCTGGTGGACCCGGTCACCGGCCTCGCCTCCCTGCCTCTCGGCGCCGGAATGGCCTTCGGCGGGCACCTTGCCGGCCGCTCGTACTACCGACGCGAGGTGACCAAGATCGAGACCGCCCTGGCCGGTCTGCTCGACCGCCTCGAACACCGTGCCCGGACACCCGTTGAGGTCGGCCGTACCAAGTAGCACCGGTCGTTCCTGACCTTTGTGTGCCCGGACGATGCTCCTGTCCTGATGGCTCGACGGCTTTGTGTGCAGATCTGTTGGCTAGAGCACCAGGTTCGAACAGAAGCCGGGGGGCGTCAGGGCGCCGGCGGGGGCAGGAGGCGGATGCCAAGGTCGGCGAGGACCTGGGGCGCCACCGGCGCAGGAGCGCCGGTGAGGGGATCAGCGCCCGACTGGGTCTTGGGGAAGGCGATGACCTCGCGGATGTTCTCCTCACCGGCGAGGATGGCGACCAGGCGGTCGAGGCCCACGGCGAAGCCGCCGTGCGGTGGTGCGCCGTAGCGGAACGCCCCGAGCAGGAAACCGAAGCGGGCCTCGGCGTCGGCCTCGGAAACGCCGAGCAGCGAGAAGATGCGGGACTGGATGTCGGCACGGTGGATCCGGATGGAGCCCGAGCCGAGCTCCCAGCCGTTGAGCACCAGGTCGTAGGACTGGGAGCGCACGGCGAGAGGATCCGACTCCAGGAGGTCCAGGTCGTCTGGGTGCGGCATGGTGAAGGCGTGGTGGGCGGGAACAGGTCGTCCGGCGGCGTCCATGCCCTCGAACAGCGGGAACTCGGTGATCCAGAGGAAGCGACGGTCGCCCTCGCCCACCGGGGGGCGGCCGAGGTCGAGGCGAAGCTGGCCGAGCACGGTCCTGGCCACCGGTCGCTCGTCGGCCACCATCAGCACCAGATCGCCGGCCACGGCGGCCACCGCCTCCACCAGCCCGGCCTGCTCGGCGTCGGAGAGGAACTTGGCCACCGGCGAGTCGAGGGCACCCCCCTCGCCCACCCGCAGCCACACCAGGCCCTTCGCCCCCAGCGTCTTGGCCCGGTCGGTGAGGGCGTCGAGCCGGTTCCGGCCCAGGTCGGCCTGCCGGGGGATCCGCATTCCCTTGATGCAGTCTGCACCGGCGAAAGCCCGGAATCCGGTGCCGGAGAAGAGTTCCGTCAGCTCCACCAGCTCAGGCCCGGCCCGCAGGTCGGGTTTGTCCGAGCCGAAGCGCTCCATGGCCTCCAACCAGGTCACGCCTTCGATCGGGTCCGGGCGCTTCCCTGTGGCCGCTTCGGTGGCGTCAAGGACGGCCTCGGCCACGAAGGCCAACACGTCGTCCTGGCTGACGAAGGACGCCTCCAGGTCCAGCTGGGCGAACTCGAACTGCCGGTCGGCACGGAGGTCCTCGTCGCGCAGGCAGCGGGCGATCTGGTAGTACCGGTCGAGTCCGGCGACCATCAAGAGCTGCTTGGCCAACTGTGGGCTCTGTGGCAGCACGTAGAACGAGCCGGTCTGCAGGCGGGAAGGGATGACGAACTCTCTCGCCCCTTCCGGCGTCGGCACCCACAGCAACGGCGTCTCGACCTCGAGGAAGCCCTGGCGCTCCATGGCCGATCGCAAGGCCCCGGTGACGGCGGCGCGCACGGCTAGGTTGCGCTGCATGCGCGCTCGCCGCAGGTCGACGTAGCGGTGGCGCAGTCGCATGGTCTCGTCGGCATCCACGCGGTCGGTGACCGGGAAGGGCGGGGGCTCGGCGGTGTTGAGGACCTCGACCCGGCAGTCGCCCACCTCGATGGTGCCGGTGGCCAAGTCGGGGTTGGCGGTGCCCTCCGGACGCTGGCGGACCGTGCCGGTGATGCGGACGACGTACTCGGAGCGCAGGTCGGAGGCGCCGTCGACGACGCACTGGATGACCCCTGAACGGTCGCGGAGGTCGACGAAGGCAAGGTGTTCGCCGTGCTCCCGCCGGCGGGCGACCCAGCCGCACAGTGCCACCGAGCGGCCGACATCTTCCGCGCCCAGGTCACCGCAGCGGTCGGTGCGCATCGACGTGGCCGACATGACCGGACGATCCGTTCTGCGGGGCGCGGTGGTCATGCCAACAGCTCCTTGACGAGGGCGACGACCGCGTCACGCGCGACGACCCGTTGGTCGGCGTCGTCGGCCCGCAGGTCCCGAACCGAAACCGTACCCGAGCGCCGCTCCTCGTCACCCACGATGAGGGCCAGGCGGGCCCCGGAGCGATCAGCCAGTTTCATCTGGGCCCGCATCGAGCGGGCATCGAACCCCCGGTCGGCGGCGATGCCGGCCCGGCGCAGGTCCCAGGCCAGCGCACCGGCACTCCCTGAGCCGGTGATGTCGATCACCCAGACGTCGACGTTGGCATCGGGTGCGGGTCCCACCCCCTCGGCGTCGCACGCCAGGAGCACCCTCTCGATCCCGATCCCGAAGCCCACCCCCGGGGTGGGTGGCCCGCCCAGGGCCTCCACCAAGCCGTCGTAGCGGCCTCCGGCGCCGATGGTGCTCTGGGCACTCTCCAGGGCTGACGCCTGGAACTCGAAGGCGGTGCGGGTGTAGTAATCGAAACCCCGAACCAGGCGCGCGTCGAGGACGAAATCGATGCCGAACGTGACCAGACTGTCCTGGACGCCACGGAAGTGCAGGGTGCACGCCTCGCACAGGTGGTCGACGATGCGGGGAGCGGATGCGGTGGCCTCCCGGCACTCGGCCCGCTTGCAGTCGAGCACCCGCAACGGGTTCTGGCGGGCGCCCCGGCGGTGCTCCCCGCACAGCTGGTCGTCCCGCTCGACCAGGTAGGCGTCGAGCCGCTCGATGTACGCAGGCCGGCAGACGGGGTCACCGATGGAGTTGAGGACAAGCGTCACCCGGCCGAGGCCGAGGGCGTCGTAGAGACATCGAGCCAGGCCGATGACCTCCACGTCGAGCTCGGGGTCTTCGGCGCCGAGGGCCTCCACCCCGAGTTGGTGGTGTTGGCGATACCGTCCGGCCTGAGGCCGTTCGTAGCGGAAGCTCGGGGCGCAGTACCACACCTTCCACGGAGGCGTGGGGCGGTGCTGGACGTAGGCCCGCACGACCGATGCAGTGCCCTCGGGGCGAAGGGCGAGGCGCCGGCCTCCCTTGTCCTCGAAGTCGTACATCTCCTTGCGGACCACGTCGGTGCTCTCACCGACCCGCTGGAAGACCTCGACGTCCTCGAACATGGGGCTGACGACCAGGCCGTACCCGGCCCGGGTCACCACGCTGTCGAAACTGGAGATCAACGCACGCCACCGCCCCGACTCGGGGGGAAGCACATCTCGCGTGCCGGTCGGAGTCCGGAACGACGGCACGGCGGGCACGGTGGGCGAGGCTACCGTCAGGGCCCGGCATGGCCGCTGACTCCTCCCCCACCGAGCCTCCCGGCCTCTACACCTGGCGGCAGGCTCCGGTGGTCAGCGTGGCCGCCCTGGCCAGCGCCTCAGGGTTCGGCCAGTTCGGGGCGGTCGCCGCGTTGGCTGATGTGGCCGACGCATTCGGTGAGGCGACGGGCGGGGCGACGGTCGCCGAACAGGCCGGCTTGTCGGGCACGGTCCTAGGGGTGGGGCTGGCGCTCATTCGTCTGGCCTCGCTCGGTGCCATGCCCTTGGCCGGCCTCGGCGACCGCTTCGGTCGCAGCGCTGTCCTGCTGTGGTGTGCCGCCGTCGGCCTGGCTTTGGTGGCGTTGGGTGCGCTGAGCCCCGGCTACTGGTGGTTCGTCGCCGCCTTCGGCTTGAGCCGACCCTTTCTCAGTGCGTCCAACGCACTGGCGCAGGTGGTTGCGGGTGAACACACCGCCAGTGCCGACCGGGCCAAGGCAGGCGCGCTGGTCGTAGCCGGCTATGGGCTAGGGGCCGCCCTTGTGGCGACCGTACGAGGCGCGGCTGGTGCCGCGCTCGGATTCCGGGGCACCTTCGCCTTGGCCGTGGTGCCCCTGCTTCTGTTGCCCTTGCTGGCCAGATGGGTGACCGAGCCGGCGCGTTATCGAGCCACGGGGAAGCGACACACGGAGGTTCACACGGTGAGCCGCTCGCCCGCCGTCGTGTTGGGCCGCCTGCATCGCGAGGGGCGTCGACGGCTGATCGCCCTCCTCGCCGTTGCCTTCTGCGCCGCCTTCGTGACCGGCCCAGCCAACAGCTTCATCTTCGTGTATGCCGAGGGGATCCTCGACGTCTCGGCCTCCGTCACCGCAGCGATGTTCCTGGCCGCCGTACCCATGGGACTGGTCGGCCTGATGGTCGGTCGTTGGGGCGCCGACCGATGGGGTCGTCGACCCACGGCGGCGCTGGCTCTCGCCGGGATCGGCCTTGCCGCCATGGTGACCTACGGCGGCGGACTGGTAGCGACCATCGTCGGGTCGTTGCTGGCCGTACTCACCGGCTACGCCTTCGCCCCCACCGTGGCAACCCTGGCCAACGAGCTCTTCCCGACCGACGTACGAGCGTCGGTGGCGGGGTGGCTCGTCAGCGTCGGTGTGGTGGGTGCGGTGGGGGGCCTGCTCGTCTTCGGCGCCATGGCGGACCTCCTGGACGGCTTCGCCGCCGCGGCCGTGGTCGTGTCGGTCCCGGGGCTGATGGCGACGCTCGCTTTTCTCCGCCTGCCTGAGACCATGGGCATGGAGCTGGAGGAGTCAGCGGCTTTCGATGGAGTCGACGCGTCCCCGTACTGACCGGATGGCGAGAGGTGTATATGGGGCAGATGGCCGAAGGAGAGGAGTCGGGATCATGGGTGGTGTCAACCGTATTGTTGTCGGTGTCGTGCCTGACGGTCAGCGACCGCCGCCTGGCAATACCCGGTACGCGTCGTAGACGGATTCGATGCGACGGATGGTGCTGATGAGCGAGTCGAGGTGCGCCGGGTCGGCCAGCTCGAAGTCGAAGCGCATCCGCGAGATCCGGTCGCTGCCGGTCTGGCTGGCACAGGCCAGGATGTTGACGTGGTGGTCAGCCAAGCTGGCCGACACGTCGCGCAGTAGCTTCGATCGGTCGAGCGCCTTGATCTCGATGGAGACCACGAATGTGGAGGCCCCCCAGTGCTGGTCCCAGTCGACCTCGATAAGGCGGTCGTGCTGGCCCTGGGCCAAGGAGACGGCGTTGGCGCAGTCGGACCGGTGGACGGTCACTCCCCGCCCCCTGGTGACGAAGCCGACGATCTCGTCGCCCGGCACGGGAGTGCAACAACGGGACAGGCGCACCAACACGTCATCGAGCCCCTCGACGTGGATGCCGGTGTTGGGCCGGCGCCGTCGGGGCGTGCGAACGGTGAGGGGGAGCTGCTCATCGGCCTCTCCGCTGCGTAGCTCCCGGGACACCCGTTGTGCAGCCGAACGGGCCGACACGTGGTGCTCACCGATGGCCACGTGCAGGCCGTTCAGATCGGCGAATCCCATCGATTCCGCCACCTCGCCGAGCAGCGGCGACGAGAGGAGCTTCTGCACCGGTAGGCCCTCTCGGCGCAACGCCTTGGCCAGCTCGTCGCGCCCCGTCTCAAGGGCATCCTCACGACGCTCGCGGGAGAACCAGTGGCGGATCTTGTTCTTCGCCCGGGGAGACGCCACAATCTTGAGCCAGTCGCGCGACGGCGCCGGATCCACCTTGGTGGTGAGGATCTCGACCGTCTCCCCTGAGTGAAGCTTGGCGTCGAGGGGCTGAAGTCGTCCATTGATCCTGGCGCCGATGCAGGCGTGGCCCACCTCGGTGTGGATCGCGTAGGCGAAGTCGATGGGTGTCGAGCCGTCGGGCAAGGTAACCACCTCACCTTGGGGGGTGAAGACGAAGACCTCGTCGTGCTCCAGGTCGACCTTCAGGGTTTCCATGAACTCCTGCGGATCGCTGGTCTCTGACTGCCAGTCGACGAGGTGGTTCAGCCAGGTCACGTCGGCTGCGCTCAGCTCGTCCTTGTAGGCCCAGTGGGCGGCCACACCGAACTCCGACCGCCGGTGCATCTCCCGGGTGCGGATCTGCACCTCCAGGGGCTTGCCCTGTGGCCCGATCACCGTGGTGTGCAGCGACTGGTAGAGGTTGAACTTGGGCATGGCGATGTAGTCCTTGATTCGCCCCTGCACCGGCTTCCAGGTGGCGTGCATGGAACCCAGAGCGGCGTAGCACTCCTCCACTCGCTCGACCACTACCCGGATGCCCACCAGGTCGAAGATGTCATCGAACTCCTTGCCCTTGACCACCATCTTCTCGTAGATCGACCACAGGTGCTTGGGTCGGCCGGTGACCTCGCCGGCGATCTTCAGCTCTCGCAGCCGCTCCCGCACCGCCTCGAGCACCAGGGCGAGATACAGCTCCCGCTCCGGGCTTCGTATGGAGACCATCTGCTCGATCTCGGCGTAACGCTTCGGGTACAACGTGGCGAAGGCCAGGTCTTCGAGCTGCTGTTTGACGTGGGCCATGCCCAGCCGATGGGCCAGAGGTGCGTAGATGTCGATGGTTTCCCGGGCGATGCGTTGCTGTTTGTCCTCGGGCAGCGCGGCGATGGTGCGCATGTTGTGGAGGCGGTCGCAGAGCTTGATGATCAGGACACGGAGATCCTTGGCCATGGCCACGAGCATCTTCCGCAGCGAGGCAGCCTGTTGGGCCTGGCGCGAATCGAACCGGAGGCGGTCGAGCTTGGTGACCCCGTCGACGATGGCGGCCACTTCAGGGCCGAAGGTGGAGTTGACCTCGGCCAGGTCGACGGCGGTGTCCTCCACCGCGTCGTGCAGCAGGGCGGCGGCAATGGTGACGTCGTCGAGCCCCAGTTCGGCGACGATCATGGCGACAGCCAGGGGGTGGGAGATGTACGCCTCGCCCGAGTTGCGGACCTGGCCGTGGTGGGCATTGGCGGCAACGGCGTAGGCCCGGCTGATCATGGCGGTGGAGGCTCGGGCGTGGCGACCGCGGTACGCCGACAACAGCGGCGCCACCTCTTCGGCGGGAAGGGCACTGCGGCGCCAGGGCAGCACCCGGTCCACGGTGGTCATGCGCCGGCCTCGGCGTAGGAGACGACCGCGACCACGTCGCGGCCCGGCAGTTGGCGCCGGCCGTCCAGGAACGCCAGCTCCAGTAGGAACCCGAGACCGACCACCTCAGCCCCCAGCTTCTCGGCGAGTCGTACGGTGGCCGCGGCCGTACCTCCGGTGGCGAGGACGTCGTCGATGACCACCACCCGGCTTCCGAATGCCAGGCCGTCGAGATGGATCTCGAGGAGGTCGGTGCCGTACTCGAGGGCGTAGTGCTCCTGTTCCACCGACGACGGGAGCTTGCCCCTCTTGCGGACAGGCACGAAACCGGCCCCGAGGAGATAGGCGACCGGTGAGGCGAAGATGAATCCCCGAGCCTCCACGCCGATCACCTGGTCGATCCGACGGTGGCGGAACTCGGCCACCAGCGCATCGACGGCGGCGGCGAAGGCGTTGGCGTCGTTCAGGAGCGGGGTGATGTCCTTGAACACCACTCCCGGCGCCGGGAAATCGGCGATGTCCCGCACGAAACCTGCTACCAGGTCTGCACGCGTCTCCACGCCATCAACGTATCGTCTCTGCATGGCCACTCCCTGTCCCGCAGCCGACGGCTCCAGCCCCCGCCAGACCCGATTCGACGGCCCGCCGCCTATGTGTATCGACTTGTCACGTCGATACACAGCGGAGATGTCGACATCGCTCGGCGACCTCACCATCGCCCTCGACCCCGTCGGGGCTCCGCTCACAGTCAACAACTTCGTGTTCCTGGCTCGCTACCACTACTTCGACGGCCTGGTATTCCACCGGGTCATCCGGGGTTTCATGTGCCAGGGAGGCGACCCAGAGGGCACCGGGACCGGTGGACCTGGCTATCGCTTCGCCGACGAACTGCCCAAGCCCGGCCGCTACGAGATCGGATCCGTGGCCATGGCCAACGCCGGGCCCAACACCAACGGCAGCCAGTTCTTTATCGTCAGCGGCCCGAACGGGGTCGGCCTGCCGCCGAGTTACTCCCTCTTCGGCAAGGTGGTCAAGGGTCTCGACGTGGTAGCGGCCATGGAGGCGGTGCCCACCGGGCGCAACGACCGGCCGGCCGAGGACCTGAAGATCAACAGCGTCACCATCACCGAGACGGAGTGACCCCAGCCAGGCGCTACCGTGGCCTGCGTGAGCGAGAGTGAGGAACTGCCCTACAGCGACGTGGGCGTACGCATCGGCGAGCTGGTCGGACGCTTGGCGGAGCATCCCGACGAGGCGGTGGGCGAGCGGGTCACCGAGCTCCTCGACTGGGTCGACGTCTTCCACCGGGAGGGCCTGAGGCGCCTCATCGGCATGGTCGAACAGTGGCGAGGCGAGATCTTCCTGGAGTCGATGGCCAGCGACCCGGTGGCCGGCACACTCCTCGACGCCTACGACCTGCGCGACCAACTCCTCCCCGACGGCGGCGTTACGCCACCGCCCCCACCCCCCCAGCCCACAGTGGTCCAGATCCGCAAGCGAGAGCGCTAGCGGCCGGAGTACGGCAAGCTCGCCGAGCAACCTCCGTTGCGACGGCGAAGAGCGTCCTCAGACGCTCAAAAGCTCGTGTGCCCCTGTGTCGACCGAAGGGTGGCGGAGTTTGGACATGGCCCGGGCCTCGATCTGGCGGATGCGCTCTCGGGTGAGATTGAAGCTCTCGCCCACTTCTTCCAAGGTGCGAGCTTCGCCTCGGTCGAGACCGTAACGGAGGCTGATCACCGTGCGCTCCCGCTCGTCCAGCGGCGCCAGGAGGCGGGCGACCTCGGCAGGTAGCAAGGCGTCGGCCGCTGCACTGAAGGGGCACGTGGCGTTGGGGTCGGCTACCACATCGCCCAGCTCGGCGTCTCCGTCCTCGCGCAGCGGATCCGACAACGACAGCGTGCCGCCGGCGTAGCGAAAGATCTCGATGAGCTTGTCGATCGGAAGGTCGAGCTCGGTAGCCAGTTCGGCCAGCGTCGGAGGACGGCCGAACTTGATCTCCAGCACACCCTGAGCCTTACGCAGGCGGGTGAGCTGGTCCCCGGCGTGGACCGGCAGGCGGATGGTGCGCCCGGTATTGGCGATGCCGCGGGTGATGGCCTGGCGGATCCACCACGTGGCGTAGGTGGAGAACTTGAAGCCCTTGCGCCAGTCGAACTTCTCGACGGCGTGGATCAGCCCGAGGTTGCCCTCCTGGACGAGGTCGAGTAGCGGAAGCTCCGATGCCTGGTACTTCTTGGCGATCGACACCACCAGGCGCAGGTTCGCCTTGATGAAGGTCTGGGTGGCGTCGTCACCCGCCTGCACGGCCCGACGAAGCTCCCGGCGGCGGGCGACGGACAGGCGCTCACCGGCCTGCTCGGCCTGGGCCATCTCCTTGCGGGCGGCGGTGCCGTCCTCGATGGCCTGGGCCAGACGGGCCTCGTCGGCCTTGGTGAGGAGGGCATGCTTGCCGATATCGCTCAGGTACAGCCTGACCAGATCCTCGTCGGCCCGCTCGGCGCGCTGCTTTGCCATGCGCTCGCCACCCTTCGTCGACAGCACGAGTACGCCTCGTAGTCTAGGACGCCATCGAGGGGTTTCGTGCCTGAGGAGCCGAAATGGTTGACGAAGTGCTTGGCATCGTCGTGTTCGTCGGATACGGGCTCATTGTCTCGCTGGCCGTGGTGCTGGCCGTGGTGGTCTTCCGCACCGCTGGCGGCACGGCTGAACGTGCGGAGAGGAGCGCCCGGGTCCGGGACCGCTCCCGGTCCTGGTGGCGTCGCTGGCGCTAGCAAGCTCGCTCCGCCCGCCGGTCGGATACCGTCACCACCATGGACTACGTGCCGCTGTTGTTTCTCGGCCTCGTGGTCGTGGGTGGAGCCATCGTTCTGCGCTCGTTGATCACACTCAAGAAGGCTGCCGTTGCCGCGTTGGAGGCGGCACGAGAGCTCGAAAGCTCCCTCGAGTCACTCCGCAAGCACGCACCTGGAGGTGACGCCGGCCCTCCGGGGTGAGCACCAGCCGGTTCAGCGGACCAGGAGGGCGGCCGCCGTGCCCGCGGCTCCTGCCGCGGCGTAGAAGCCTGGGTCCTCTGCCGGGCTCCGTCGCATCGACGTGACCGGGAGTCGGTGCTCGGCCAACAGGGAGGGGACATCCGAATCGCTCACCGCCAGCAGTCGGTGCCGGTCGGCCACTCCGCTGGCCTCGAGGTCGGCGCGGAGGCGTGCTTCGAACGGCCCTTGGGGGATTCCGATGGTGGCCCGGGCCCGGGTGAGTAGACCGAGGGCCGTGCGGCTGTGGTGGCTCACCCCCTGGTGACGCAACCGGGGATCGGCCAGCGAGAACCGGATGGCGGCGACCGGCCGTCCTCCGAGCGACTCGGCTGCGTCGAGGGCCGGCGCCACCTCGAGGGCGGAAAGGCCGAGGCGGGTGGCGGTCCCCACGGAGCCCGGTCCCATGCCGACCAGGGTTACATCGGCTCGCCCGACGAGGCGCGCCACGGCCAAGGCGGCAGGCACGTTGACGGCCTCGTGGTCCCCACCGAAGGCGTGACCGGCCGTCACCGTCACGTCGAGCAGGCCGGTGGCCGTCATGGACGCCACCAGCTCGGAGGTGGCGATGGCCAACCCGCCGCCGTCGGTCATCACGTAGGCCAGCCGTAGCCCGGGGCACGCATGCTTCAGGGCCACCGCGACGCAAGGAATCTGACTGTGCAGTCCGCAGACGACCACCGGCATGCCCTCGAGGTGGTCGGCGTCGGCGAGCGTGCCGGCGTGCAGCTCCTCCGCCGTCCCGGTGTCGACCTGGAGCGACGTGTACCGCAGCTTCATGACATGTCCCGGTCCCGGTGACCGCCACTCCGTTCGCGACAGGTTCCAGTGGACCACGTGCCACCCCCCGCTCCCCAAGCCCAACTCGATGGCGGTGGTGTTGAGCACCACCTGATCCCCCACGGACACGGGGCCGGTCAGCTCAGTCAGCACATACGCCCGTTGTTCCTGGACGCCTGCGGCAGTCCCTGCGTCGCCGAAGGCGACCCCGACACGCTGCAGGCCCCGCCGTTCGGAGAGAAAGGAAACGACGGTGGCGGTCCGAAACGACGGCACAGTTGATCGCTACAACGAAGCGATGAGGCGCTCGACTCTTTCGTCCCGAGACTTGAAGGGATCCTTGCAGAGCACCGTACGCTGCGCCTGGTCGTTGAGCTTGAGATGGACCCAGTCGACGGTGTAGTCCCGTTTGCGCTCTTTGGCCCGGCGGATGAACTCCCCTCGCAGCCGGGCCCGTGTGGTCTGCGGCGGCTCGAGGCTCCCGGGGCCGGCCCGGTCGATCTCTTCCTCCGAGCACATCCGGTCGACCATGCCCCGGTCCTCGAGCCGGTAGTACAGCCCACGCGCTCGGTTCACGTCGTGGTACTGCAGGTCCATCAGGGCCACCCGCGGGTGCATGAGCGGAAGGTCGTGACGGTCCCGGTACGCCTCGATGAGGTTGTGCTTGATCACCCAGTCGCACTCCCGGTCCAGTGACAGGGGGTCTTTGGCCAGTCCGGTCAGGCAGTGCTCCCACATGCCGAGGGCCTGTTCCTCCAGCGGCGTGACCCCCTTCGCTTCGGCGTAGCGCAGAGCCCGATTGAGGTACTCGCTCTGGATGTCGATGGCGCTGACCTCGCGACCGTGGGCCAGACGCACCCGCTTCCGACAGCTGATGTCGTGGCTGATCTCGCGAATGGCGCGGATCGGGTTCTCGAGGGTCATGTCCCGGAGCACGACGGAAGGGTCCTCCAGCATGCGCAACAGGATCGACGTGGCGCCCACCTTCAAGAAGGTGGCGTACTCACTCATGTTCGAGTCACCCACGATCACGTGGAGTCGCCGGTAGCGCTCGGCATCGGCGTGGGGCTCGTCGCGGGTGTTGATGATGGGTCGGCTGCGCGTAGTGGCGCTGGAGACGCCCTCCCAGATGTGTTCGGCCCGCTGCGAGACGCAGTACATAGCCCCCCGGGCGGTCTGCAGCACCTTTCCCGCTCCCGCGTAGATTTGGCGCGACACCAGGAACGGAATCAGCACCTCGGCGTAGTGCCCGAAATCGTCACGGCGACTGGTCAGGTAGTTCTCGTGGCAACCGTAGGAGTTGCCCGCCGAGTCGGTGTTGTTCTTGAACAGGTAGATCGTGCCCCGGATCCCCTCCTCGCGGAGGCGCTGTTCGGCGAACGACAGCAGCTGCTCGAGGATCCGCTCCCCGGCCTTGTCATGGACCACGAGGTCGTGAATGGAATCGCACTCCGGGGTGGCGTACTCCGGGTGACTGCCCACGTCCAGGTAGAGACGGGCTCCGTTCTCCAGGAAGACGTTGCTGCTGCGTCCCCAGGACACCACCCGGCGAAACAGGTACCGGGCCACCTCGTCGGGACTCAGACGGCGCTGGCCCCGAAGGGTGCAGGTCACCCCGTACTCGTTCTCGAGGCCGAAGATGCGCCGGTCCACCAGGACACGGTAGCGGCCCCCGCACCTACTCTCTGGTCATGGAGGCGGCGGGATAGCCTGGCCCGGTGCAGCGGCTACGAATGGTCCCTGTGGCCAAGGTGGCTGACGCCTTCAGTGCCCGGGTCCTTTCTGCGCGCCTCGGCTCCGACGGCATCGTGACCCAGCTCCGTGGCGGCGGTGTCGATGGCCCTTATCCCATCGGCGACGTCGAGGTGCTCGTGAGCGCCACCGATCTGGGCATCGCCCGGGAGATCCTCTTGGCCGAGGAGGTCGAGTCGGCATTCGGAGGGGCGGACCAGAATACCGACGCGGACCTGGAGGAAGTGCATCGCGCGCCCCTCGCTCGCTGGGTCGTGCTCTCCATCCTCATCGGCCTGGTGCTGTTCGCGTACGTCAACACCATCAGCTTCCGGGCAGGGTCGCCCGAGCGGGAGGCCGACCGCTCAGGCGTCGAGGAGCCCGGATAGCACTTCCTCCGACAGACGGCGGAATGCACGCCGCTCGTTGCTGCGGACGAGCACCGCCACCTCCAGCTCCTTCGGGGTCAACGTCCGCTCCGGGCCGGCCAGGGCCTGTAGGCAGGCGCCCAGCACCTCCCGCTGATCCATACCGTCGACGTAGTTCGATGCGAGACGCTGGGCGATGACCTCGGCCTCACCGCCGAGGACCGTGAAGCGGTTCTCGTCGATCACCGTGCCGTCGTAGAGCAGGTGGAAGAGACGGTCCTCGGTCGGGGCGTCGCCCACCTCGGCCACCAGGATCTCGACCTCCATGGGCTTCATCTCGTGGGTGAAGATCTGGTTGAGGGTCTGCGCGTAGTTGTTGGCCAGGCTCCGCGCGTCGACATCTTCTCGGCTGTAGGCATAGCCCTTGAGGTCGGCGGCACGGATGCCGAAGATCCGGAGCTGGTCGAACTCGCTGTACTTGCCCACCCCGGCGAAGGCGATGCGGTCGTAGATCTCGCTGATCTTGCGCAGGCGGCTGGACGGGTTCTCGGCACAGAGCATGACGCCATCGGCGTAGGTGGCGGCGACGAGGCTGCGGCCCCGAGCGATCCCCTTGCGGGCGTAGTCGGCCCGGTCCTTCATCACCTGCTCGGGCGAGACGTAGAAGGGCATGGTCACGGTGCATCGCTCCTCGGCATGGTCGGCGCCGGCCCCATGCTGGCCGTGCCCTCGGGCGTGGACAGCTGTTCGACCAGGCGTCGGAAGCGCTCGGCCACCTGCGCTTCGTCGATGCGTTCGAAGCCTTCGGCGGTAATGGTGGCCATGGTGGGATAGATGCCCCGTACGAGGTCGGGGCCTCCGGTGGCGGAGTCCTCGTCGGCCGCTTGGAACAGGGCGGAGATGGCCAGGTCGAGAGCGTCGTCACGCTCGATACCTGACTGGTACCCGAGTTTCACCACCGTGCCGGCGTGAAGGCGTCCCGATCCCGTGGTGGCGAAATCACTCTCCTCGTAGCGGCCGCCGGTGACGTCGTACTGAAAGAGCCTCCCGGTGCGGCGACGAAGGTCATAGCCCGCGAAGACGGGCACCACCATCAGGCCCTGCATGGCCGCCGGCAGGTTGTTGCGCACCATCAGGCTGAGCTGGTTGGCCTTGCCCTCCAGGCTGAGCTCGACGCCCTCCACCTTCTCGTAGTGCTCGAGCTGCAGCTGGAACAGCTGCACCATCTCGACGGCCGGCCCGGCCGCTCCGGCGATGGCCACTCCGGAATGGCGGTCAGCCGGAAAGACCTTCTCCATGCTCCGGTGACTGATCAGGTTGCCCGAGGTGGCCCGGCGGTCGCCGGCCATGATCACGCCATCGGCGTAGCGCAGCGCGACGACGGTGGTGGCGTGGATGACGTCGGTGACCGGTCCGGGCAGGGCGGGAGGTAGGCCACCACTGCGCCGAAGAACCTCAGCGAAGCTGGGCCCGGGATCGTCACCGGGAAGAGAAAAGGGCGGGGGCACGACCCCGGAGGCTACCTCCTCACCCCCATCTCGCCGCTGTTACTGGCCGCCCTTCTGCACGTAGCTCTTCACGAACTCCTCCGAGTTGACCTCGAGCACCGCATCGATCTCGTCCAGGAGGTCGTCGAGCTCGGCCTTGATCTCCTCTCCTCGCTCCGAGCGCGGTGGGGCTTCCTCGACGACCTCTTCTTCGCGGCTCGGTGCCGGCCTCCGCCGTTGCTCTCGTTCGGGCATCGTTCCTCCTCGCTCAGCTTCCGAGCCGCTGGAGCAACTCGGTTGGAGTGGCGCATTCGTCCAATAGTCCATCGACCATCTCTGCCGTCCCTTTTAGGGGTTCCATCATCGGGACCCGCCGGAGCGGATCGCTTCCCACATCGAACACCATGGAATCCCAGTTCGCAGCGACAATCTGGGATCCCCAGCGCTGCAGGCACTTTCCCCGGAACCACGCTCGGGTGGTGGGCGGTGGCTCAGTTGTGGCCGATGCCACCTCGTCATCGGTGGTGAGGCGCTGCATCCCCAGCCGGGCACAGAGCGATCGCTCCGGTCGCATGTCGTGGTACTGCAGGTCCATGGCCGCCAGCCGAGGAGCGTCCCAAGCCAGGTCGCCCCGTTCCCGATAGGCCGACAGCAACTTGTACTTGGCCACCCAGTCCAGGGTGGTGGCAAGGGCCATCGGGTCGGTCTCCAACGTGGTGAGGACCGACTCCCAACGCCGCAGGATCTCGGTGCCGACTCCCTCGCCGACGGCTCCCAGGCCACCCTTGTCGGCGTACTTGCGGGCCCAGGTCAGGTATTCCCACTGGAGGTCGAGGGCGCTGATCGTCCCACCGTCGGCCAGGTGCAGGAGCCCGGCCAGTTCAACGTCGCGGGACACCTTCCGCAGTGCCTGGACCGGCGCGGCCAGTCCGAGGTCGCGACCCAACTCGTCGTCCTCGATCATGGCCAGGACCACCGCAGTGGTTCCGACCTTGAGAAAGGTGGCGATCTCGGAGCAGTTGGCGTCCCCGACGATGACGTGCAGTCGACGGTATTTCTGCGCGTCGCAGTGCGGTTCGTCGCGAGTGTTGACGATCGGCCGCTTCAACGTGGTCTCGAGCCCGACCTCTTCCTCGAAGAAGTCAGCTCTCTGCGACAGCTGGAAGGGCACCTCGGCGGAGGAGACACCAGGTGCCTCCGAGCCCACCTTGCCGGCACCGGCGAAGAGCTGGCGGGTGACGAAGAAGGGGGTGATCCCGGCGACGATGCGCTGGAACGGGACCGAGCGGGCCATGAGGTAGTTCTCGTGGCAGCCGTAGCTGTTGCCCTTGCCGTCGCTGTTGTTCTTGTAGACGACGACCT
>DASZDM010000248.1:0-2921 GCA_035942015.1 Acidimicrobiales bacterium | reverse complement strand
AGTGTCGGGCGACTCGGCCGCGTCATAGAAGATGTCCTCGCCTACTTCTTGATTGAACGTCTCGGTGCCGATCTGGTGGCGCTCGATGGCCGGCTCCCCTTCAACCATCAACGCGTAGGACACCTCGCCAGTGGCGAAGTTACCCTCGCCCTCGAACCTGCTGGTGCCTCCGCTTTCGGAGTGCTGCAGGATGGTGAAGCGGGCGGTCGGTGCGTCAGACGTGCCGCTGCACCCGGCGAGGCCCGACGCCACCGCGAAGATGAGTAGGTAGAGCCGCGGTCGCATCATACTTCGACAGTCGAACGAACGGCTTCCGGCGAGCATCTCTCGTCCTCTTGGGCAGCACAGGATGGCGCAGATAGCCGTGTCTGGCTAGCAGGCGGCGCTTGCGATCCCCCATCGCTACACGCGGTCACGACGAACGCAACAGTGGTAGTGGTCGCTGTCAGCGTTCGGCCTAGCACCACTGTGATCTTCGCAGAGCCGCAGGAGATGTGCCGCTCGCGCGGCCTCCAGCGGCGGCGGCCGACACCTGGTCGTCGTGGGCAAGGACGACCGAACGATTCTTCGCGCTGGCCTCGCCCCGGCGACTCGGCATTAGATGCCGCTCCCCTCGGTGAACGCCGGTGCGGGACTACAGAAGGTCCGTGGTGTGACCGCCGACGACCAGCTGAGCCGGTGCGGCCACGGACCTGGTAGCGGCCGGAAAGGTGATGATCAGCCGGTAAGGTCCTCCCCCGCCGTTGAGGGCAGCGGCACGGGCGACCTGGTTGCCGACGCTATCGAGAAGCGTTGCACGAAGGAGCTCTGATGGAGCGGTCGAGACGAGAGCGGAATCCTCGGACACGACCGTGAGGCGGAAGGCGTCGCTCCACGTCTCCAACGTCAGCAGGAAGGCTCGGTCCACCCCGGGCAGATTGGCGGACCGGTCCAGCACGACGCTGTCGAGGAAACCCGGTATAGCGGCCATGACCCAACGGTACGACGACCCCGCAGTCGCTGCCGCTCCTATGTGCCGCTCGGGACCGCCCGTGCGAACGCCGGGACTGCCCGGCTCGTCGCCCGCCAAGAGCACCTATCTCGGAGATCGGCACCGTTGGGTCGTTCGGCGACCTCTGCGCCCGCTGACCAGCGGGGCGGGACCAGTCGAACCGGGTCACCCTGAGTGGCCGCCGCTTCGACACTCCATAAACGAGCGTTTCTGAGACGCCGCCGCCGCCGGCGCCAAGAGCCGCAAACAGGTGTCGTAAACCCGTCTCATAATCAGCGTCTCATCCACCACGCCGCAGTTGGGTTCTGATACGCCCCTGGCCCATGAAGCAGGCCCTCGGCTATGCGCGAGTCTCGGCCGTCGATCAAACCCCCGACCTACAGGTCGATGAGCTGACCGGCGCCCGCTGTCACCGGGTCTTCGTCGAGCGTGCCAGCGGCGCTCGGACCGGTTGGCCTCAGCTGGCGGAGGTCCTTGACCGCCTCCGGTCGGGGGAACCTAGAGAGGCTCCGGGCTGGTCGACCCGAGCGGTGCGCCGGTGCACACTACGTGCACTTCGCCGCTCGGTGTCGTGATCACTTTCCCCGTGCCGAGACTGATTCGGTCGCCGGTGGAGCGGAAGCAAACGAACTCGTCGATCGTCGCCCCTCCGTCGTCTTCGTGGCCGGTGGCGAACGCCGCGGGAGCGGACAGCGAGATCGTCGCCGCGCCGGTCGCCGCCAGAAGTAGTCCTAGCCGTCTCCGCATCTGTTCCTCCGATCGTTGGTCGCCTCGGTGTGAGGCCAACGCGGTTTACCCGAGGTGCGCCGCCCGTCGAACCCAGCTCTGGGACTACGCCGTCGCGGCTCGAAACACCTCTTGCTGCTGGCGGTCCCCGTGATGGCCGGCAGGAGGCGGCCCCATCGTGGCAGGGGCCGCCGCGTTCCTACGGGTGCCTAGCGCCGACCGCCAGCCTCAAGGCGGGCAGTTGAGTGGCGCGAAAAAGGTGCGCCCACGTCGGTAGGCGCACCTCTTCCGTTGTCCAGAGAGAAGCGCTAGCCCCCGACCTTGACGTCGGCACTGGCGTCGGCGTCGGCGACCGCCGTATCGACGCTGGCGTCAGCCTGCGCCTCGATGTCTGCGGAAGCGGGAGCGATGGCTCCGAAGAAGAGGACGCCACCCACAGCAGTTCCGGCGAGCAACTCGGTCAGCTTGTTCACGTATGTACCTCCATGTCGTTGATGAGGTTGTGCGATAGATAACCGGCGGCGAGCACCGCCGCCACCAAGGGCGCCTTTTCGCACGGCTTCCTGCGTTAAACGGCCGGAGACGAGGGGAGACGAGTCTTTAGAGGGTTCCATCACGAGACCTACGGGGTCGAACGCCTCGTCGATTCGTGTTGCATCCCCGGATGTTCGGAGGCAAGGGGCGGCTTGTTACTCCCCTCCGGAGCACCACTGAGGAGCGACGTCTACGGCGGCATGGATTCAGCGCTACGTGCGGTATGGGCCGGAGACGTTCCTTGCCTCGACTCGAGCAAAGTCATGTTGATGTTCTGACTCCAGGCGGTCGTGGCAGAGGGGATTACAGCGTCCGGTCGGAATCTCCGCTCGAACCGAGCCCGGTGAGCGCCCGTTCGATGAGCTCATTCGAGCGCTCGCGTTCGTCCTCGAACACGCCGGCGTAGACGCGCAGGAGGACGTCGACGGAGTGGCCGAGCCGACGGGCGACCTCGGCGTCAGGCACAGCCGCCCGCAGCATCGTGGCTGCCGAGTGGCGAAGGTCGTACACGGTGGTGGCCGCCAGGGGATGGCCGGCGGGCCACAGCTGGCTGCGGGCACGGACCCAGACCGGGCCGTAGTTGGTCGTCGTCATCGGTCGTCCGGCGGCGTTGGAGAACACCCGGCCATCGACGGGCTCCCAGCGGTCCAGGTGCCAGCGCAGGCGGTCA
>DASZDM010000247.1:0-2277 GCA_035942015.1 Acidimicrobiales bacterium | reverse complement strand
TTGTGGCCCACCACGGCGCCGACGCCAAGGCGGTTGTGTGGGAGCACAACACCCACATCGGCGACGCTCGGGCCACTGACATGGCGAGAGCGGGCATGGTGAATGTCGGCCAGGTGGTGCGCGAGCGCCACGAGAGCGACGGTGTGGTCCTCGTCGGCTTCGGTGGCCATCGCGGTACGGTGGTCGCCGCCGACGTCTGGGGCGCACCGATGCAGCGCATGCCCGTGCCACCAGCTCCCGCCGGCAGCCACGAGGATCTTCTCCACCAGGCGGCGCCGCACCCATCGCTGCTCATCTTCGCAGACGACCGCAACACACCGTGGTTGGCGGCCCGGCGTGGTCACCGTGCCATCGGCGTTGTCTACGACCCCGAGTCCGAACGGCGGGGAAACTGGGCACCCACCGTGATGGGCCGCCGCTACGACGCCTTTTGCTTCTTCGAGGACACCGAGGCGCTGCACCCGCTGCACCTCGAGGCGGCGCAGCCGTCAGGCGAGCGAGAGACCTATCCCTGGAGCACCTGATGAGCATGCGACGGCCGGGAGTCACCGCGGCTCTCCTGGTGTTCCTGACGGCCGTTCTCACGGGCTGCGGGGATGACGACACCACCGTGGGCGGCGACGACGTGAGCATCGCCCATCCTCCAGGCGATGACCTGGTTGTCCAGGTTCGTCATGTCGGTGGCCTGAGACCCGCAAACGAGGCGTTCAGCGATCTCCCGGCCGCCACCCTGGTCGGCAACGGCGTGCTCGTCTTCGAGGGCGCCCAGATCGAGATCTTTCCGCCGCCGATGCTGCCGTCATTATGGCGAGTCGACGTGGACGACGAAGGTGTCCAGGCCGTGCTGCAGCGTGCCCGTGACTCCGGGCTGCTGTCCTCTGCGCCCGACTACGGTCACCCTCCGATCGCCGATGCCACCACCACCGTGGTGGAGATCCATGCTCAGGACCAGGTCTATGTCCATGAGGTCTACGCCCTCCGCCACGGCGACAGGGCCGTGGCCGGACTTTCCCCCGAACAGCTCGAGCGGCGCGAGCGGGTCGTCGACTTTGCCTCCATCCTTACTGCTCCCGAGATCGAGCTCGGCTCGACTCTCCGAGATCCCGATCCCTACCGAGCGGACGCAATGGCGCTGCGTGCTTCGGCAGTGAACCCCGGCGAGGAGGTCGAGGATGCACCCGGCGGCATGACCACCGAGGTGATCGAGTGGCCGCTGCCTGGCGTCTCGCTGGCCCAGGCATCCGACTGCGTGCTCATCGAGGGACCAGAGACGGGGCAGCTCTACGGGGTGCTCGAGGGTGCCAGCACCGCCACGCGCTTCGAGCAGGACGGTGACCTGTTCACGCTGCAGATACGCCCGTTGCTCCCCAACGAGGACAGCTGCGGCGATGCCGTGGCCACGTGAAAAGGTGAGCTCCTGTGTGCATCTGACCCCGACTGCCGCATGACGCTCGGCAGCGGATTTGATCACCCTCCGAGCGGGTAGGCGGGCCAGATGCAGGGGTGGCCAACGGTGCGACTCTCGCTCACGGTTCCTCAGGTGCCGAGCTGTTCTATGACACCTGGAACGAGGCCTTTCCCGACAACTCCATCGGCAATTCGGTGGTGTTCGATGCGGGCGACCAAGGAGCCGAGGAAGCCCGGTTCACCGGAACGCACAGCGGCACGCTTCACACTCCGAATGGCGACATCCCGCCCACAGGCAAGCGGATGGTGTCTCAGTACGCTGCCGTCGTCCCTGTTCACGACGGCAAGGTGACCGCCTTCCACATGTACTTCGATGTCGCCGAGGTGCTCGTGCAGCTGGGGCTGATGTCGTGACCTGAGGCCGTGTGCGCCAGGCAGCGTCTGGCGAGAGGGGCATGCTCAGCTCCGCCCTCGTATCCTTCCACCCATGGCCGAGGAGGATGTCACCGTCTTCTTCAACCCCCAATGCTCCAAGTGCCGCACGGTGAGAGGGCTGCTCGAGGAGCGGGGGGTCGACGCCCAGCTGATCGAGTACCTGAAGACGCCACCGACGCGGGCCGACCTCGAGCGGGTGCTGTGCCTGCTGGGTACTGACGACCCCCGATCGATGACCAGAACCGGTGAGGAGCGCTACCGGGAGCTGGGCCTGGACGGTGCCGGCCGGGATGCGCTCCTCGACGCCCTTGTCGCCAACCCGGTGCTCATCGAGCGGCCGATCGTGGTGGTGGGGGACCGGGCCGTGGTCGCCCGACCTCCCGAGCGTCTGCTGGAGCTCCTCGACTGAGCGGGCGTGCGCCACGTGAGCATTCC
>DASZDM010000246.1:0-7160 GCA_035942015.1 Acidimicrobiales bacterium | reverse complement strand
CTAGCCAGGCGGCGTACTCGTCCGACGTCCAGCCCTGGACGTCGCACAACATCCGCGCAACGTCTGGGCTAGCCAGCGTCCAGACAATCTGAGCGGCCCGCTCGACGGCAGTGCGCAGCGTCGTAATCTCTGCGAGCCATTCGACGACGGTGCGCATGAACTGGAACCGGTAACCCTCGAGCTCATTTCGCACAACGGCCATTTCTGGGTCGACAGCCTTAGCCGTCCGCAAGACCTCGGAGGTGGGACGGACGCGTTCGGACATGGCGGCGTAGTCGCGGGCGAAAGCCCGAAGGAACTGCCGCGGGTCGCGCTCTTCACGTAGGCGGCGCACTACCGGCGTCAGGAAGGCGAATGGAAGCTGGCACATCGCCACGGTGACGAGCTCGCCTCTGACGAGCCACGGCTGCGGGAGGCGCCCAACTGAAACCCCGTTCTGGTGGTCGAATCGGTGCCGTGGCGGTCCCGTTTCCACCACCAGAACGTGGGTTGGCCTTGACGCGATCGCAAGGCTGCGCTCGAAGCGTGCTCGCTGGCGTCAGGCGAAGGCGAAGAGCGGGGGCAGGACGGCGACGACGGTCACTGTCCAGACGGCGAAGACGGGCAGGTAGGAGGTCTGCCACCGCTCGAGCGGGTGGAAGGCCATCCGGCCTGAGAGGAACCGCAGCGAGAGCCAGGCCGCACCGGCCAGGTTCACGAGCAGGACGAGGTTGAGGCCGAGCGCTGCCGTGCGGTTCGGCGTCATTCCGAGATCGCCTATCCGGGCCACCATCGAGCTCAGCACCATCACGTCGAGTACGAGGGCGCTGGCGACGGCGAGCAGCTGGACCCGGTCCATCAGCCCGGGCGGTTCGGACGGCTCCCGGGCGGACATCGCGTAGAGAACGAGTCCCAGCACGACCACCATGAGGGCGTCGAAGACGCCGAGCAGCTCACGGTCGAACGCCCCGGCGAACCCGGAGAAGGCGTAGGTGACCGCCGCGACGGTCAGCATGACCGCGAACAGAGGCGTGAAGATCATGGTGAGCACCGGCGCCATGTTCTCCACGACACGCTGCTTGGACTCGACGAGCCAGGCCGCCACGATCACGGCGCCGGCCGCGCCCGATGGCAACACCCACTCGACGACCCGCTCGGCGACATCGGGCCCGATCGGCTCGAGGGTCAGGGTGGTGAGCCCGAGCAGCACGCCGCCACCGAGGGCGAGCAAGGCGTAGTAGATGGCCCACTCGCCGGTGAATCGGACGAAGTCCATGCGCCGCTCGTGCGACCGGATCGTGCCACCCATGTACGGGTAGGCGACCGCAAACCACAGCAGGACAGGCAGATGAAGCGCGACGAGGACCTCGGTGGCGGAGTCGGTGCGGTACGGGTAGAAGTTCACCAAGAGTGCAACGAGGAGGGACGGCATGACCGTTCCCACCCATCGCCTGGTGTCGAGCCGCCGTCGGTGGGCGAAGTACCCGGCGAGAATTGGAAACAGGAAAAGACCGATGTTCCGCAGCAGCCACCCCGGTGGTTCGCCGGGGAAGTCGGCAAGGAGCCGTGCAGCCTGGACGGCGACGGCCGCGGCCACGGCAAAAGTGAGCGCCTGGGACCATCCGCTGGTCGGGCGCGCTGGCTCTTCTTCACCGCTCAGGACGAGTTGCTTCCACAATCGGCCGCTGTGCTCACGCGCGAACTCCCGGGAGAGGGTGTCGAGGTCTCCCATCCGCTTCACGGCAACGAGAAATCCCTCGTCGTCGGTGAGGCCGGCGCCGCCGAGCTCCTCGATCTGGTCCCGAAGATGAACCTCCAGCTCGTCGACGTCGCAGCCGTTGACGGCTGGGGCCTTGGCGACGTAGGCCCGCCATTCGGCGATCTGTGACTCCACGCCATCCATCGGGTCAGGCCTGCCCGAGGGCCGTCGTCAGCCCACCGGAGCCTCGCCAGGCGTCATCCAACGCCCGCGTGACCGTCGCCCATTGGCGTTGCTGTTCCGCCAGCGCTGCTCGCCCGTCGTCGGTGATCGCGTAGTACCTACGGCGACGGCCTTCGGCCGGCGTCCGCCACTCCGTCGTCACGTACCCGAGCCGGGGGAGGCGATGGAGCAGTGGATAGAGCATCCCGTCGGTCCACTCGAGCTCACCGCCGGAAAGCTCACGGACCCGCTTCAGGATTGCGTAGCCGTAGCTCTCACCCTCGGCCAGGATCGCCAGCACCAGCGGTGTCGCCGAGGCGGCCACCAGATCCTTGTCGATGTGCATACCGGTCCTCCCACTGAGTCCTAAGCGATATGCATAGTAGCGCAAGGTATGGCCAGGCCAGGACTGTAATGGCGCCATATCTGGATTCGCTCCAGCCTGCGGGCTACGCTTCGGGCGTGTCCAAGGAGACATCCACTGCGCTGCTCCGCCGGCACGGTATGCGCGTCACAGCGCAGCGCCTGGCTGTGTTTCAGGCGGTGTGCGACCGACCGCACAGCACGGCGGACGACATCTACACGGTCGTACGAGCCGAGATCGGCGCCATTTCACGTCAGGCGGTGTACGACGCCCTGGCGGTCCTCAGTGACACCGGCCTTTTCCGTCGTATCCAGCCTGCCGCGTCGTCGGCCCGCTACGAGAACCGAGTCGGCGACAACCATCATCACCTCATCTGCCGAACCTGCAGGCGAATGGTCGACGTCGACTGTGCGGTCGGCGACACCCCGTGCTTGACGGCCGCCGACGGCTCGGGCTACGAGATCGAGGAAGCCGAGGTCATCTACTGGGGCCGATGCCCCGACTGCGTGAATGAGCCGTCCGAACCGAAATCCCCCGAGAGGAGAACCACGTCGTGACTGACAGCGCCAGCGAAACCGAGAACCCAGTAATCCCCTCGCCGACTCCCAAGTTGACTCGGCCGAGGACCAACCGGGACTGGTGGCCGAACCAGCCGGACCTCCAGGTTCTCCACCAGCACTCGCCGCTGGCCAATCCGGTGGGCCAGGACTTCAATTACGCGGAGGAGTTCGAGTCGCTCGATCTCGATGCGCTGAAGCGCGACATCTTCGAGGTGATGACCACGTCGCAGGGCTGGTGGCCGGCCGACTACGGCCACTACGGGCCCCTGTTCATCCGGATGTCGTGGCACGCGGCAGGCACGTACCGCATCGCCGACGGTCGGGGTGGTACGGGTGGCGGCGAGCAGCGGTTCGCCCCCCTCAACAGCTGGCCCGACAACGTGAGCCTCGACAAGGCGCGCCGGCTGCTCTGGCCGGTCAAGCAGAGATACGGCCGGAACGTTTCCTGGGCCGATCTCCTGGTCTTCGCCGGCAACTGCGCCCTGGAATCGATGGGGTTCAAGACGTTCGGCTTCGCCTTCGGACGAGTGGACGTCTGGGAGCCCGAGGAGATCTTCTGGGGTCCCGAGGACACGTGGCTCGGTGATGAGCGCTACAGCGGCGACCGGGAGCTCACCGGTCCCTTCGGCGCCGTACAGCTGGGCCTGATCTACGTGAACCCGGAGGGCCCCAACGGCAACCCGGATCCCCTCGCCTCAGCCAGGGACATTCGGGAAACCTTCCATCGCATGGCGATGAACGACGAGGAGACGGCTGCGCTGATCGTCGGGGGCCACACGTTCGGCAAGTGCCATGGTGCGGTCAGTGCTGAGTACATCGGTCCCGAGCCGGAGGCGTGCCCCGTCGAGCACCAGGGCCTCGGCTGGAGGAACACGTTCGGCACCGGAAAGGGGCCAGACACCCTCACCAGCGGGCTCGAGGGTGCATGGACCAACGAGCCGACGAAGTGGGACAACGGGTTCCTCGACAACCTGCTCAACTACGACTGGGAGCTGACGACGAGCCCCGCCGGTGCCAAGCAGTGGACTCCCAAGAATCCCGAGGCCCAGGGCACCGTGCCCGATGCACATGATCCATCGAAGAAGCACGCGCCCATGATGTTGACGTCGGACCTTGCGCTGAAGCTCGATCCGATCTACGGGCCGATCGTGAAGCGCTTCCACGAGAACCCCGACCAGCTCGCAGACGCGTTCGCCAAGGCGTGGTACAAGCTCTTGCACCGCGACATGGGGCCCGTCTCGCGCTACCTCGGCCCATGGGTACCCGAGCCGCAGCTGTGGCAGGATCCCGTACCCGACGTCGATCACGAGCTGATCGGCGACGAGGACATCGGTGCCCTCAAGGCCAAGGTCCTCGCATCGGGGTTGTCCGTGTCGCAGCTGGTGGCCACCGCGTGGGCGTCGGCGGCCACCTTCCGCTTCACCGACAAGCGTGGTGGGGCCAACGGGGCGCGGATCCGCCTTGCTCCGCAGAGGGACTGGGAGGTCAACGAGCCTGCCGAGCTGGCCCGGGTGCTGCAGACCCTCGAGCGGGTCCAGCAGGACTTCAACAGCTCGCAGTCCGGCGTGAAGAGGGTGTCCCTCGCCGATCTGATCGTCCTCGGCGGGTGTGCCGCCGTGGAGCAGGCGGCGAAGAAGGCCGGGTACGACGTCACGGTCCCCTTCGCGCCGGGGCGCACGGACGCCTCCCAAGAGCAGACCGACGTGGAATCGTTCGAGGTCCTCGAGCCGACTGCCGACGGGTTCCGCAACTACCTCCGGCCCGCAGAGAAGCTGTCGCCCGAAACGCTCCTGGTGGACCGGGCCAATCTGCTGACGCTGACCGCTCCCGAGATGACCGTTCTGATCGGCGGCATGCGGGCCCTGAACGCCAACTTCGGCCAATCACCACTCGGGGTCTTCACTGATCGACCTGGGACGTTGACCAACGACTTCTTCGTGAACCTGCTGGACATGAGCACGGAGTGGAAGGCATCTGTTTCAACCGAGAACGTGTACGACGGTCGGGATCGGGCGACGGGCGAGGTCAAGCAGACCGCCACCGCCGTCGACCTCGTCTTCGGGTCGAACTCCCAGCTCCGCGCCATCTCGGAGGTCTACGCACAGGATGATTCGAAGGAGAAGTTCGTGCGTGACTTCGTCGCTGCCTGGGACAAGGTCATGAACCTCGATCGCTTCGACCTGGCCTGACCGAGGTTCGCCTGGCTGACCGGCTACGTCAGTGACCGACACCCTCGGGGGTGTCGGTCACTGCAGCCGGTGCACCCGGCGCCGAGCGGTCATACACGACAGCGCAGGCCTCCTGATGGAGCATCGCTGACACGCTGCCGGGCCGGTCGATCCCCTACTGGAGGATGCGCATCCCTCCACTTCGGGCATCCCACTCGGGAAGGACGCTTCCGCCGGGGACGTCGGGAACCCCGCATTCCGGGCAACCGATGCCGATGCCGAGGAGGCAGGTCAGGATCTGTTCGGGCGCGGGGAAGAGGTGGTCGTCGCCGGCGTCGAAGCGGGCGAAGAGTTGACCGAAGCGGTCGACGATGGCCACAACCGGTTCGTGCAGGCGCGAGAGCCGCGAGGAGATCACGCCGTCGTCGATCAACGCCGGCAGTGGGATCGAGGAAGCCAGCTCCTCCCACAGAGGAGTGACGAGCGCCACCACGTCGACGTTCTCCCCCTCGATCCGCTCCGCGGCCTCGTGGAGCAACGCCAGATAGGCGGCACACGCCGCGCACGGTTCCGAATGCGGAAGCACCAGCACCTGCGCCCGCCGGAGGTTGCCGCCCACGCCGACTGCCTCGCCCGTGGTCAGCGGTCGGAGCGACCGGTAGGCCAGAAGATCACCAGGTTCCATCCGTCCTTCCATGACCTATGTCGCCTGTGGGTCCCAGGGCGTCGAGAGCTGGAAGTAGTTGCCGTCGGGGTCGGCGAAGGTGCACATCAACATGCCGCCACCCCCCGGTTCGTACGGCTCGGCGACCACCTGGGCGCCGGCGGCCTTGATGCGCTCGAACTCGCCGTGCACGTCCGGGGTCTCGAAGTTGAGCATGATGCGGCCCGGGTGCTGGTTCTTGCCTGTGACTTCGCTGTGGGGCCCGATGGCCACGCCACCATCACCGGCCTGGAAACCGAACCAGCCGTTGGCCTCGTCGCTCCAGTCGGGATTCGGAGCGCCCAGGACCTTGGCGTAGAAGTCGGCCAGCTTCGTGGAGTCCTCGGAACCCAGCATGACGCTGTTCAGGTTCAGTGCCATCGTTCCTCCTTCCAGTTCTCGCCGTCAGTCGGCGAAGCCCAGGTTAAACCCCACCTAGGCGGTAGACGGTGACGTGTCCCCGGCTGTCGCCGGTGAACGGGGCTCCGCTCCAATCGGCCCAGCGAGTCTCCCTGTGGAGCCCGGCGAGGCGGGCCATGAGGTCCAGCTCCGCCGGCCAGGCGTAGCGGTGATTGGCCGGATAGAGCCGGACGGAGCCGTTCGTCAGCACGGCCTGGGTGGTGCGCATCATCTGCTCGACTGGGTCGAGCTGCACCGTCTCGATGGAGATCCTGTCGGTGCCCATGATCCGGGGGCGTACCAGCCGGTTGTGCCGGAAGGCTCCGATGT
The DNA here is from genome assembly GCA_035942015.1 of Acidimicrobiales bacterium. Taxonomy (GTDB): domain Bacteria; phylum Actinomycetota; class Acidimicrobiia; order Acidimicrobiales; family CADCSY01; genus JADDRA01. The sequence continues at coordinate 736 of DASZDM010000246.1, read as the reverse complement.
CGGGAATCCACGCCTCGACGACGAATGCGCCGCCGGGGATCAGGTGGCGGGCGGCATTGGCGAAGCACGCCACCTGCGCCTCTTGATCGGGGAGGGCGAAGATGGTGTTGAACGCCATCACCAGGAGCCCGAAATCCCTGCCGGCGTCGGCGTCGGCGAAGTCACCGATGACCACGGGGATGCGATCCCCTCCGGGCTTGCTCCGTAGTTGGGCCACCATCTCCGCCGAGGCGTCTACGCCATGCACCTCCAGCCCTCTTTCGAGCAGGGGAAGGGCCAGTCGACCTGTTCCGATCCCCAGCTCGAGCACCGGCCCAGCCCCCGCCAGTTCGGCGATACGGTCGACGGCGGGCCCGGTCTCCCACTCGCTTTCGTAGAGCTCGTCGTACTCCTCGGCGATGCCGGACGCTCCATAGGCGGTGGGATCGAACGTGGTCACTCGGCCAGCGTAGGCAGCGTCGGGCTCATGGCCGGTGCTCCGGGCTGAAGTCCCTCGCCCAGCAGGGAACCGAGCTGGTGGGCGTTGCGGACGCCATAGTCCTGGTAGCAGTTGTTCATCAGGACGTGGGTCTCGCCGACCTCCCCGGCGAGGTGCTGGAGCGGGCCCACCCAGGCTTCCAACTCGTCCTCGTCGTAGAGGTACCTGAACCGCTCCGCAGCCGTGATCCCCTTGCGCTGCCAATTGTCGGCGTTGTGGCCGTGGAACCTCACGAGGGCGACCTCCTCGGTCGTGGCT
>DASZDM010000245.1:0-10840 GCA_035942015.1 Acidimicrobiales bacterium | reverse complement strand
CCAGCGCCCCGGCCGCATCCCGGATCACCAGCTGCAACCACTGGGCCGCCGGCGACGAATTGCCGGCGTGGTGGACGGCGTCGCGGCCCCACAGCTCCGCCGAGCGGGGCCCGGGAATGTCGGTGGCGATGCGGGGGACGTCACCGTCGCCGAGGGCGCCCAGCTGGGAGGGGGAGGCGATGCCGCTCATGGCGTCGGAAAGGGGGCCCGCTCGGCGGCCAGTCGCTCCAACAGGCGGACGCCTTCGTCGGGCCCGGGCATGGCTGCCAGCTCGGCGGCCACCGCTTCGGCTGCCTGTCGATAGGACGGCTCGTCCAGCAGGGTGCGCACCGCGTGGCGTACCGATTCGGCCCCGACCTCGTCGGGCAGCAGGGCCAGGGCGGCTCGGCTGGCCACGCAGGCCTCGGCGTTGTGGAACTGGTTGGCGCCCCGCGGCAGCACGAGGAGCGGCTTGCCGTGCCCGAGGATGTCGAGGATGGCCGTGCCTCCCTGGTTCACCACCACGTCGCAGCGGGGCAGCAGCAGGGCCTGGGGAATGAAGCCCTCGATGTGGACGTTGTCGGGCTGGGGGCCGAGGGCAGCGGGATCGGCGCCCGGGCCGATGGTGACGATGACGTTGACCTCCTCGGCTCCCACCCCCTCGAGGATGGCACCGAAGATGGTGGGGTCGCGGTTGAAGATGGTGCCCAGGCTCACGTACACGGTGGGAACGGGGGGCAACGACTGCAACGACGCCGGCAGCTCGCCGGCGTCAGCGCCGCCAATGCTGAGGTTGTGCACCCGATGCGCCACGCCGATCTGGCCGATCTCCTCGCTCTGCAGGCTCGGGGGGCAGACGTCGAGGTAGAGGTAGCGAAAGAGCCCGGCGAACTCGCCGACGTCGACCCCCTGCTCGGCACAGGCAGGGCCCAGGACCTCGCCGGCCAGGCGGGCCATGGTCAGTGGGCGCAGGATCCCCACACTCTGATCGGCCCACGGGACGCCGGCTCGGGCGGCGGCTACCGGGCCTCCCAGCTCGGTCTCGTCGTGGAGCAGGACATCGGGGCGCCAGTCGGCCACCAGCGGCACCAGGTCGGCCACCCGGGCCGGCGCCGCCACCCCCGCCAACATACGGGGCACGAAGGTCTCGAAACGCTCCTTGCCCGGGGCCAACGCCGCTTCGGGTATGCGGCGGCCGGCCTCGGCCAGTTGGTCGGCCAGACTGATCCCCGCCGGGAAGGCGGTAAAGCCGGCCTTCTCGATGGACGGGCAGAAATCGGCGGCGGTGGCGAAGGCCACTTCGTGGCCGGCGTCCACCAGTGCCTGGGCCTGGGGTGCCATGGGCAGGAAGTGACCGTGTCCCGGAAGACAAGTGCAGAGAACCTTCATCCAGCCTCACCATTTCCTGTTAGAAAGCAACTAGACCTATGGACGATTCAACTACAATCAGGTTGGTGCTGCTCGGCACGGCCGGAGGGCCGCTTCCCTCGCCGGTCCGGGCGGGGATCTCCCAGGCCGTGGTGGTGGGTGGCCGGGCCCACGTGATTGACTGCGGCAGCGGTGTCACCCGCCAACTGCGGCGGGCCCGTTTGCTCTCGAGCCTTCACCAGGTATTCGTTACCCATCTCCACTCGGACCACGTCTGCGACTACTTCAACCTCTTTCTCTGCGGCTGGCCCATCCTGCAGTGGAACCCGCCGGTTCACGTCTATGGGCCGGGCCCGGCCGGTGGCCTGGCCGCGCTGCCACCCGAGCAGCCGGACGACCCCCACATCCCCGTGCTGGTGCCCACCAACCCGACGCCGGGCCTGGTCGATCTGCACCACGCCCAGCTGGCCGGCAACGCCTACGACATCAACATCCGGATCCGGGAGTCGGGTCGGTCCGATCTCAGCGCCATGGTGGTCCCCCACGAGATCGCCCTGCCCGACAGCGTCGGGGCACGAGCACCCGACTGCGTCGCCCCGCCCATGGAACCCCTCCTGGTCACCGAGGACGACGACGTGCGGATCACCGCCATCCTCGTGGACCATCCCCCGGTGTTTCCGTCCTTCGCCTATCGCTTCGACACCGCGGCCGGCTCCATCGTGGTCTCGGGCGACACCGCTCCCTCGGCCAACCTCGTCAGACTGGCCCGGGGAGCCGACATCCTCGTGCACGAGGTCTTCACCGACAGCCCGATCGACCTCTTCCCCGACGACGAGGACAACCGGGAGGCCCGGCGGCGCCAGCACCACCTGTTGAACTCCCACACCCCCCTCAGCCGGGTGGGATCCATCGCCGCCGAGGCGGGAGTGCGTCGCCTGGTGCTGACCCACTTCATCCCCGGCGACGACGACGTGCCCGACGAGCGGTGGGTGAAGGGGGCGAGCGTCGACTTCGACGGCGAGGTGGTCGTCGGCCACGACCTGCTCGAGCTCCGGCTCTGAGCGACCGAGCAGCGGTGCCTGACGACGCCACCATCCCGCGGCTGGTCGAGGCCCAGGTCGACCGCGGCCCGGCAGCCGTGGCCGTCATCGACGGCGAAGCCCACGTGCACTACGACGAGCTCGATGTCCGGGCCAACCGCCTGGCTCACCACCTGCGCAGCCTCGGCGTGGGTCCCGAGGTGCCGGTGGGCATCTGCCTGCCCCGGTCGATCGATCTGGCCGTCGGGCTCCTCGCCATCCTCAAAGCGGGCGGGGCATGCCTTCCACTCGACCCCTCCTATCCCCGGCCCCGTCTCGCCTTCATGCTGGACGACGCCGCCGCACCCGTCGTGCTCACCTCCGAGGAGGTGGGGGGCCGGCTCCCTCCCCACGACGCCCGGGTGGTGCGCGTCGACGCCGACGCGCCCGCCATCGCCCGGAAGCCGGACAACAGACCGGCCCCCGCCGCCGGGGCCGACAACCTGGCCTACCTGCTGTACACCTCGGGTTCCACCGGGACGCCCAAGGGAGTGATGCTCGCCCATCGGGCCCTGGTCAACCACCACCGGGCCGCCATGACCCGCTACCGCCTGGGCCCCGGTGACCGGGTGCTGCAGTTCTGCTCCATCAGCTTCGACGTGAGCGTCGAGGAGATCTTCCCCACCTGGTCCAGTGGGGCCACCGTGGTCCTGCGCCCCGACGACGCCCCGATCCTCGGGCGCTCTTGGACAGAGTGGCTGCGACGCCAGCGGCTGAGCGTCGTCAACCTGCCCACCGCCTACTGGCACGAGTGGGTCCGGGATCTCCACGGAAGAGGTGACCGCCTTCCTCCGGATCTGCGCCTGGTGGTCGTGGGCGGCGACAAGGCACTGGGCAGCGTCTATCGCACATGGTTGGAGGTGGGGGGCGCCGGCGTCAGATGGATCAACGCCTACGGCCCGACCGAAGCCAGTGTCATGGCCACCGTCTACGAAGCGGCCCCCGGGCAGGCCATATCCGGCGATCCTCCCATCGGCCGGGCCCTGCCCGGAGTGTCGGTCCACCTCCTCGACGACCGGGGCCGGCCCGTGCCCGCCGGCGAGACCGGTGAGATCCACATCGGAGGCATTGGCCTGGCCCGGGGCTACCTCCGCCGTCCCGAGCTCACCGCCGCCGCCTTCATCCCCGATCCCTTCAGCGCCGAAGCCGGCGCCCGTCTCTACGGCACGGGCGATCTCGCCCGCCTGACCCCCAAGGGCGATTTCGAGTTCGTGGGCCGGATCGACGACCAGGTCAAGGTCCGTGGCTTTCGCATCGAGTGCGGGGAGGTCGAGGCCGCCCTGGCCGCCCATCCGGCCGTAGGTGAGGCGGTGGTGCTGGCAAAAGAGGACGACGGCGGCGACAAGCGCCTGGTCGCCTATACGGTGGCGTCGGGTACCGACGCCACCTCGCCCGCCGAGCTCCGGCGCTTTCTCGCCGATCGCCTCCCCGGCTACATGGTCCCGGCCAATTTCGTGGCCCTCGAGGCCTTCCCCCTGACCCCCAACGGCAAGCTCGACCGCGACGCCCTTCCTCCACCGAGCCGCAGCCGCCCCGACCTGGGCGCCTCCTGGGAGGCGCCCCGGGGAGCCACCGAGGAGACGGTGGCTGCCATCTGGAGCCAGGTGCTGGGCGTGGGCGGGTTGGGTGCCGACGACGACTTCTTCGAGCTGGGCGGTCACTCGCTGCTCGCCACCCAGGCCGTGGCTCGGCTGCGGGAGGCCTTTGCCATCGAGCTCCCCCTCCGGGCCATCTTCGAGGCGCCGACCGTCTCGGGGCTGGCGGCCGTGGTCGACGAGTGGGCCGGTGCCCCGGACCCCGCGATCGATGGCGGCCCGGTGGTGCCGTTGGTCCCCCTTCGCCGCAGTCCCGGCGGGCGCATCCCGCTGTCGCTCCCCCAGGAGCAGATGTGGCGCCTGGAGGCCCAGGCCAGCCCCCGTGGGCTCTACAACGTGACCGCCCAGCACCGCTTCGCCGGCCCTGTCGACGAGCGTGCCCTCGGCCGGGCCCTGGACCACCTCGCCGATCGCCACGAGATCCTGCGCACCAGCTTTTCCAGCGAGAGCGGACGGCCCTGGCAGTCCATCCAGGCCGAGGTGCACGTCGAACTGGCGGTCACCGACCTCGGGGACATCCCGCTGCCCGACCGCGACCAGGAGCTGGCCCGTCGGGTGGGCGAGGAGGACGCTCGACCCTTCGACCTTGAGGCGGCGCCGCTGTTTCGGGCCCACCTCTTCCTGTTGGGTGACGGCGCCGAGGTGGCGGTGACCTTCGATCACCTCGTGTCCGACGGCACCTCGGCCTACATATTCCTCAGTGAGTTGGCCGACGCCTATTCTGGCTTCGCCGAACGAAGAGAACCGAACCTTCGCCCGCTCCCGGTGCAGTACGCCGACTTCGCCGTGTGGCAGCGCCGGCAGCTCACCGACGCCCGCCTCGACGCCGAGCTGTCCTACTGGAAGCGGACGTTGGCCGGCATGCCCCTCGGCCCGGCCGTGCCCTTCGACAGGGTCCCCACCACGTTGACCCGGCGGATCGTCTGCCGGCCTTTCACCCTCGATCCCGAGACCTACCGCCGCCTCCACCACCAGGTACGGCGCAGCCGGGCCAGCATGTTCGTAGCCTGTGTGGCCGCCCTCCAGGCCGTGGCCGGCCGCATGGGGGACACGACCGACGTGGTGCTGAGCACCACCCTCAGCGGGAGGAGCCGCCCCGAGCTCGAAGGGCTGATCGGCTTCTTCGCCGGGGTGGGCCGCATCCGCACCGACCTGGCCGGCGACCCGACGCTGGAAGAGGTGCTGGCCAGGGCCCGGGACCGGGTCCTCGGCCTGTTCGAGCACCAGAACGTCCCCTTCCTACGGGTCCGCGACGCCCTGCTCCCCGACTTCCCTACCCAGGTGACCGCCGTTGAGCTGATGGCCGTGCTACCGGTGGAGATCCAGTACTTCCATGCCGCGCACGACGAATGGGCGCCGGGCGTGGCCGTGGTGGAGCGGCCCGGCCCCGACAAGGGACCCGGCCGGCTCTACTTCCGCGGTCAGCTTCCGCCGCTCAGCCTCACCTTCCTCGACGATGGCGCCCGCCTGTGGGCCGAGTGCAACTACAAGACCGACTTCTACGACGAGGCCACCATCGAGGCGCTGACCGGAGGTGTCGAACGAGCGCTGGCGGCCCTGGCCGACACCCCCGACCTGCGTTTCTCACAGCTCAAGGCGTAGCTGCGCTACCCGGGCGGGGCAAGCTCCAGGCGGCCACCGGCGTTCACGGAGTCCGTGTACCCGAGTCGGTCTCGGGCGGATTCCGGAACATTGCCTATGACATCGGCGACTCCCTCGACCTGCGTGCCGCCCACCGTGACGCATGGCTTCTGGGCGGTCCCGTAGATGTTCCCGAACCAACGGTTCTCGTCGCAGTCGGGGTTGAAGTCGGTGAGGTCGAAGGCCACCTCGAAGCCTCCGACGTTGTTGCCCACGGATCGGTTGTCGAGGACACGGTTGTTGAAGGACCCGAACGCAGGCCTGTCCTCGGTCGCGGGGTCACCCTCGATGCCGATGCCGTGCCGGCCGTTCTCGGTCACGAAGTTGCGACGGATGGTGTTGTGGTGCGGGTTGGTGGTGGGCAGGGGCCGGGCCCGCACGTAGATCCCCGAGCCGTTGAAGTTCTCACGAACGGTGTTGCCCACGATGTCGTTGAACGCGTTGGCCGGGTTGAGCGGCAGGATCGGCGCATCCGCCTCGAAGCCGTTGAACGAAGCGGCGATGAAGATGCCGTGGTTGCCACCCTCGGTGAATTCGTCGTTGCCGGAGACCAGATTCCGGGAGACGGTGTTGTACTCCGCTCCCGGTCCCTCGATACGGACCTGCATGTTTGCGAACACGAGGTTGTTGTCCCGAACGGTGTTCCCGCTGATCACGTTGCCGGTCGGCTTGGGGCCGCTGATGCGGTCGTTGGCATCCGTCTCCGAGACGATGCTGATGCCGCTGTACCGCCCGTTGCGGAGCACGGTGTTGCTCTGGACCCGGTTGTCACTGGACGACAGGATCAGGATTCCGTCACCGAACTCACCGTCACCGAGCTGCACGTTGTCCTGGGCCAACACCCGCTCGACGGTGTTCCCACCGCCTCGACGGATGACCACGCCGGCGTCGAACCCCTCGACCGTCCCCCGCCGAACGGTGGAACCGGTAACCGAGTCGAAGAGGATGCCCGCCCCGTCTCCCTCGGCTGCAGATCCGGAGACGGTGAACCGGCCCAGATCCAGGGTGACGTTGTCGGCCCTGATGGCCAGGCCGAAGGGACCGGCGCAGGGTCCGACATCGGCGGACAGCGTGGTGTCCTCGGTGATGATGTCCCCGCAGGAGAGCGTGGCGGCGCCGGCCGGGCCGGCGAAGGCCAGTCCGGACGCCAACAGGCCCAGCGCCGGCAAGCCGGCAAGTGCGCGTCGAAGCTTCATGGACGGACGGTCCTCTCATAGGGCCGACCGACCGGGAGTCAGCCAGCGCTTCCGCGGTCTACCACACCGTGCCTGCCGCACTCAATAGATGTGGACTGCAGGCAGAGGCTCTTCCTGTCGTTCTGGACGCGGAAGCCGACACCCCGGACGTGCGCCTCTCACTAGTTTCCCCACGACCCCTCGGCACGTCTTGGACGGTCAACCCTCGAGTAGTTCGTCGATCCGCTCGATCTCGGCTTCTTGGGTGTCGATGATGGTCTGGGCCAGCGCCTTCGCATCGGCGAACTTGCCGGCGTCGAGCTCTTCCTCGGCCATCACCACCGCACCGACGTGGTGCTCTCGCATCCGGGTCAGGAACAGCTCGTCGAACTCGGCGCCCGATGCCGCCTCGAGCGAAGCCATCTGTTCGTCACTGAGCATCCCCTGCATCCCGTCCATCTGCCGCATATCCATCCCGCCCATGTCAACCGACTCGCCCCAGTCCTCCAGCCAGCCTGTCATCGTCTCGATCTCCGGGGCCTGAGCTTGCTCGATCTGTGCCGCCAGGTCCTTCACCTCCGGTGATGCGGCCCGATCGGTCGCCAGTTCGGTCATCTCGACGGCCTGCTCGTGGTGCGGGATCATCATCTGGAGGAACAGCACGTCGGCGTCGTTGAAGTCAGCGGTGCTCGACTCCTCGCCCTGATCGACCCCCTCCTCGGTGTCGGTGCCGCCACAAGCGGTCAAAAGGGCAGTAACAAGAAACAGGGCACTCGCTAGGCGTCTCATGACGGGGCTACCTCCAGGTCCGGACGGGGTGAGGAGCTCCTCTCCCCGGGTGTTTCGACGTATGTTACGGCGGGAATACGTGGCGACTGAGCATTCCCAACGTGGTAGCGTTGTGTTGACGACTGGGCAGATGTGAATGTCTCAATCATCTACGTGCGGACCCCGCCAAGTCGTCGAGTTTGAGAGTCCACAGTGGTACTGCTACGCCGCAGGCCGCTGATGGGAGGGGGAACGATCACACTGCTTCGTGGCTCCTGCCACGTACCGAGAGAAGAGGAGTTCGATGAATTTTCGAAAAGGCATGGGCGTGACCACGGCCGCAACACTGCTGCTGTCGGGCACTGCGCTGGTGGCCCCAGCACAGGCGGCGACAGAGAGGGTCGAATGCGGCCAGAACGTCGACCACAGCTTGACGTTGGGCAATGACATCGGGCCTTGTACCGGCGACGGCCTGGTAGTCACCACCAGCAACATCACCATCAACCTGGGCGGCCGCACCATCACAGGGAGCAACACCACCAACACCACCAACCAGGAACAGGTCGGCATCCGTCTGGTGAACGTCCAGAACGTCAAGGTGATCGGGCGCGGCACCGTCACCAACTTCGACGCCGGCGTGGCCATCGAAGGCGGGTCCGGTAACACCGTCCAGCAAGTCAGCGCAGTCAACAACATCAACCACGTCACGCTCACTGGGGCCACCAACCCCTGCGACTTCGGCGACGGCATCGTGCTGCTCGACTCCGACAACAACGTCATCAGCCGCAACCTGACCGAGAACAACGGCCCCTACGACGGCATCGGCATCATCGGCGAATCCGACAACAACACCGTGTCGAACAACCACTCCCTCAACAACCGTGCGTTGAACCAGCTTCCCAACGGGGACGCCGGTCCGTGCGGTCCCTTCGGCGGAGGCGGCGGAGCCACTCCCGGCCCCGGACGGAGGGATCAGAACATCGGCATCCGTGTCGAAGGCCCAGGCGCCGACAACAACACCGTCAGCGAGAACAGGGTGGTCAACAACCTGCTGAACGGCATCACCGTCCACGGGCACGTCTGCCAGCCTCCGCCCGGCTTCCCCACCGGCCCTCAGCCGGCCAACACCGGCAATGCCATTCTGAGGAACACCGTCCACCGCAACGGCTTCGGCAGTGCTCTGCAGGACGGGATCTCCATCCTCAGTCAGGGCCCCCTCGGCACGGTCACGTGCCCGGCCCAGCAGACGACCATCGTCGCCAATACGGTGACCGAGAGCGCTCGGCACGGCATCTTCGTCTCAGCCTTGTCCAACAACAACACGGTCAGCCGCAACCTCGTCAACAACAACGGAGCTGACGGCATCCTCGTCCGAGGGCCGTTCACCGTCTGCCCGTTCGGGCAAAGCGTCCAAGGCGTCTGCCAGGTGCCCCGCGAGTCCCGTCCCGGCTCCCTGAGCAACACGCTCATCGGCAACCGCGGCACCGGAAACGCTGAGCACGATGGCCACGACGCCAACCCCAACTGCGACGCCAACCGCTGGCAGGAGAACTTGTTCGCCACGGTGAACCAGCCGTGCGTCGCCGCCAACGGCGGAACGGGAACGGTGACGCCACCGGAGGGGATCACAACGGGAACCCCGTGACGTAGCATGTCAAGCGGTATCTAGTACCGCTGATCCATCGCAACCGAACACGCACCCCGCCGAGGTCTGGTGGGGTGCGTGTTCGCTTTTGTGGCCTTCCCTTCCAATGCGCAGTGAAGAGAGGCCCCTCATGCCCGCTTCCACCGCCAGCTGGCGGAGGGCCTCGGGGAGGCGCTCGTCACCCGAAAGCGTTCCAGAGCGGACGTGCCGGCCTGGAAGGTGTGGTCCTCGGTGGCCCGGGCGGGCGGCCTCTGATGGTCGGAATCGCACCTCCGTGGACGTCTGCTGGCCCAGCAGCTGGTTGCTGCGGGTGAGAACGTGGTCGACGTCCCACCCACCCTGGCGGCGCGGGTCCGCCTGCTCGCCTCGACCAAGGCCGCCAAGAACGACGCCAAACGACGCGCTGGCCACCGCGATCGCCGGGCTGCGCCACTGCGGGCTGCGGGCTGTGCCAGCGACCAGCACAGTGCGGTGGTGCGCATGCTCGCCGACCGCCACCAGGCGCTGACCTCATCGCGCACTCAGGCGGTGTGTCGGCTCCACGTGCTGCTCCGAGAAATGGTTCTCGGCGGAGCGCCTGTGCGGCTCGGCGCTGAGCGTGCCGGGATCCTGCGCGGCGTGCGTGCCGACGACCTCGTCGCCATCGACCGCAAGCGTCTGGCACGCGAGCACCTTGGCGACATCCGCCGCCTCGACCGTGACATCGCCGCGGTGAAATCCCGCATCACCGACGCCGTGATCGCCTCGGGCACCACCCTGACCGAGCTGCACGGGGTCAGACCCATCACCGCCGCCCTCATCCTTGGCCACGTCGGTGACCCGGCCCGGTTCCGGACTCGTCCAGCGTGGCCGGCTCTGCATCCTGAACGGCCGGCTCTTCGGACCAGTCACTCCCGGACCCAGCACCACGCTGCGCCCGGCGTCAAGGGTGCTCCGGTGCGCCCGAAGACGGCCTCTTGACACAATGAGGCTTCGTTCTGACCACCAGAACATCGATGCTGAGCGGACGCTCCGCCCCGGGCCGTGGCGTACACGCGGAGGAACCCGGCCCTCGGGCCGGGTTCCTCCCTTCTACGAACGCTGTCTGTCGGATCTAATTCCGGTCGTCAGTCCCCGGAGGCCCTCAGCATGGCTGCCCCCATCCCTCCGACGACATCGATCTGGACCTCGTCGGTCGTCGAGAACCTGTCGACGATGGTTTGGGTGTCCGGGTTCCCGACCTGGCCCACGGCCCGGACCGAGGCTGCCCCGTCCTCGAAGCCGGGACCACTCGTCACCTCGACGATCGCCCGGAAGCTCTGCGGTTCGCCGGTGCAGTTCCCGGTGATCATGGCCCGGCCCTCAGTGGTGCCCTGGGTGATGACCACGCGCATCCGGTACCGGTGTCCGGCCCGGCAGTTGATGGTGCCGGTCACCCGGGCAACGTTACCGTCGCTCAACACCTCGTCGTCGATCTGGATCGGGCCGCCGGTAGGCGGAGTCGACGTGGTCGTCGTCGCGGGCCTCGATGTCGTGGTGGTGGCCGGAATCGTCGTGGTCGTCGCCGGCCTCGATGTGGTGGTGGTGGCCGGAATCGTGGTCGTCGTGGCC
>DASZDM010000244.1:0-8752 GCA_035942015.1 Acidimicrobiales bacterium | reverse complement strand
GCCGACGGCCCGGCGGGGATCGGCCCGGTACGCGTAGCGGGTCACCAGGCCTGCGGCCCGCCACCGCTCACCCATCGGAGACGAACCTCGACGCCTGTAGCTGGAACATGCGGGCGTACCGCCCGCCGGCGGCGAGCAGGTCGTCGTGGGTGCCGGACTCGGCGACGCGGCCTCCGTCGAGCACGACGATCCGCTGCGCCCGACGGACCGTCGAGAACCGGTGGGAGATGACGATGGTCGTGCAGCCGGCGGTGACGTCGAAGAAGCTGTCATAGAACCCCGCCTCGGCCCGGGCGTCGAGGTGGGCGGTCGGCTCGTCGAGGATGAGGATGCCGCCGGCGCGCGCCTCGGCCGCGTAGAGGGCCCGGGCCAGGACGATCCGCTGCCACTCGCCGCCCGACAGCTCCACGCCGCCGTCGAACTCCCGGGACAGGATGGCGTCCCAGCCGTGCGCCTCCACCAGGTCGAGGACCCCGGCCCGGCGGGCGGCTTTGGCGGGGTCGGCGCCGGGACGGCCGAGGGTGATGTTGTCCCGAAGGGTCCACGGGTAGCGGACGAAGTCCTGGAAGACCGCCGCCACCCGCCCCTGCCAGTCCACCGGGTCGATGTCGGTGAGGGGAACGTCGTCCACCCTGATCCGCCCGCTGACGGGATCGTAGAGGCGGGCCAGGAGCTTGACGAGGGTGGTCTTGCCCGCCCCGTTGTCCCCTACCACGGCCAAGCTCTGGCCCGCGGGCACGACCAGGTCGAGGTGGTCGAGGACCGGTGCGTCGTTACCGTCGTATCGGAACGACACGTCCTCGAAGCGGACCTCGTGTCGCGGCAGGCCAGAGGCGGGCGCGGCGCCCGGCAGCTGGAGGCGAGGATCCGTGCTGACGGTGTGTTCGAGCTCGGCGGTGGCCCGAGTGATCGCGGCGCCCTCGTCGAGGGTCAGGTCGCCTCCTGCGAAGCAGAGCTGGGCGCTGGCCATCACCGCTTGGGCATAGGTGACGGCCGCGCCCAACCCGATCTCGCCCGAGATGGCGGCCCGGCCGACCAGCCAGTAGGCCAGCACCTGAGCGGCGACGACCGGCGCGGTGACGGCGCTGACCTTGAGGAAGTTGCCCCGCCGGCTCTGCCAGACCTCGGCCATGGCGCCCAACCAGGCGGCGCGGAAGCGGTCCACGACCCAGTCGGCCAGGCCGAACGTTCGGGTCTCCTTGGCCGCGTCGGGTTTCATCGCCAGCCCCCGCAGGTAGACGGCCCGGCGCAGGCCCGGGAGGTGGAGGACCCGAAAGGCGACGAGCCGGTTGTAGATGCGGGCCCATGTCCAACCGAAGCCGATCTCGGTCGCGGCCAGGAGCAGAGCCAGCCACCACCGGAACCGAGCCACCAGGAGGAGGGTGGCCACGGCTGCGATGCGGGTCCTGGTCAGGTGGAGCAGGGCCCGGACCGCCGCGCCCGGGCCGGCCGGCGAGATGATGGTGGCGGCGGCCACCTTGTCGAGCAGGGCCGGCGACTCGAGGTGGGCGATGGTGGCAGGCCGGAGGGTGGCGGCCAGCGAGCGGCGGTAGGTGCGGGCTCGCATGCGCCTCTGGATTGCATTGATGACGAAGTCCTGGATCGGGTGAAGGGCCTGGCTGACCGCGAACAGCAGGCTCACGGCCACGACAGCGGTGATGAGGCGCCGGCCTTGATCCGACGCCAGGCCACCGGCCACGGCGCCGGGGACGGCGCCCACCGCCACGCCCGAGGCGATGGCGAACCCGACGGGCAAGATCGCGCCGACGAGAATGCAGGCTGCCGCGGCAACCGTCAGCGGGCGGCTCGCCCGCGGCAGTTCGGGCACCAGCGTCCGCAGGACCGGCACCCGCTCCTTGAGGTCCGCAGCCGCCCCCGCCATGTCCGGAAAGAATACGACGACCCTTCAAGAGGGAAGCCGAAATTCTGGGTGAACGGTCAGCGCGCCGCCGGTGAACCGCTCTCCCTCCTCGATCAGGCGCTTGCCGCCGGCGGCGACTACCTGGACGAGGTTCATCCAGTGCCCCTGGCCGACGAGCGCGCCGAGCGTGCCGTATGGCTCCGGTACTACGAGATCGTCCTCGACCGCGTCGGGGTGACGACGGGCGCCGGCCGCCTCGCCGAGGCGGTCACTACTCGCTGGGAGTCGACCATCTCCGTTGAGCCATATCGGTGGACGGTCTCCGTCCTGGTCGAGCTCGAGCAGCGAGGTATCCCGGTGGTGGTCCTTTCCGATGCGTGGCCCTCCCTGCATCGGTGGTACCGCGAGCTCAACCTCGACCGCTACATCCGAGCCATGGTGATCTCCGGAGAAGAAGGGGTGACCAAGCCGGACCACCGGTCGTTCGACATGGCCCGAGCGCTCCTCGGGTCTGACGTCTCCGACGTGACCTTCGTCGACGACTATCCCGGACACGTCCGCGCCGCCGTCAATCTCGGGATGCGAGGGCTTCGCCTCCGCAATGGTGACGAGGACCCGGCCGCGGATGTCCACGAGATAACAGATCTGACGGAGCTGCTGGGCTTCCTCGAGCCGGAGTGACCGTCGACGGCGGCGCTATGTGACGCCCAGACCGGGCCGTGCGGGAGGGTGGCTAGGGAACGCGACGTCAACCCAGGCCTCGGGGCGCATAGGCCCGAAAAGGACTTGCGAGCCCCAGCGCTCGGCAACCTTCGTCGCTGGGGTGGAGGACGAGCGGATCCATCGGAAGCGACTGGTCATCGGGGACCCGTTCGGCCAGGTCCTCCTGGCCTGCCAGGCCGGTGGCGGCGCTCCGGGCGTCGCCTTCGAATCGATCGAGCGCTCCGACGGCCATCTCGGCGTGATGGACGCCGCCAAGTAGTTCCCGCCGGCGGACGACTGGACGGCGACCACTCGCTTCGCCCTCGGCATGGACTCGGCCGCCGGCCTGGGCCTGATACTCGTCTCCCGGGCCCGCAAATCAATAGTTCTCAGCGAGCTTCTGGCCTAGCCTCCCCCGGTGGGCGGGTACGCGGCGTTGTACTGGGCGGGGTTCCGCCGCCAGTCCCGCTACGTCGCCTCCCTGACGGTCGGCATTGCTGCGAACGTTTTCTTCGGCATCATCCGCTCGGCTCTGTTCGTGACGCTGTATCGACAGCGGGATCAGGTGGCGGGACTCGACATCACCGCCGTCCTCACCTACGTCTGGATTCTCCAAGTGGTGTTCGGGGTGGTGTTCATCTCGTGGATATGGGAGTTCGCCGACTCGGTCCGGTCGGGGGACTTCGCCGCTGAGCTGGTGAGGCCGGGTGCCGTCCTCGGGCGACTCCTGGCCGTCGACCTCGGGCGGTCGAGCTTTGCCCTCGCCACCCGCGGCCTCCCCCAGCTCGTGGTCGCCGGCATCGTCCTCGACCTGCGGCTCCCGACTACGCCTCCCGGCGTCGTGATGCTCGCCCTGTCGCTGGCGTTGTGCGCGGTGGCAGCGTCGGAGTTGCGCTTCCTGTTCGGCTCGCTGGCGTTCTGGACGCCGGACTACCGGGGGTGGTGGACCATGCTCTTCGGCTTCCTGTGGTTCACCGGTGGCTTCCTGGTGCCGGTCGAGTTCTTCCCCGGTGCGCTGCGCTGGATCGGCGAGTACGGTCCCCTGTCAGGACTGCTTGCCATGCCCGTGCGGGTGGCGACCGGTCGGGGCGCGGCATCGGCCTTGGCCGTCCAGGCGTGCTGGGTGCTGATCGCGGCAGCGGCATGCCACGCCGTGATGGCAACGGCGGAGCGGCGCATGGTGATCCACGGTGGGTAGCCCGTACGGGGCACTGGCCGGGGCGAAGCTCCGGTCCCTGGCCAGCTCTCCGCGCCTTCTCATGC
The DNA here is from genome assembly GCA_035942015.1 of Acidimicrobiales bacterium. GTDB lineage: Bacteria > Actinomycetota > Acidimicrobiia > Acidimicrobiales > CADCSY01 > JADDRA01. Next base: position 4,926 of record DASZDM010000244.1, on the reverse strand, counting down.
TTCGTAGTGCCGGCGACGTCGTGATCGTGGCCATGGAGGCGCTGGCGCCACTCCTGCTCGTGTCTCGTTTCGGGTCCATCGCCGGCTGGTCGGGCCCGGAGGTGGTGATGCTCATCGGCGTGGCCCGAACCGGCGAAGGCCTGGCCCTGATCGTCGGCCGTGGCATCGACCCGAACACCTTCGGCGACACCGTCCGCCTCGGACGCTTCGACCAGATCCTGACCCGTCCCGTCTCCCCCTTGCTCTGGCTGCTCACCTCCGACGTCGAGCTGCGGTTCGTGTTCCGGGCGGTTGCCGGCGCCGGCGTGGTTCTCTGGAGTGCGCACTCTCTGGGCGTCCTGTCCCCGGGAACGGCGGCGGTGCTCGCCGCCGCTGCGGTTTCCTCCGCGGTGTTCGTCTTGAGCACGCTGGTCATCGGTGCGGCGATGACCTTCCGCACCGTGGAGGGATCGGACTTCGCGCTTCTGCTCTCCAACGGCGGCATGGGGCTCGCCGCCTTCCCGCTGGAGGTCTACAGCAGTGCGCTGCGGTTGATCTTCACCTTCCTGGTGCCCGTTGGGCTGTGCGTCTACGTGCCCGTGCTGACCGTCCTGGATCGTGACGGGCCTGGTCTGCTCGGGCCCGGCCTCCTGCCGCTCCTTCCCATCGTTCTCGGCGTCTTCGGCGGCCTCTCGCTGCTCGCTTGGCGTCGGGGCATCCGCCATTACGAGAGCACCGGATCGTGATCTCCGCCCAAGGGCTGACCAAGCGGTTCTCCACCCGGCGGAGCGAGCTAACCGCTGTCGACGGCGTGGACTTCGACATCGCCGACGGTGAGTTCGTGGGCTATGTCGGCCCCAACGGTGCGGGGAAGTCGACCACCATCAAGATGATGTGCGGCATCCTCCGCCCGACCGCGGGACGGATCGTGGTCGACGGCCTGGTCCCCTGCGACGACCGCCGGAAGCTGTCACGGCGGATGGGCGTCGTGTTCGGCCAGCGCTCGCAGCTCTGGTGGGACCTGCCGCTGCGGGTCTCCTTCCAGCTCGTCCGCCGCCTGTACGGCGTCGAACCGCTGGCCTTCCAATGCCGCCTCGCGCAGCTCACCGACCTGCTGGAACTGGGGCCGCTGCTTGAGCGGCCGGTCCGGGCGCTGTCGCTGGGGCAGCGCATGCGAGGCGAGCTCGCCGCCGCCGTCCTGCCGGCGCCGCGGGTGCTGTTCCTCGACGAGCCGACGATCGGACTGGACATCGAGGCCAAGGCCGCGGTGCGGTCGTTCCTCGCCGAGCTCAACCGTGAGCAGGGCACAACGACGGTGCTGACCACCCACGACCTCGGCGACATCGTCCAGCTGTGCCGACGCATCTTGATCATCGACCACGGCCGAGTGATCTACGACGGGTCGGTCGAGGGTTTGCGCGAGGCATTTGACGTCGGGCGCGGCCTGGTGGTGGACCTGTTCCAGGAGGGGCCCGTCGAGGTCGAGGGCGCGATCCTCCTGCGGTCGGAAGGCCGTCGGCACTGGCTTCAGGTGCCTCGGAGCCAGCGGACGGCCGACGTGGTGGGGCGGATGCTGGCGTCGTACGAAGTCGAGGACCTCACGGTCGAGGAGCCTGACATCGAGGACGTGGTCCGGCGGATCTACCGCGAGGGGGGCGTCCTGGGCGACTCCTCTAATGGAGGGTCGTGAACTCTAATCCTGTCAAATGGCGACCCGACCGAAAGCCCCACGCCCCGTCTGATCGAGAGAGCGCGACACCTCGTCGCCTGCGTTCCGGGTGGGGCTTAGCCAGCCATCCGTAGCCGCATCGTGCTCCCGGCGTTCAGCTATGGAGCGATGCTCATGCTGGCCCTGTCGTATGGGACTGCTCGAACCAGATGCACCAGACGCGGCGCGTTGTCTTGGGGAGCGGCTCGCTCGCCGGTCGGCGAAGATGTCGTCGTGCGGTACGGCCTCTCCGTCCCAAACTTCGCCGATCCTTCCCGTCTGGTGGAGCTCGCCGTGTCGAGCGAAGCTGCCGGCTAGGACGGCTTCTTCTTGTGGGACCACATCGTCGTGGACCGGTCGTCGCCGCCGCCCATTTCCGAGCCGTGGACGACCCTCGCGGCGGCAGCTGTGATGACCACGGGGATCCGCCTCGGCACGCTGGTCACTCCTCTACCACGCCGTCGTCCATGGGTCCTGGCCCGCCAGGTCTGCACCGTCGACCACCTCTCCGGCGGTCGAGCGATTCTCGGGGTCGGACTCGGCGTTCCGGCCCAAGAGGAATACGCGGCCCTTGGCGAGCCGCCGACCGCAGGCGTCATGGCGAAATTCTCGACGAGGCGCTAACGGTGATCGACGCCCTGTGGTCCGGAGAAGCGGTGGACCATGAGGGCGCCTACTTCAAGATCGATGGCGTTTGTTTCCGGCCGCGGCCACTCCAGCGGCCGCGGATTCCGATCTGGTGCGCCGCATCACTTCCATCACGCGCAGGTGTTCGTCGAGGCGCCCGCTGGGATGGCGTCGCACCTATGTATTCGGCGCCAGGGGAAATGCGCCCGGCGACGCCGGAGGAAGTGGCCTCAGTTCTCACAGAACTGCAACGTTTCGGCGGAGCCGAGCCTCCGACGTCGTCGTCTGGGCTATCGCGCCGAGCGCGGAGCTTCGGCTCTCCTATGCGCGGGCCGGCGCGACGTGGCTGATCGAGGGGCCGGCCCCGGGGCCGGACTGGTTGGAGGACGCAGTCGCCATCGCCACCGCAGCCCCCCCGGTCCCGTAGCCGGCGGTATGGCGAGTTCGCTACGCGGTCGCGAATCGCGGATAGGGGACTCCACCCTCCATGAGGCCGACCCTACTGGCCTAGGCGAATCGCTTCGCGGAGCGTGGTGGTCAAACCTTCGGATTTGGCACTACGCGTCAATGGGGACGATTCCTTGGCCCACGGCAGCCGCCGAAGGCGCAGTAGTGCGGTACGCCGTTCGTGTCCTGCTGGTCGACGGCGGGCAGCGGCTGCTGTTGTTCAGGTACACCGCAGATGACGGCGAGCGGTTCTGGGTGTCCGGCAGGTGGCGGCATCGACCCGGGCGAGAGCCCGCAGGACCCTGACGATCGTTATTGCTCGGGCGACGATCATCGAGGGGTCTCACCTAAACCTGGAAGCACCGATTGGCGTTGGCTGACGGCCCATTGCAGTAGGCGAGCCGGTCAACTCCGGTCCTGACCGCCTGTTTGTGCTCGACGTCGACGCGTGGCCGCGTCGGTCCAGAGCGTCGTGGTCATTCGTGCTGTCAGCGCCGAGGTGAGCGTCTGCGGTGCGCCGGCCGCGAGGCGTGCTCAGCCGGAGTCAGGCAGGGCGCGCAGCGCAACAAGTCGAGCGGTGAACCAGCCCGCCCACGGCCAGTGGAGCGGACCTCGCAGGGTGGGTGTCCCGGCTCGGTTGACGAGGCGGGCGGGGATGGCGATGAGGCGGGTGCGCACGGTGCGGGACACGACCAGCTCGTCGATCGGGGACCGCCGGCCCAGGGTGACGCTCCAGCGCAGCAGGTTGTGAGCCAGCACAGCGCAGCACAGCCAGGCGCCGTTGGCGAAGAAGTGCCCCGAAGGCACGTGCTCCAGACCCGCCCCCTCCTTGAGGTCGCGGATGGCCAGCTCGACCTCGGCGTGGCGGCGGTGGAAGGCGTCGACGTCTGCTGCAGTGCCGTCGAGGTCGGTGAGGCATGCGTGGTGGCGCCAGTCCGGCCACAGCCGGCGCTGGGCCCGATCGGTGAGCCGGGTGCGGCGCACGATGAGGCGCCGGCCCTTATAGGTCGTCTCCGCCACCTGGGCCTGGCCGTCGGGGGTGTAGTCGATGTCGGCCCAGGCGTCGTCGTCGATGGCGGCGATCACCTTGACCAGCGCCTTGTTCCCAGTGCGCACGGCCATCGTGTAGCGCACGTCGAGACGGGCGAGGGTGGCCAAGGTGTCGAAGGACCAGAACCCGGAGTCGACCCGCAGCACGATCTCGCCGGCCGCCCCGGCCCGGCGCACCCGAGCCACCAATTCTTCGATGAAGCGCCCGGCGCCCCGGGCGGTGTTGGCCGAGCCCTTGCGCATTCGGGCATGGAGGATCTCCCCGGTGCCAGCCCGGGTGGCCAGTATCGGGTGGTAGCCGAGAACCTTCGTGTAGCCGAAGGCCGCTCCCTGTTTGGCTTTGCCGGCCACCTCGCAAATCGTCGAGTCGACGTCGACGACCAGGCGCCCCTTCCCCGGACCCGCCCCCATCGACCACGCCCGTCGCAGCGTCTCGCCCACCACGGCCTCGAGCTGGCGCACATGGCCGAAGGTGAAGGCGCGCAGGAAGGTTCCCAGCGTGGAGGGGGCCATCACCCGGTGTGGTAGCACCGCATCGCTGGCCCCCGAGCGCAGCACGTCGGCGTGGTCGATGTGGGAGCCGCCGGCGACGATGGCGTGCACCAAAGTCAGGACCTTGCGGCCGGGCAGCGCGCCGCCGACGCGTCCGCCGAGACGGACGGTGGCGTTCACCAGCCGCTCGAGACCGAGACGCACGACCAGCGTGCCGACGAGGATGAGCCCGGCGTTGGCCACCAGGTTGGGGTCGTCGAAGCTCACTGCGACGCGATCGATCCCGTGCGATACTCGACCCACTGAAAGTGCCTCCCGAGTTGGTGGCTTTGATGACCTAAGAGACCGTCATCGTCCCAGCTCAGGAGGCCTTTCAAGTGGATACGCGGCCTCTCCCGGGATCAGTTCATCGGTGCTTCCAGGCTAAGCCGACCGTGCGGTAGTAGCGCACCGTACGAGGTGACAGCCCGACGGCGTCCGCCGCCTCCCCCATGCGATAGATGCCTGGCAGACCCAACGGCCATCCTTGGAGTGTCTTGCGTGCGTCGCTTCAGCAACACCATGGTAGGTCGGCTCCGGCCAGACGTGGGCGTGACGTCACCGGCTGGGTGGCGCCCGTGTGT
>DASZDM010000243.1:0-1564 GCA_035942015.1 Acidimicrobiales bacterium | reverse complement strand
CGCGGTCTATGCCCACCTTCGCGTCGATGACGTAATCGAGGTGATCTACTTGGATATCGACCAGACGTAGCCGCCCCTACGTGCCGTTCTTCCGGAGCCTGGCGAGCCTCCCGAGAGAGCTCACCGGCGCGCGGCCAAGGAGCATCGATCGTTCCTTCGGGCTGGCCTCGGACGCCGGCGATCCCGGCATTCGGGCCGCTCCTAGCCGAGTGGCTCCCACGTGACAAGCACCCATGGGAACGTCTCGAGCTCCGTGGAACACAAGCCGCGGTGAAGGTCGTGAAGGGCTTGGTCAACCGTTCTTCGACACTCTGCGCGTGTTCGCTCGGCGGGCCATATCGAGCTCCACGGCTCTTCTCGGAGGCCCCTGCCCTCATCCCGCCGGAAATCGAGGCCGAGGATCAGGGAGCCGCTCTCACCAAGCGCCTGGATCGCGGCTGCTGCATGCTGCCGAGGCCATGCGACCTCGCCGTTATCGAAGACTCGTGCTGTCGCACGCACCGCGGCCGGGAGGTCGTCGAGTTCCACATGAGCAGCGTGTCAGAGACGGCGCCTATGTGCCGCTCGCGCGGACCTCTAGGGCCGACGGCCGACGGCTCGGCGTCGACGACGAGGAGCACCGAACGCTTCTTCGCGCTGGCCTCGGTTGCCGCGGAGCTGCCAAATCGGCGCCAGTTTCAATGCAAGCTGTATCTATTCCTTGCTCGACACATAGAGGCACGCACCGGCGCCAAACAGAGAGCCACCAGTGAGGGCTACAGCAATACCGAGGTAGAACCCGGCACCACCGCTCGCGTTCTGTCCCCAGGACGTGAACCACAGGAATTGGGCAAGGCCTAAGGCCAAAGGCGCAAACCCGATGAGCGTGGCGATCAAGAGCCGCTGTCCGAGACCTCGGCGCTTCGGTGATCGGCCCATCGCTTCCATCTCTCCGTGTCGGGTGGGACCGTCCGAACCGAATCGTCCAACCCGTCGTCTACCTTACCCATCGAGCCGGGATCCGGCCGGCTGCAGCCAAGCTCGATTTGGGGAACGAATCGCCCAGGAGCTGCGAACGAACACTGGACCCAGTCTGCCCTCTCCGCGGCCTCTGATGGCTCAGGAGGCCGCTCCTACGTGCCGGTCGCGCGGACCTCGAGCGGCGGTGGGCGACGGCTCGGCGTCGAGGGCGAGGAGCACCGAACGCTCCTTCGCGCTGGCTCGATCGCTGACGAGCCGGGCACGCTGTGCGGGTGGGTGACGTCGCGACTTAGGTCGCACCCGGTGCGGCTGGGGCCTCAACGGTGGCCGGCAGCTCGAATCGTTCCGTCACGCACGCCGCGTCGAGGCGTGACTCGGCATGTTGCTGGTGGATGCTACGGCCGTCGTCGTGCCGAGAGGGAGAGCACAGCTCGTTCAACGACGAGCCCCAACGAGACGAGCATGACCGGACCCCAATGATCGGTCCACCCGCTATGTGAGCTGTGGCTGGTTGGTCCGCCACTGCCGAGCGAACTCCGCCGGGGTCAGCATCCCGAGGGCGGAGTGGGGACGGTAGTCGTTGTACTCCCGGCGCCAGTCGGCG
>DASZDM010000242.1:0-9808 GCA_035942015.1 Acidimicrobiales bacterium | reverse complement strand
CGGGTCGACCCCGCCGGCGGCCACACCGCGTGGGCGCTCCAGGTACTGGAGCTGCGTGGCGACCGGATCGCCGAGGTCCACGCCTTCCTCGACACCGACGAATGCTTCGAGCGCTTCGGGTTCCCAGCGCACCTGCGGGCGGGCTGACGCCGTCCCTGCCCGGCCGGGGGTGGCGCACCGGTGGTGCCGGGGAGCCGCACTGCCTGTTGTCACATGGCTCCTTCGATCCCGGACTCCCCCCAGGTACTTGGCGACCTGATGACCACCACGTGGGACCGGTGAGACCGCCGGCATCGCGTTGCTGGCCGACCGTGACGGCGAGGTCCTCACCGGTTTCCGGCTCCACGACCGATGAGTTCTCCGCCCGGCACCCGTCTCCATCGATACGTGACAATGCCAATTCCTAGGAGCCAGATGACACCAACATCGCCTCTTGCCATCGAGGCCACCGGGCTCGTCAAGTCGTTCGGCGATGCCCGGGCTGTCGACGGCGTCGATCTGGCCGTTCGCCGAGGCTCGGTCTACGGAGTGCTCGGGCCCAACGGCGCCGGCAAGACGACGACCATCCGGATGTTGGCCACGCTGACCCGTCCCGACGCCGGCACCGCCACCGTACTTGGCCACGACATCGTCTCCGGAGCGGCGGCGGTCCGCTCCCGCATCAGCCTCACGGGCCAGCTCGCTTCAGTGGACGAGGACTTGACCGGGCGCGAGAACCTGATCCTGCTCGGTCGCCTGCTCGGGCTCAGCCGTTCGGCGACGAAGGACCGCGCCGCCGAGCTGCTCGAGGCCTTCGGGCTCACCGAGGCGGCGGGGAGGGTCGTCAAGCACTACTCGGGCGGGATGCGGCGCCGACTCGACATCGCCGCCAGCATTGTGGTCACCCCTGAACTGATGTTCCTGGACGAGCCGACCACCGGCCTCGACCCGCGGTCTCGCAACCAGGTATGGGACATCATCAGGGCGTTCGTCGCCGAGGGAACCACGATCCTCCTGTGCACGCAGTACCTCGAGGAGGCGGACCAGCTGGCCGATGGGATCGCCGTCATCGACCACGGCCGGGTGATCGCCGAGGGCACACCGGGACAGCTCAAGGCGTCGGTCGGCTTTGGATCGCTGCGGGTGCGCCTGCTCGACCCGGCGCAGCGGGCGGAGGCGGCAGGCTTCCTCGAGCGGCAGCTCGGGCCGGTCATACTCGAAGCCGATCCCGCTGCGCTCTCGGCGTCGTGCTCCGACGCCGAGCGGGCGGCAACCGCGGTGGCCGGCCTGGCTGGCAACGGCGTGCGCATCGCCACCTTTTCACTGGGGCAACCGAGCCTCGACGAAGTCTTCCTGGCGCTCACCGGCCACCCTGCCGAGCCTGCCCCTCAGGACAAGTCCGAGGACGTCGATGAGGAGCGAGCAGTATGAGCGTCAATGACACGAGCCAGTTCGACACCGGATCGGTGGCCGACGAGGCAGCCGTCCGTCGCGCCATCGCCTCCACCCCCCGCCCTCCGCAAGCGGGTGGGCTGTCGGCCGCCATGACCTTCGCCTGGCGGGGGATGCTGAAGGTCAAGCACGTCCCCGAACAGCTGCTCGACGTGACGATCACGCCGGTGATGTTCGTTCTCTTGTTCACGTACATCTTCGGCGGGGCGGTCGCGGGTTCCACCCGTGAGTACCTCGACTACCTCCTCCCGGGGATCCTCGTGATGTCGGTTCTGTTCACCACCGTGTACTCCGGGGTCGCCTTGAATACCGACCTGACCAAGGGGGTGGTCGACCGGTTCCGCTCGCTACCCATCTGGGGAGGCGCTCCCCTGCTCGGGTCGATGCTCGGCGACAGCACGCGCTACCTGGCCAACGGCACGGTGATCATCCTGCTCGGCCTCGTCCTGGGCTTCCGGCCGGCCGCGGGCGTCGGGGGTGTTGTGGCGGCGCTGGCGATGGTCGTGATCTTCGCCTTTGGCCTATCGTGGCTCTTTACCACGATAGGGCTCCTCCTGCGCTCACCGAGCGCGGTGATGAACGCCGGCTTCATGGGCATCTTCCCCTTGACCTTCCTCTCTAACGTCTTTGTGGAACCGGAAACGCTGCCGTTCGCGCTCGAGGCTTTCGTCGACGTCAATCCCATTTCGATCCTCGCGACCACCTCGCGTGGTCTCATGGACGGCAACGCCGAATCCAGCGACGTCGCCATCGTCCTCGCAGCTGCAGTCGCCCTGACTGCCGTCTTCGCACCCGTGACCGCGCGCCTCTACCGCAGAAGCTGACACCGAACATGTCGGCGGGAGGTGACCACCTTCTCGCCATGGCGCCGCCTCAATTCACAGTACCGATCGCAATTGCCAGCTCTGAGTGGGCAGACTTCGGAGGCTGCTGGCTTGATCCGAGCCTCCGTTGCGGGCGGTGGCGGCGTGGCCGACGGCTCGGCGCACGCCCCGGGAGGTCCAATTCGGACCGGCGGATGACCGTCGGCGACGACGCTCATTCCGAGGACGGCGTCGACGCCAACGATGCCCCTAGCCCGGCTTGGCGACCTCCGCGAGGCCCCGCCATCGCCGTCTGAATCGCCTGCTTGCCGCCTAGGAACCGCTCTCCTAGTGGCACGACCACTTGAGAAGTAAGAAAGGTTCATCGGGCAACACTGTGACTAGGACTTCTACCGTGGGCGATACTGGGATCGAACCAGTGACCTCTGCCGTGTGAAGGCAGCGCTCTACCGCTGAGCCAATCGCCCCGAGTTCCCCAAAGATAGCGCGGGCTCGGGAGCTCTCAGGGGGGCCCGCAAGGTCGAAGCCGCGCCTACGGGGTGGCGCGCCGGGCGCAAGCGCATCCTCATGCCGGCCACATGGACACCGGGGTGGCGCCCGTTCAGCGGGGCGAGTGGGTCGCCTGGGGGCGTCTGCACCTCCACCGCGGCCAGCTTGGCCCGACCACGGAGGCGACCGGGAATGACGACAGGTCCGTCGCTGCGGTGCTGGAGCATGCGGACCGGCGCGAGGCCGGGAAGGGGCGGACCGCCGGGCCGTCCCCTCACGACGATGTCTCGCTCCACCCAGTGAAGCTCGATCCACGAACCGTCGCGCCGCCACGTCAGAGAGCCCAGCTCCTTGGGGAACCCCCAGTTGAGCCGACCGCCGACCCGCGACTCGGGTGAGTCGACCACCATGGTGGTGACGCACCACCCCACCCGCATCCCCAGCCGGGCCGGTTCAGCGATCACCAACTCGAGGTAGGGCCCGACCGGCGACTCGCTGAAGCTCACGGCGGCGATGAGCGCCGGCCCCGGCACGGAGGTAAGGCCGCACGGCACCGGGCCGAGGCGTTCGGAGCACCGGGCCAGGGTGACAACGGACTCCCCTGCCAAGGACCACGGCGCGAACGGTGCGGCCATGTCCGCCATGGTACCGACGCCCTTCCGCCGGGCCGACCGCCGATCGGCGGGGTGACGGCTGCGATGATGGCCCTTAGGGCCTTACGCCGGGCCCTAAGGGGCTCGCAGACAGAGCCAGCTCCCCTCGCCGGGGAGTCGAGCCGAGTCCGAACCCTCGGGGCACAACGACGAACGAACCGTCACCAGGTCCACCCTCCCGCTGTTCGGCTCGTCGCACGGCACCTTCGTCACCACTCCACCCCGCTCCAGGCGCACGCAAGATCCGACGAGGTCGGACCCGGAGACCTCGCCGTTGTCCTCAGATCCGCCGGCGAATGCGGTGAAGATGAAGATGCCCACCAGCACGACGATGGCCGCAGCCCACGGAAGACCCCGGGCCAGCACCATGCCGAGGTCGCCCGGCTCCGCCGGGGCATGGAAGTACGGCCGGTCGTCGAGATCGTCCACCATCCGGCCGGGCACCGGCCGGATGGGCAGCCCAGCGAGCAGTGCCTGGTCGTAGGCACGTCGCCGCCCCGGATCGCCCAACACCCGCCAGGCTTCGTTGAGCTGCCGCATGGCTTCATCCGCGTGTCTCGATCTCGCCTCCTCGTCGGAGCCGGGTGTCTGGCTCCCGGGTTGTCGATCGGGGTGCACGTCACGGGCGCGTCGTCGAAATGCCGCCCGAATCTCGTGAGCACTGGCGGTCGGGGCCACGCCCAGGATCTCGTAGTGCGACGTGACCATCGTCGCTCAGGGTAGGAGGCGAGCGTGGGTATCGGCACGACGATGCCGTGCCGTTCCCCGCCGTTGACGAAGGAGGGACGACCCCGCATACTTCTGATGGACTTTCGTGTCCCTCGCTCTTGGAGCCGCCCCGCCGCCTCGAGTGAGGAATCATCATGGGTCGCCTTGCCGTTGTCGTCCCCGTTCTTGCCTTCCTGCTGGTCTCCTGCGCCGAGAAGGATGCTCCCGCCGACATCGTCCCCAGGCAGGGGAACAGCGTGGCAACAGCGCCCGAGGGAGAAACCGCCGCCGCCGTTCGCCTCGCTCGGGCCCCGGCCGCCACTGCCGCCGCCGGCACCGCCCACACCACCATCATCGCCACCGTCGGCAGCCTGCCCGGCCGCTCCGAGCCGCTCACATTTCGGGGCGAGGGGGAGATCGACTTCCTGGCCGGGGAATCTCGATCGATCCTCGATCTGTCCGATGCCATGGGAATGGCCCTCACGAGGGGTACCGAGTTGGAGACGATCTCGTCCGACGGCCTCGTCTACGTCCGTGCTCCGATGCTCACGTCATTCTCGGGCGCCTCCGCTCCATGGGTGCGCATCGACCCCATGGCCACCGCTCAACCCGGCGCCGACGCCCTCGGCCTGGCGCCGCTCACCGGTCTTGCCGGCAGCGACGTCGGTGCTCCCATCGCCCTTCTCAACGGGGTCGACGTCTCGTCGGTACGGGAGCTTCGCCAGTCCGGTCGGGCCGACGGGGGCACCACGACGCTCCGGGCCATGGTCGACCTCTCCGCCGCGGCCAGCGCGGGTGCCACCCCACACGACCTCGCGGCCCTCCAGCGATTTCTCGATCGCCTCGGCGCCCGCCGACTCGAGGTGGAGGTTGAGCTCGACGAGGCCGACCGGCTACGACGGCTCGTCTACGAGCACGCCGTCCCTACGCCCACCGGCACCGTGTCCCAGCACTTCGAGATCCGCTACCAAGACTTCGGCGCCGCGGTCGACATCGAACGACCGGTCGACGCCGAGGTACGGGACCTGCTCGCAAGGTAGGCCTCAGGGACCGAGGTAGTCGCGCAGCTTGGCACTGCGCTGCGGGTGGCGCAGCTTGGCCAGGGTCTTGGACTCGATCTGGCGGATGCGCTCGCGTGTCACCCCGAACTCCCGACCCACCTCCTCGAGGGTGCACGCCTTGCCCCGGCCGTCGAGACCGAAGCGCAGACGCACGATGTCCCTCTCACGCTCGCTCAGCTCCTGCAGGACCTCCTCAACCGCCTCGCTCAACAGCTCACGGATGGCGACGTCAGCCGGCACCTCGGCGTCGCGGTCCTCGATGAAGTCACCGAGGCGCGCTTCGTCCTCGTCACCCAGGGGCGAATCCAGTGACAGCGGGTCCTGGGAGATGCGGTGGATGTCGCGCACCTGGGCCGCCGTCATGCCGACCCGATCAGCCACTTGCTCCGGCGTGGGCTCACACTCCAGCTCCTGGAGCAGTTGGCGCTGGGCGCGCGTGACCTTGTTGACGTTCTCCACCACATGAACCGGGATCCGTATGGTTCGTGCCTGGTCGGCAATGGCCCGGGTCACGGCTTGGCGGATCCACCACGTTGCATAGGTGGAGAACTTGAAGCCCTTGGTGTGGTCGAACTTCTCCACCGCCCGTATCACCCCCAGGTTGCCCTCCTGGATGAGGTCGAGCAGCAGCATCCCCCGGCCTGCATATCGCTTGGCGATCGACACCACAAGGCGCAGGTTGGCTTGGATCAGGGCTTGGCGGGCCTCATAGCCGTCAGCCTCCACCGCCGCCAGCGATGCTTCGAGCCGAGGATCGAGGTCGCCGACCGCACGCAGGGCTCGCCGGCGCTCCCCCGCTTCGACCCCCGCCTTGATGCGCTCGGCCAGCGACACCTCCTCGTCGGCCCGCAACAGCGCAACTCGGCCGATCTCCCTCAGGTACATTCGCACCGGATCCGACGTGGCACCGAGGGGGACGCCGGCCGGCGACAGCTTCCGGTCCGGCGAGGTGAGCCAGGACAACGGTGTGGGGTGGCTGACGCGGGTGCTCGGCGGACGCTTGACGTCGTGGGGCTCGGTCGTGGCCGGCTCGGCGTGGGGTTCCTCGGGGTCCACGGTGATGCCGTGCCCGGCGAGCAGCTCGGTGATCGCTTCGATGAACGACGGTGTGGGCTCGGGACACCCCAGACCGACCAACAGCTCGTCGACGGTGATGGTTCCCTGGTCCCGGCCGAGGGCAATGAGGCGGCGGAGCTCGGCCAATGCCAACCCCGGGTCAGGACCCGCCGGCGGAGCCGTCACGACGTCTCTCCCGCCTCCTTTGGCTGCGCCCGGGCCACCACGAAGGGGAGCAGCTCCTCCACTGCGTCGGTGCGGGTGGTGTCGTCACGGAGGTCCTCGATCCTGAGCTTGAGCCAGCCGATCACCTGCGGATCCTGCCCCGAGGACGTCCCGCTCCGGAAGTCGGCATCCATGCCCGCCAGGACCCTCGACGCCGCCTCGTCGATCAGCCGCGCCACCACCGCTTCGGCATCGGCGTCGACCACCTCCTCGACGGCCAGGCGCAGGAGCAGCTCCGAGACCTCGGGGGGCACGCCCGCCACCGCCTCCTGAAGGGTCGCAGAGCGGGCCAGCGCCTGATAGGCGCACAACTCGACAGGGTCGGCGAAGAGCGCCTCGTGAAGGAATTCGGACACCACCTCAGGCTGGTGGACGGCGAGGCTGAGGGCGAGCAGCGATGCCGTCTCTGTTCTGCTCCTGCGACCGCCGCTGCCCCCGCGCACGTCGACCGCCGACGACAGCCGCCGGCGGTCACCGCCTTGGCCCTGCAACAGATGCTCGGGCCGTACCCCGAGGCGGAGGGCCACCTGGGCGGCGTAGTCCTCCCGCACGATCTGGTTGGGGTGCTCGACAATGAGGGCAGCAGCGGCGGCGGCGGCGCGGGCCCGGGACTCGACCGACACCAGGGGTGCATCGGCGAGCAGGCGATCGAGGCGGAAGGCCAGAAACGGCCTGGCCTCGGCTACCGCTCGGCGCAGCGCGTCCGGGTCGTGGCGAGCCAGATCGGCCGGGTCCTTGTCCCCAGGCGGAAGGCTGACCACGAACACGTCGACCTCGTAGCGGCGCTCCCACCCGTAGACCCGTTCAGCGGCAGCCTGGCCGGCTCCGTCGGCATCGAAGGCCAACACGACGCGGGAGGCGAAGCGCCGCAGCGTGGCCACATGTCGCTCGGTGAGGGATGTCCCGCAGGTGGCGACGGCCTGCGGAACGCCGGCTGCCGCGAGCCCGATGACATCGGTGTAACCCTCGCAGACCACGACCTCGCCGTGCTCCACGACCTTGGTCTTGGCCCAGTTGAGGCCGTAGAGCACCTCACCCTTGTCGTAGAGCGGGTTGGCGGCGGAGTTCTTGTACTTGTGCCCCTCCGCCCCCGGCAGCACCCGACCGCCGAAGGCCACCGCGTCGCCCCGGGCGTCGAAGATGGGGAACATGATGCGGGATCGGAAGCTGTCCTGCAGCCGGTTGCGCTTGTTGACGAAGCCGAGGCCGGTGTTCCTGGCCACGTCGGCCGGCAGGGACAGCGCCCGGCACAGGTCGTCCCACCCCTCGGGAGCCCACCCGAGCTGGAACTGGCGTACCACCTCGCCGTCGTAGCCCCGAGACCGGAGATAGTGACGGGCATCGGCGGCATCGGGGCTGGACAGCAGCCGTTCGTGGTACCACGTCACCGCCCGTGACATGGCGTCGACCAGGCGAGTCCGGCGTTGACGCTCCCCCGTCTCCCGAGGGCTGTCGTAGTGCAGCTCTATCCCGACCCGGCCGGCCAGGGACTCCACCGCCCCCACGAAATCGAGTTGGCGGGTCTCCCGGACGAAGGTGATGGCGTCGCCCTTGGCCTGACAGCCGAAGCAGAAGTAGAACCCCAACTCGGCGTTGACCGAGAAGGACGGGGTGCGCTCGGTGTGGAACGGGCACAGGCCGACCCATCGGCTTCCGGACCGCCGCAGCGCCACCTGCTCCCCCACCACGGCCACCAGATCGGTCGCCGCCCGGACCCGGTCGATGTCCTCAGTGGCGATGCCCATCAGGCCAAACGGTAGTACCCGCCGGCGGCCCCCGGTACGAGACTTTAGGAGCTCACCCGCTCTCGCTTGTCAGCCCGTAGCGAGGCCACGATGGCCACGGTGAGCACGGTGGCGATCACGGCCAGTGAAGCAAAGGTTGGGAAGTGGTAGAACTCGGCGATCAACATCTTCACCCCGACGAAGGCCAGGATCACGCCGAGGCCGATGTTGAGGTAGCGGAAGCGACCGGCCATCCCGGCCAGGAGGAAGTACAGCGCCCGCAGACCGAGGATGGCGAAGGCGTTGGAGCTGAAGACGATGAACTCCTCCCGGCTCACGGCGAGGATGGCGGGGATCGAGTCGACGGCAAAGACCACGTCGGTGCTCTCCACCATGATCAGTACCGCGAACAACGGGGTGGCCAGGAGCTTCCCGTTCTCCCTGGTGAACAGCTTCTGGCCGTCGTAGTTCGGGGTGGACGGGACCAGTTTGCGTACCGCGCGCAGCACCAGGCTGTGCTCGGGGTCGACCTCGGCCTCCTGGTGGCGGGCGATCTTGAACGCCGAGTAGAGCAGGAGCGCCCCGAAGACGTAGAGGACGAAGTCGAAGCGCTCGATGAGGGCCACGCCGGCGAAGATGAAGATGGCCCGAAGCACCAGCGCCCCGAAGATGCCCCAGAACAGCACCCGGAACTGGTACATGGGCGGCACCTTGAAATAGGACAGGATCACGGCCCAGACGAAGACGTTGTCGACCGACAGGCTCTTTTCGATCAGGTACCCGGCCAGGTACTCCCCGGCCGCCTGCCCTCCCTGCCAACCGAGGATGACCAGGGTGAAGGCGGTGCCGATGCTGATCCACACCGCGCTCTCGATGGCCGCTTCCTTGAGGCTGACGGCATGAGGACGGCGATGGATGATGAGGACGTCGACCAACAGCAGCACCGCCACCAGGGCGAGGAACGCAGCCCATTGCCAGGGCAGGACCTCGAAGCTGACGAAGTTGGCGCCGTCGGCAGCCTCGGCGGCCAGCGTTGGAGAAGACATCGGATCAGTCTGGCTCGTCAGCGGGTGTCATTGGCACCGGCGCCGGCGCCGAGCACCGCCTGAGCGGCTGCGAGACGGGCGATCGGTACCCGATACGGAGAGCAGGACACGTAGTCGAGGCCGGCGTCGAAGAACAGCTCGATCGATTCAGGATCGCCGCCGTGTTCGCCGCAGACCCCCAGCTTGAGCCCGGGCTTGGCCGAGCGACCTCGGGTGGCCCCCATGCGCACCAGCTCGCCGACCCCGGGCCGATCGATGGTCTCGAACGGGTTGCGAGCCAGCAGACCGTGCTCGAGGTAGGGGCCCATGACCCGACCCTCGATGTCGTCGCGGCTGAAGCCCAGTGCCATCTGGGTGAGGTCGTTGGTCCCGAAGGAGAAGAAGTCGGAGACCTCGGCCACCTCGGCGGCCAGGAGGGCCGCCCTCGGTGTCTCGATCATGGTGCCGATAGTGACGTCGATACCGGTGCCCTTGGCACCGGCGGCGGCGGCCTCGGCGATGGCGGTTTCCACCCAGCCCCGGGCCAGAGCCAACTCCTCACGACTGATGGTGAGGGGGATCATGATCTCCACGACCGGCGACCCCCCAGCC
>DASZDM010000241.1:0-1883 GCA_035942015.1 Acidimicrobiales bacterium | reverse complement strand
CTCCAGCACAGTGTCCCCGAGGCCTGCTCTTGTCACTGCAAAAGCAAGCAGGATGAGGAGGAGGGTGGCGGCCGGGACGCCAGCTGGCTCAATGGTTGGGCGAAAACCACTCGCGTCAGAGAGTTGGCCGGCTAGGCGGTCGACGTCGGTGATGCGCCCGACTTGCTCCTCCATCAGCGGGACGAGTCCGGCCAGGCGGTGGTGGTCCAGCCCGGTGAGGTGGTCGAACACCGAGCGCACGTCGGCCAGGCCGCCGATCGTGCGACCCTCGTCGATCACGGACCGGACGGTCCCCACGGGGCCCGCCAGGCGGCGGTCGAACTCCTCGGCGCTGCTGACCAGGCCGCCGATCGTGAAGCGCTCGTCTATCACAGACCGCAAGTCCGCCAGGGAGTCGACCCTTGGTGTGATGGCCTCGATCTCCGAACGAGAGTCGGCCAAGCGGACGAACTCCTCGACGCTGCTGACCAGACCGGAGGTGACCAGGCCGCCGATCGTGCGACCCTCGTCGATCACGGACCGGACGGTCCCCACGGGGCCCGCCAGGCGGCGGTCGAACTCCTCGGTGAGGTGGTCGACGACCGAGCCAGCGTGGGCCCGGTGATCGAAGGCAAAGCTACGGCTGTCCATAGCCTAAGAGGGTAGCCCATGTCATCCCCACTGGGGCTCTCCTCAGCGCAGCCCGCGCCAAAGTTCACGGCCGCCCGTTTTCCCGGCCGGAGGTGGAGCCACCGCCCGGCCGAATCAGGGCGAGCGGCCCGTGCTCCGGGGCCGGTACGAAACCGAATCGGGCGTACAGCCGGGCGTGGACTGGCGATGCTCGGCGTCAGCCGGGGCCGGGTCTACCAGCTCATCGACAGCGGCAAGCTCGATCGCCACCCCGACGGCGGTGTCACGGCAACGGGCGGGGCGCTGCGGCTGTGCGCGCCGGGACGGGACGACCTGGCGTGATTCGGTCGGAATCACCGGGCCACAGGCTGTGTCACACCCGTCGGCAAGGATGGAGGTCGTCTGCACAGCCTGACCGAAGGAGCGTGAGATGCCGCGACGGCTGGAACTGAGCGACAAGGGACTCGAGCTGATGGTCTATCTGGCCGTGCACCCCGAGGGTGTGTCGGCCGAGCAGATCGCCCAAGCGCTGTGGCCACGCAAGTCGCTCACTCGGGGGATCGAGCTCGTCCACGAGACGACGGCACAGGTCAACGCCGCCATTGCTGAACAGACGGGCAATCCCACGCCGGTGATCCCCGTCCCCGGGGCCCCTCCCCGGTTGCCCGGTCTCGAACCTCCACGCGTCCAGGTCAACGTGCTCGGCGAGGTGTGTGTCGAGCTGTACGACGACAACGAGCCGTTTCCCGGGGGGTAGCGGCGTACAGCACGGGGATCGTGCACGGCGACGGGGCTGGTCTAGGCGCCCTTCCTTCTTCAAAAGCCTGGCCCGCCGGAGGCGGGCCGCCTTTTCGGCCCGTAAGGGCCGATGGGGTTGGTCTCGCGTAGGCGTTGGAGCTTCTCTCGGGCTTCGCGGATGCTCGTTTGGACGATGGTTGGGTCGTCGGGAGGCTGAGCATGGAGCGCCAGTGACGAGATCGGCGACAGCTGGGCGGTCGGCGCCGGGTTCGAAGGCATGTCGCGTCGCCAACCTGGCTTTCGTTGCGGGGGGGCGGGCTTCGCGGCCCCCGCGCGACAGGAGGGTTCTAAAACCTTGGAGGTTCCGCCGGTCTCTAGGGTCCGCCTAGGTGACCTGGCTCTTCGCGGCCGACGCCGTTGGCCAGGACGGTGCTGTGGGATGGGGCCTTGGGGCACCCGGAAGTAGTAGAGATTGGACAGGTTCCTGCGGCTGTCGACGGGACGCATGAACCGGAGGACGTAGCCGGCCGCCTCCA